>DATEJU010000385.1:0-37636 GCA_035277805.1 Paraburkholderia sp. | reverse complement strand
AGTTGAGTGGCGTTCGCAATGCGAACCTCTTCATCGTCCCTAAGGAACAAGGGGTAGGCCCATGACGATAAAAACCAAAGTCTCGATTTGTCTGCCCACGTACAAGCGCCCGGATCTATTGATCGGCTGCATCGAATCGTGCTTCGCGCAGACGCACACGAACATCGAAATCGTGATCGGCGACGACTCGCCGAACGACAGCACCGAGCGCATGATCGCCGAGCGGTACGGCAACGACGAACGCATCGCGTACCGGCGCAACACGCCCGCGCTCGGTCAGGCGCGCAATGTCGCGAGCCTCTTTGCGCGCGCGACCGGCGACAAGATCCTGCTGATCCACGACGACGACTATCTCGCCGGGAACTGCATCGAGCGCCTGCTCGCGCAATGGGAGCGCCACCCCGGGATTCAGGCCGCGTTCGGCAATCAATATGAAGTCGACCACGACGGGAGCATCGATTACGCGTCGAGCGAGCACATGAATCACGCGTATCACCGCACGCCCGCGGCGGCGGGCTTGCAGGCGCTGCCGGGACGCACCGGCATCGTGCAGATGTTCCCGAACAACGGCTGGCTCGCCGATGCGGCGCTCGTCAAGCAGATCAGCTACGACGAGCAGCATGCCGTGTGCTGCGACTACGTCTTCGGCGTGCGCCTGTGCCTGGCGGCGCGGGGCGTGTGCTACATCGACGAACATGTGTCCTATTACCGGAAAACCGATATCTCGGTCTCCCAGTCGACGCGCAACACGACGAGCGCATCTTCGCTCGCGGCCTGGAGCTTCCTCCAGGCGCTGACGCTGCCGCCCGAGCTCGAACCCGCGCGCAAGCTCGCCATGCGCCGGTTCGTGCCGATCGTGGTGTCGCTCTATGCGCGCAATCACAATGCGCGCGCCGGGTTGAATCTCGCGCTCGGCAATCTGCACGCGTACCGGTTCGGCTTGAGCCCGCGGCTTTACTATCACCTGCTGATGATCTGGAAGGGCGCGCGGCGTGCGAAAAGCCAGCCGGCCACGCGGGCATTCGAGGCGAACGAGCCGAGCGTGGATGTGACGCCGATCGCAGACGTTACGCCGATGGTCGACGTCACGCGCACGCGCGTTCCCTGACCACGCCACGACCTTGCCACCCTCGCGCGGCACCGGCCGCGCCCAGCGTCTCGCGATGCCCGGTGCCGGGCGGTGCCGTCACTGTATCGCCACTACCCGCCCTCGCGCAGTCATGCGCGAGGGCGCTGCACATAGCGCTTCGCCGTTCATCGCTCCGGCAATGCCGATGCAGCGCGCCAGGCTCACATGCAACTTGCGCGCAGCCATTCTCCGATCCCGCTAGTATTGCGATTCGATTATTTCGCGCGGTTGATGCCGCCGATTAACCTTGAAGCAAAACCTCGAATCAGGAGTACGGGAAATGGCTTTCCGCATGACGATGTTGACGGCCGCCGTTCTGGCCACAAGTGTGGCCAGCGCAGGCGCGCAAGCCCAGGTCGCCGGCACGCAGCCGCTCAGCGTGACGGTCGAGCAATCGCAGGCGCTGCTCGAAGGCTGGAGCGTGAAGAAAAGCGTGCTCGGCAAGGCCGTCTATAACGACGACAACGCCAAGGTGGGCACGGTGCGCGACCTGATCATCGCGCCGGACGGCACCGTGTCGGCCGCCATCGTCGCGGCGGGCGGCTTCCTCGGCGTGGCCGCGCACGACGTGGCCGTGCCGATCGCCTCGCTCGAAGTGCGCAAGGGCAACCTGTATCTGCCGGGCGCGACCAAGGAAGCGCTCAAGGCCACGCCGGCATTCCTGTACTCGAAGGTCGACTCGCCGCCCAAGCCCAAGCGCGTCGATACCAAGCACTAAGCGTGCGCCGGGCTGGCCCGCTTTCGGGCTGGCCCATCGCGGGCTGGCCCATCGCGGGCTGGCTCATTGTGGGCTGGCCCATCGCGGGCCGGTCTCCCAACAGGCCGACGCGCGGCGTTCCACTCGATGCCCCGCGTCAGCCCGCCGCCATCCCCGCCTCCCGCAGTTCGATTCCCGTCCACACGCCGCTCGCGCAAAGCTCCTCGATCAGCTCGCAAAGCGTGCGCCGCACGGCGAGCGATGCGGAACTCACCGGCAATGCATTCGGCCAGCAGATGCTCGCCGGGCGCCTGATCACCGGATCGACGATGCGCCGCATCCTGGGCCGCTCGGCCGGTGCGCGCAGCGCCAGCGCCGAAGCGGGCAAAATCGTGCACGCCGCCCCCGACTGAGCGACCGAGAGCAGCATGGGCAGCGAGTCCACATCCGCGACGATATTCAACGGCACCTGCTCGCGCGCGAAGGTTCTTTCGAGCAGCAGGCGCAAGCCATTGGCCACACCCGGCGCCACCAGCGGCACATCGGCGAGCGCCGCCAGCGGGCACGTGCGCGCACGCGCGGGCAGCCCCGGCTCGCCGAGCACGCACAACGCTTCGTCGAGCACGGGCAGTGCCGAGATGCCCGGCGTCGCCGTGTCGCGAAACAGGATGGCGAGATCGAGACGGCCATTCGCGAGCAGTTCGTTCAGATAGCCGCTCATGCTCTCGAAGAATTGCAGGCGGATGCCCGGATAGCGCTCGCGCACGCGCTCGAAAACCGGCATCGCCAGCACCGAGGCCATGGTCGTCGGAAAGCCGATGGCGACCGTGCCCGATTCCGCGCCCACGCCTTCGCGTACCTCCTGGCGCAATTGCTCCATCTGATGCAGCACGAGGCGCGCATGACGGTACAGCGCCTGGCCCGCGGCCGTGGGCTTCACGCCCTGCGGGCTGCGCACGAGCAGCGGCACGCCCAGATCGTCTTCGAGCTTCGCGATCTGCTGGCTGAGCGACGGCTGCGCCACGTAGAGCTTTTCCGCGGCTTTGCCGAGACTGCCGTAATCGACGATGTGCACGAAATAACGAAGCTGACGAACGTCCATGCACCCTGCCCTTTCAATGCGGAGGTCATAGGATACCCTTATGACCGGTACATTCAATCCGTATTTCCGCGTCGCGGAACATTCGCATACAGTCGCTTCATCCTTTCTATAGCAACGCGTTGGCCGAACCAGCGCTGGAGACGGCGATGAACACGCCCCTGCCTGAACCGCTCTTGCGGCCGGTCCAGACCGTTACCGACCTCATATCCCCCGCCCCTGCCGCCGCGCTAGCCGCCACGCTCGACAGCGGCCACACGCCGGGTCTGGGCGACGCGTTGCCGCCGATCTGGCACTGGCTCTATTTCTGGTCCACCGCGCCGCAAGCCGAACTGGGCACCGACGGGCATCCGCAAAAAGGCGGCTTCCTTCCCGATCTCGGCCTGCCGCGACGCATGGCGGCGGGCGGGCGCATGACGTTCAACGCGCCGCTCACGCTTGGTTCGAATGCCGGGCGCGTCTCGCGCGTGCTGTCCGTCGAGCACAAGGAAGGACGCAGCGGACGTCTCGCGTTCGTCACCGTCGAGCACGCAATTCAGGCCGATGGCGTCACCGCGATCCGCGAAGAGCAGGACATCGTCTATCGCGAGCCTGCGCAGCCGGGGCAGCCGCAGCCCAGGCCCACGCAGGCGCCCGCCGATGCCCACGCCGACTGGCAGCGCGAAATCGCGCCCACCGAGGCGCTGCTGTTCCGCTATTCGGCGCTCACCTTCAACGGCCATCGCATTCATTACGACCGCGACTACGCGCGCAACGTCGAAGGCTATCCAGACCTCGTCGTGCACGGTCCGCTGATCGCCACGCTGCTGCTCGACACGGTTGCGCGCTTTGCGCCCGAAGCCGTGGTGCGCGAATACAGCTTCAAGGCCGTGCGACCGACCTTTCTCGGGCACACCTTCACCGTATGCGGTCGCCGCGCCGCAGACGGCCAATCCGTCGAGCTCTGGGCGAAAGATCACGAAGGCTGGCTGACGATGTCGGCCCGCGCGGTGCTCGCCTGAATGAAGCGCCAGAGCGCCATCACGAATCCACCAGAATACCCGCAGGGATACATGCAATGAACGACGCCACCGATCAATACCAGGACATCCGCGAAGCCGTGCGCGATCTGTGCCGCCAGTTTCCGGGCGAGTATTTCCGCAAGATCGATGAAGAACGCGGCTACCCCGAAGCCTTCGTCGACGCGCTCACGAAAGCGGGCTGGCTGGCCGCACTGATTCCGCAAGAATACGGCGGCTCGGGCCTCGGCCTCACCGAGGCCTCGGTCATCATGGAAGAGATCAACCGCAGCGGCGGCAATTCCGGCGCCTGCCACGGCCAGATGTACAACATGGGCACGCTGCTGCGCCACGGCTCGCCCGAGCAGAAGCGCAAGTATCTGCCGAAGATCGCGAACGGCGAGTTGCGCCTGCAATCGATGGGCGTGACCGAGCCCACCACCGGCACCGACACCACCAGGATCAAGACCACGGCCGTGCGCAAGGGCGACCGCTATGTCATCAACGGCCAGAAGGTATGGATCTCGCGCGTGCAGCACTCCGACCTCATGATCCTGCTCGCGCGCACCACGCCGCTCCAGGACGTGAAGAAGAAGAGCGAAGGCATGTCGATCTTCATGGTCGATCTGCACGAAGCCATCGGCAAGGGGCTGAGCGTGCAGCCGATCCTGAACATGGTCAATCACGAGACCAACGAGCTGTTCTTCGACAACCTCGAAATTCCCGCGGAAAACCTGATCGGCGAGGAAGGCAAGGGCTTCAAGTACATCCTCGACGGGCTGAACGCCGAGCGCACGCTGATCGCCGCGGAATGCATCGGCGACGGCTACTGGTTCGTCGACAAGGTCTCGCAATATGTTAAGGACCGCCATGTATTCGGCCGTCCGATCGGCCAGAATCAGGGCGTGCAATTCCCGATCGCGCGTTCGTTCACCAACGTGGAAGCCGCGAACCTGATGCGTTTCGAGGCGGCACGCCGCTTCGACGCGCACGAGCCGTGCGGCGCGCAGGCGAACATGGCCAAGCTGCTCGCGGCGGACGCCTCGTGGGAAGCGGCGAACGCCTGTCTGCAGTTCCACGGCGGCTTCGGCTTCGCCTGCGAATACGACGTGGAGCGCAAGTTCCGCGAGACGCGCCTCTACCAGGTCGCGCCGATCTCCACGAACCTGATTCTCTCGTACGTGGCCGAGCACATTCTCGGCCTGCCGCGTTCGTTCTGAGCGCTTGTGACCGCACCACGGAGACTCCCATGCGCCCTCTCGAAGGCATCAAGGTCGTCACGTTCGAGCACGCGATCGCGGCGCCGTTTTGCACGCGCCAGCTCGCGGACCTGGGCGCGCGCGTCATCAAGGTCGAGCGCCCCGGCGTGGGCGACTTCGCGCGCGGCTACGACGAACGCGTGCACGGCCTCGCTTCGCATTTCGTCTGGACCAACCGCTCGAAGGAAAGCATCACGCTCGACGTGAAGCGCGCCGAGGCGCTCGAGATCGTGCACGCCCTGCTCGCCGACGCCGACGTGTTCGTGCAGAATCTCGCGCCCGGCGCCACGCAGCGCCTCGGGCTCGACTACGAGACGCTGCGCGAGCGCTACCCGCGCCTGATCGTCTGCGATATCTCCGGCTATGGCGGCGACGGCCCATATCGCGACAAGAAAGCCTATGACCTGCTGATCCAGAGCGAGTCCGGCTTTCTCAGCATCACCGGCTCGCCCGACGAGCCGGCCAAGGCCGGCTGCTCGATCGCCGATATCTCGGCGGGCATGCACGCGTACTCGAGCATCCTCGCGGCGCTCATCGAGCGGGGCAAGACGGGGCGCGGCCGGCGCATCGACGTTTCGATGCTGGAAAGCATGGTCGAGTGGATGAGCTACCCGCTCTACTACGCGATCGACGGCCAGACACCGCCGCAGCGCAACGGCGCGGCGCACGCAACGATCTATCCCTACGGGCCGTTCAAGGCCGGCGACGGCAAGTCGGTCATGCTCGGCCTGCAAAACGAGCGCGAATGGAAGAGCTTTTGCGAAACCGTCATGCGCGAGCCCGCGCTGGCCGAAGACGAGCGCTTCTGCTCGAACAGCCGCCGCGTGACGCGTCGCGCGGAACTGGGCCAGCTCATCGAAGCCGCGTTCGCGGCGCTCACGGCCGCCGACGTGATCGAGCGCCTGGAAGAAGCGAAGATCGCGAACGCGCACATCAACGACATGCAGGCGGTATGGGCGCACGAGCAGCTCGCCGCGCGCGAGCGCTGGACGCGCGTGGGCACGCCCGCGGGCGAAATTCCCGCGCTGCTGCCGCCAGGCGCGACGCTCGCCGACAACCCGCGCATGGACCCCGTGCCCGCGCTCGGCGAGCACACCGAAGCGATCCTGCATGAACTCGGCTACGACGACGCGCGCGTTCGCGCGCTGCGGGAGAGCGGCGCGGTGTGAAGCCACGTGGCGGTGGCAAGCGCCGCCACAAGCTCAGGCGTGTGGCGGCGAGTCACGCAAAACATTCGCAGTCCAGAACGGTATTCGCAGCACACAATAAAGAACCGCGCAGAGAAGCACAACCGCATAGCGGCACACGCAGCGCAAGCTGCGCAAGCAGCAAAGAAGCCTGCGCGCACTTCCCGTGCGCGCAGGCGGCTTCAACAGGAGACGAAACCATGCAACACCCGATCAACGCGGCCGGGCGCCTGGACAGGCTGCCCATTTCCCGCTTCCACTGGAAGATTCTCGGCCTCATCGCCGGCGGCGCGTTCCTCGACGCCTTCGACATCTATCTCGCCAACGGCTCCGTCGCGGCTATGGTCAAGGACGGCTTCACCGACCTGCACCACGGCGCGATGTTCGTTTCCTCCACCTTCGTCGGCATGATGCTCGGCGCGTTCATCGCGGGCTGGCTCGGCGACCGGCTCGGCCGGCGCTATTCGTATCAGCTCAACCTCGCCGTGTTCGGGCTCGCCTCCATCGCCGCATGCTTCGCGCCCAACATCGAATGGCTCATCGGGCTGCGCTTCGTCATGGGGCTCGGGCTCGGCGCGGAGCTCGTCGTCGCGGCGGGCACGCTCGCGGAATTCGTGCCGCCCGCCACGCGCGGCAAGTGGGTGTCGCTGCTCGCCGTCATCACCAATAGCGGCCTGTTCGCGGCGCTCGCCGCGGGCTACTGGGTCATTCCGCATCTGGGCTGGCGCTATATGTTCGCGCTCGCCGGCGTGGGCGCGCTCGTCGTCTGGTTCCTGCGCCACCGCATGCCCGAGTCGCCGCGCTGGCTCGAATCGGCGGGCCGGCTCGACGAGGCCGAAGCCACGCTCGCCGCCATCGAGCGCGAAGTGAGCGCCCAGGTGGGCCAGTTGCCGCCCGTGCAGCGCACCGTCAATCTGAACAAGGGCAAGGTGCCGCTCGGCGCGCTGTTCGCGAAGGGCATGCGCAGCCGCACGGTCGTGGCTTCCCTCACGGCCGTCGGCGTGAACGTTGGCCTGTACGGCTTCATCGCCTGGCTGCCGACGTTCTTCGTCGCGCAGGGGCTCTCGGTCGTCAAGTCGCTCGGCTTCGTGTTCGTGATGTCGGTGGGCTCGCCGGTGGGCGGCCTGATCGGCTATTTCATCGCCGACCGCGTGGGCCGCGCGCGCGGCATCCTGATCTCCTCTATCGTGAGCGTCGCGCTCGGCTGGGTGTATGTATCGCTGCGCGAGCCCGTCGCCATCATGCTCGTGGGCTTCTGCCTCGTGAGCGCGATCTACACGATCTGCACGCTCGGTCTGTTCGGCTACATCCCCGAACTGTTTCCCACCGAAGTGCGGTTGCGCGGCACGGGCGTGGCGGGAACGTGCGGACGCGCCTCGTCGATCGCCACGCCGTGGCTCGCGTTGCTGCTGTACGAGCGATTCGGCGTCTCGGGCGTGATCGCCATGGTGAGCGTCATTCTCGCGGTACTGTGCGTGGCGATTCTCGTGCTGCGCGTGGAGACGAGCCGCGCCGCGCTCGAAGACATCAAACCCGGGACGGACGACGCTCACGAGCTGGAGAGCAACGCGACGGTCGCGTGCGGGACCGAGGGGCGCTGACCTGCCGGCTCAAGCGGGCTACGCACCTACCAGCGCAGCAGGCGCGGCCCGAGCCACGCGCCCACCGCGGCGGGCAGCAGCATGCCGATCGCGTACCAGATGCTCCAGAACGCCGGGCTCATCTCCGGGCAGTGCACGCAATAGGCGATGGTGGCGAGCGCGCTCGCAAAGAGGCCCGCTGCGGCGCCGGCAAGACGCGGACGGGTGGGCGCGAGGCCCCGCGCGGCCCAGAACACCGCCGCGAACGTAGGCACCGAAAGCAGCAGGATGTTGAACGGGCAAGTGCGCCACGACATGCCGAGCATGAGCGGCACGCGCTCGGCGGGCGCGGCCGCGCCCAGCGTGAGCCACCCCGCCAGCCACACGCAAACGAACGGCACGGCCACCAGCGCCCACGCATAGCCGCCGCGCACGCCCGGGCGCCCCAGCCGGCTCACGATCAGCGCGGCGCCGAGCGCCACCGCCACCGGGAAGGCGAGCTTCGCCCAGAAGATCGGCGTTTGCGCGACGCTCATGAGATCGGGCCGCGCGCCGAACAGCAGCATGACAATCGCAAGCGACCCGGCGAGCCCGAGCGGCAGCGCGCACGCGAAGCGGCGCAAGACCGCCTTGCGGTCCACGCGCGTGACGCCGGTGGAAAGCAGGTTGATGAGGTCGTCGGTTTTCATTGCGCCCCCCGAATGCGCGCAGCGAGCGCCTTCAGGCCACGGTGGATGCCCACCTTCACGGCCGACTCCGAAAGCCCCGTGAGTTGCGCGGCTTCCACCACCGAGCGCCCTTCGAGCTTCACGTGAACGATGGGCAGGCGCTGCTTGTCCGGCAACTGGTCGAGCAGCTTGCCGATGTCGCGGCGCGCTTGCGCCGGCTCGTCGTCGGGGGTGGCGAACAGGTCGGTGTGATCGTCGAGCGGGTCGTTCAGCGATTCGCGGCGGGAGCGCGAGCGAAAGAAGTCCATCAGCTTGTAGCGGGCGATCGCGTGCACCCAGGCGGTCAGCGGTTCATCGGGGCGCCACGTCTGGCGCGCGTTGTGCACGGCAAGCAGGATCTCCTGCACGAGGTCTTCCACGTCGTCGTGCAACTGCGGAATGCGCTTGCGCAAATAGCCGCGCAAATGCCGCGTGAGCTCCTGCAGGAACAGGCGGTATGCGTCGGCATCGCCCGCGAGGCCAGCAACCAATAGCGCTTTGAGACGGATTTCCGCGGGATGCAAGGGACGTCCTGTGTTCTCCGGGCGGCGGGACGGCGCGCCCGCGCCGATATCCGCGCCGGCGTCGAAGCTTGCAGCGGGCTTGCACGCGGCGGCGGCTCCGCGCCCCAATTCGGGCGCGATCGAGTGAGGGTAGCCCATGGCGTCCGGTACGGCAATAGCGCCCGCGCCGCCGTCCTGAGAACCGCGCTCGCGCGTTCGCATCCATCCCGCCGCTGTATTTGCCGCGCTCACGCTCCCGCTCTCCGTTCCTGAACCTGTCCATGCTCGCCGCGCGCTGCACGATTGAGCATCCTGTCGTAGTAATTCGTCGGCAATGCGTCACCGGTTACACATCGCGAGAAATTTTTTGTACGGCGCGCACGCCGACCTGCGCCACTACAACGCCGTGCAAAAGCTCGGCTGGCTGTTCGCCGTCGCCGACCTCACGCTGTCGCTGCGGGCCGCGTTCGTGGCCTTGCACGTGAGCGTGGTGGCGCTCGTGCCACGCTCGCTGCTCGCCATGCCAGGCGGCCGTCGAGTTCACATTCGATCATCGATAAGGATTCCAGACGAATACGAATGACCGCAAGAGCTCGGCTACAAGAAACCGGCCTCGTCGACCGGATTGCGCCGCGCGCAGCACATCGTGCCGCGCCTCGCAGCGTGGCTCCAAGGGCATCCGTCGCCGTGGACCTTTTCAAGGTGCCACGAGCAAGGTTACCTTAGCTGTTATTCCCGAGGTGACGTGTCAAGCACGTGCCCCGCGCCGTGCCAATGGAGCGTGTGAAGAATGGCAACCAGGACGAACGAATATCAGCAACCCGTCGGCGAACCGGTGACCGGCTGGACAGCGCGCGAGCGGCCCGCGCGCGTGAGCATCGAAGGCACGCGCTGCCGGATTGAACCGATCGACGTCGAACGGCACGCCGCCGACCTTTTCGACGCCTACAGCCAGGCCGCCGACGGCCGCGACTGGACCTATATGACTGTCGGGCCGTTCGCGGACCTCGCGTCGTATCGTGCATACCTCACGGGCGCGGCGGCCTGCGCCGACCCGCTGCACTACGCTGTGATCGACCGCGCGAGCGGCAAGGCCGTGGGCACGCTCGCGCTGATGCGCATCGATCCGGTGAACGGCGCGATCGAAGTCGGCAGCGTCACCTTCTCGCCGTTGCTCAAGCGCACGGCGCTCTCCACCGAGGCGCAGTATCTGCTGATGCGCTACGCATTCGACGAACTGGGCTACCGGCGCTACGAATGGAAATGCGACAGCCTCAACGCGCCCTCGCGCCAGACCGCGCTGCGGCTCGGCTTTCAGTTCGAAGGCATCTTCAGGCAGGCCATCGTGTACAAGGGGCGCAACCGCGACACCGCGTGGTTCGCCATCGTCGACAAGGACTGGCCGGATGTGAAGCGCGTATTCGAAGCGTGGCTCGACGCCGGCAACTTCGACGCCGAAGGCAATCAGCGCGAATCGCTCGCCAGCCTGCGAGACGCGCAAGCCCGCAGCTGATTCGCCGCGGCGCTCGCGCGCGGCGCGCATTTATATGTCACGCCGTGATATATTGGGTTCCGTACCAGTGTTGTCGGAGTCGATGTGCTCGAAATCGCCAACAGGTCGGTTTCGAGGCATGCCAGGCGCCAGCGGATCCGGTGATATGACCGGTGGGTATGGCGTATGCTCAGCGAGCTTCCATGGACCGACGGGATACAGTCAACGTGACCGGACGAAGGGCGAAACGCACAATACGCCTTGCGCCTGTCGGCTCCATTTCACATAGGAGTCCCCACCATGTCACTTTCCCGCCGGCGTTTCATGATCATTGCCGCCTCTGTTGCTTCCACGACGGTGCTGTCCACCGAGTCGCGAGCCGACGCCCCGTTGCTCTCCGAAAGCGACCCGACCGCACAGGCCCTCGGATATAAAGAGGACGCCACGAAAGTCGACAAGTCGAAGTTCGCCCGCTATCAAGCCGGCCAGACCTGCGCCAATTGCCAGTTGTATCAGGGCAAGCCCGGCTCGACGACAGGCCCCTGCCCGACCTATGGCGGCAAGCTGGTCTATGCGAAGGGCTGGTGCAACGCTTACATCAAGAAGACCTGACTTTGACGAGGGGGCAACGCGGCCCAACGGGATAGCGGACACCCGCGAAGCGTCGAGGTGCGCTCAGGCGTCGAGGAGCCACGCATGCCGACGCTCAAAGCGAATCCATCCTGGCTGCAGGCATTTCCGCCTACAGCCTTCGCGATGGTCATGGCGACGGGCATCGTCTCGATCGCCGCGCATCTGCTTGGCTACGAGATCGTCGGGTGGTTTCTTCTCGGCGTCAACGCGGTAGCCTGGCCCGCGCTGCTGGCCATTTCGCTGTGCCGCCTGCTTCGCTATCCGCGCGAGGTGCACGCCGATATCGTCGATCACGGACGCGGGCCGGGTTCTCTCACGCTCGTCGCCGCGACCGCGGTCATCGGCAGCCAGCTCTCCACTTTTCATCTCCTGCCGCGCGCGCTGCCGTGGCTGCTCGGCCTTGCCGTCGTGCTCTGGCTCGTCGTCTCGTACACGTTCCTGGCCGCCATGACCATCGGGCAAAGAAAGCCCGGCTTGCACACGGGCCTCAACGGCACGTGGCTGCTGCTGGTGGTGGCCACCGAATCCATTGCGGTGCTCGCGGCCGCCGTCTCGCAGAGGGACGGCGGCTCCATACCGCTCGATCTGCTGGCGCTCGCAGCGTGGCTGCTCGGCGGCTGCCTCTACATGATCCTCATCACGCTGATTTTCTATCGATGGTGCTTCGTGCCCATGACGGCCGCCGACCTCACGGAGCCCTGGTGGATCAACATGGGCGCCATGGCCATTACCACGTTTGCGGGCAGCCGTCTCATTCTGGCCGGGCACAACCTCACGGGCTGGCCGGGCAGCGACCTGCTCGTGCTGCAGGTGCTGACCACGGCATGCTGGGCCATGTCGACGTTCTGGATTCCTCTGCTTGCGGCGCTCTTCATCGAAAAGCACGTGATCATTGGCGATCCGCTTCGCTACACGTCGGCGGAATGGTCGATCGTCTTTCCGCTGGGCATGTACACCGCCGCCACGTGGAGCTACGCCGAAGCCGCCCACCTGCCCTTTCTCGCCAACGTGGCGAAGGTCACGGTGCTCATCGCCTTCGCGGCGTGGGTGCTTGCCACGATCGGGCTCTTGCGCGCGGCGCTGCGCTCCGTCACAGGAAAATGAAGGGCGGCACGCCGGGCCATGAAAACGGTCCAGCGTGCCACCCTTTATGTGGAACGCTTCGCTAGTGCTCGCGTTTCAATGCGCAATCCGTTGATCGATCAGTTCCTTCACGACGCGCGGATCGGCCAGCGTCGAGACATCGCCGAGATTGTCGTAATCGCCATCGGCAATCTTGCGCAGGATGCGGCGCATGATCTTGCCTGAGCGCGTCTTCGGCAAAACCGGCGCCCACTGAATGAAATCGGGGCTCGCGATCGGGCCGATCTCCTTGCGCACCAGCGCCACCAGTGCCTGGCGCAGCGGCTCCGTGGGCTCCACGCCCACCTTGAGCGTCACGTAGGCATAGATGCCCTGCCCTTTGAGCGAATGCGGGAAACCCACCACCGCCGCCTCGGCGACACTCGGATGCGTCACCAGCGCGCTCTCCACTTCCGCGGTGCCGAGCCGGTGCCCCGAGACATTGACCACATCGTCGATGCGCCCCGTGATCCAGTAGTCGCCGTCGGCGTCGCGATAGCAGCCGTCGCCCGTGTAGTACTTGCCTTCGAACTGGCTGTAATACGTCGTTCGCATGCGATCCGGGTCGCCGTACACGTAGCGCATCTGTCCGGGCCACGAATCGAGCATGCAGAGACTGCCTGCCCCCTCTCCTTCGATGAGTTCGCCCTTCTCGCCCACGAGCGCGGGACGCACACCAAAGAACGGGCGCGTGGCGGCACCGGGTTTGAGCGTCGTGGTGCCTGCCAGCGGCGCAATCAGAATGCCGCCCGTTTCCGTTTGCCACCAGGTGTCGATCACGGGACAGCGCTTTTCACCGACGACTTCGTAATACCAAAGCCACGCCGCCGGATTGATCGGCTCGCCCACCGTGCCTAGCAGGCGCAACGATTTGCGCGAGGTCTTTTTGACCGGGCCGTCACCGTCACGCATCAGCGCGCGAATCGCGGTTGGCGCGGTGTAGATGATCTGCACCTGATGCTTGTCGCACACCTGCCAGAAGCGCGAGCTGTCCGGATAGTTCGGCACGCCCTCGAACATCAACGAGGTGGCGCCGTTGGCGAGCGGGCCATAGACGATATAGCTGTGCCCCGTCACCCAGCCGACGTCGGCCGTGCACCAGTAGACATCGCCATCGTGATAGTCGAAGACGTATTGGTGCGTCATCGCCACATACGTCAGATAGCCGCCCGTGGTGTGCACGACACCTTTGGGCTTGCCCGTCGAGCCCGAGGTGTAAAGGATGTAGAGCGGATCCTCGGCATTCATTTCTTCCGCCGGGCAATCCGCAGAACTTTGACGCATCAGATCTTCATACCAATGATCGCGGCCCTCGCGCCAGCCGACCTTGCCTCCCGTGCGCCGGACCACCACGCACGTTTTCACCTCGGGGCATTTTTCCATCGCCGCGTCGGCGCTCTCCTTCATCGCGATCGCGCGGCCGCCGCGCACGCCTTCGTCGGCGGTAATCAGAATATTCGATTTGCAATCCTGAATGCGATTCGCCAGCGCCTCGGGAGAGAACCCACCGAACACCACCGAGTGAATCGCGCCGATGCGTGCGCATGCGAGCATCGCGACGGCCGCCTCGGGGATCATCGGCATATAGATGGTCACGCGCTCATCGCGCTTCACGCCGAGAGATTTCAGCGCATTGGCGAACTTGCAGACTTCCGTGTGCAGCTCGCGATAGGTCAGCGTGCGGCTGTTGGCGGGATCGTCGCCTTCCCAGATGATGGCCACCTGATCGCCACGCGTGGCGAGATGACGATCGAGGCAATTGCTGCAAGCATTGAGCGTGCCGTCGTAAAACCAGCGGATATGCAGGTCATTGCTGGCGAACGAAACGTCTTTGACCTGCGTATACGGCTTGATCCAGTCGAGACGTTTGCCTTGTTCGCCCCAGAAACCCTCGGGGTCCTCCGTGGAGCGGCGATACATCTCCTCGTAGCGCGCCTGATCGATCGAGGCGTGCTGCGCCCATTCTGCTGTCACGGGAAAGATCTGATGTTCAGACATGGCTTCCTCCTTGTTGAGGACGTTGCGCTGCCATGCCTCCGGCGGGAAGCGCCCTCGGGCACGCGCCCCCGCCGGCGCGAGACTACTACGCTGCTTGTGGATGCGGGGGTTCTACGTACGGGTGAACAGGCAGCACCGTCCGCCCGAAGCTTTCATTGATGACCATTGCCGCCGATGCATAGAACGCCAGCACGGCCGTAATCAGGCCCGTATAACCGCCCAGATGCGTGGCGAGCAGGGAACCTGTCCAGGCGCCGACCGCCAGAAGCAGATACGTGATCCAGAGTGCGAGAAACACGAGTTGCACCGATGTGCTCGTGTGCATGGAGCCGATCCACATGTAGAACGTGAATACGCCCCACACCAGCAGGTACCAGCCGACGAACGCTTCGGGCACCTTCGTTCCGAGAAACGCGACGAAGAGCGCGAAGGACCACCAGAACGCACCGTAACTGAGAAATGCCACCGTACCGAGCGTATTGCCGCGCGGGAACTCCATGACGCCGGCGATCATCTGCGCCGTGCCGCCGAATGCGAATGCCAGCGCAAGAACCAGACCCAACGCGTCGGCATTGAACCAGCCGGCGTTGACCATACTAAGCATCCACGTCGTAAATGCAAACCCGGCTAGCCCGAGGGGTGCCGGATTGGAAAGTTTGTCACCCATAATTTGCCTCCGTGGTTATTGTTTCCGATTGCCATATGACGAAACAACTGCGGCGACGCCATGGGCACCGAATCGCCGATGCACTCAAACGCGCGCCCTGGACGAAACGGGATCCGATTCACTGTCCTCCTGTGCACCTGCACAGAACCCCAGCATTATTATAGGACACACATCACGTTGTGATATATCGTGACTCGTGGCAGATTCGTGAATCGCGGGTCGGATTGACTGCGCTGCTGCGCATCGTTCGCTGGGTGTGCGGATATAAAAATGCGCCACTCCAGCTTAAAGAAGTCTTTTTATATATACCGGCATCCTAATTGATTTGATACGTATTCTATTTTTCTAAAATCTCATATGGATTCCTGACCGAATTACGCGCGATGACACGGCTTGAAGCACGCGCCTTCGGTGCGATCCGTGGCTTCGGATCAGTTGACCGCTCCACTCGCGCAGTAGTGCTCGAAATGCTCCTCCGTGGGCGTAAAACCCTTTTGCTTCGCGAGTTCCCAAGGGCGTTCGCAGCGCCCGGTGTGTTCACACCACGCGTACCCAGCGGAACCGATACAGCCATGTGCATCGCGATCGGCACCCACGGCAGCCGCCGGCGTGCCCGAAGTCGAGGCCGCGCAAGCGGCAAGCAATGTCGTAGCAGCAGCAAGACAGACGCAAAGAAGATTTCGGCGCATGGAACGGGCTCAGGATGAAGTGGAATTTCGGGTCGGAGTCTACCAGCGTCCTTGCCGATCGCAGCACGGATCGACTGTCGCTTCCGGCTCACGCTTGCTTTCATTCTTATTTCAATCAGAAAATCTGATGGCAACGTTCAATTTATTGCGTTTCCCTTAAGCGTCACCATGCGGCAAAGTGTCATCTCCGCGACTGGAGTGGTCTCCGTGAACCAACGCATCGATCCTTCCCTACTTGCTCCGCCCGACCTGTCGTTCGCGACGCTGGATTCGGGCGTGGTGCTGCCGTACCTCGAACGGGGGACTGGTGAGCCGCTGCTATTCGTGCACGGCTCGCTGTGCGATTACCGCTACTGGGCGCCGCAGCTGGATGGTCTCGCGGACGATTTCCGTTGCATCGCGCCGAGCCTCAGCCATTACTGGCCGGCCGCCGACGCCTGCATCCAGGGCGAATTCGGCTGGGAAAGCCATCTGCACGAGCTGGCCGACTTCATCGCCGCGATGGGGCTCGAATCGGTGCATCTGGTGGGCCATTCGCGCGGCGGCTCGATTGCGTATCATCTCGCGCGCCGCTATCCGCGTCTCGTGCGCACGCTCGTGCTGGCCGACCCGGGCGGCCCGCTGCGCCGCCTCGAAAGCGACGAAGACGTACTGCCTCCCGCCACCAACGCGCTGCGCACGCGCGCGGCCGATCTCATCGAGCGCGGCGACCTGGAAGACGGGCTCGAGCTGTTCGTGGATTCGGTGAGCATGCCGGGCGCCTGGCGCAAGAGCCCGCACGCCTTCCGCGAAATGGCCATCGCCAACGCGACGACGCTGCCCAAGCAGTTGCTCGACCCGCTGCCCGCCTACACGCGCCGCCCCGCTGCGGACATCAAGTGCCGCACGCTGCTGATCGACGGCCAGCGTAGCCCGCTGATGTTCCGCAACAACGTCGAGGCGCTCGAAGAGTGGATCGACTTCGCGCAGCGCATCACGATGAGGGGCGCGACGCACGGCATGAGCGGCACGCACGCCGATCTCTTCAATACCCACGTGCGCAACTTCATCGCGCAGGGCTGATCCAGGCTTGAAGCGCGCGGCGCCGGGTGCGCCGCCCAGGCTCATTTGGCAAACAGCTGCCCGATGTCCTTGAACGCCTTGAATTCGAGCGCGTTGCCGCACGGATCGAACAGGAACATGGTGGCCTGTTCGCCCACCTGCCCCTGAAAGCGGATATACGGCTCGATCACGAATCGCGTGCCGAATTCGCGCAGCCGCTGCGCGAGCGCCTCCCACTGACTCCATTCCAGCACCACGCCGAAATGCGGCACCGGTACGTCGTGGCCGTCCACTGCGTTCGTATGCGCGCTTTCCTGCGAGGCGGTTTTCGGGTGCTCGTGAATCACCAGTTGATGGCCGAAAAAGTCGAAGTCGACCCAATGGTCGCTCGAGCGGCCTTCTTCGAGACCGAATACGCGGCCATAGAAGTCGCGCGCGGCAGGCAAATCGTAGACGGGAATGGCCAGGTGAAAGGGAGAAAGACTCATGGTTCGCTCCATACTCGCTTATGCAATACGTTTTGTACCGGCATTGAGTCGGACCATCATAGACGGCGCGGTTGAAAAATAAAATCAATATATAATTTCGCCATACACAAACGGAATTTGTGAATGATCCGCGAGCTGAAAACACTGATTGCCGTCGCCCGCGAGGGCACGTTCGCCGCTGCGGGCAACCGCATCGGTCTCACGCAGGCCGCCGTGAGCGCGCAAATGCAGCGTCTTGAAGCCGAACTCGGCTTCCCGCTGTTCGACCGCGAGGGACGCACGGCACGCCTGAACGCGCGCGGTCAGCAGATTCTCGTGCAGGCGCAGGAGGTGATCCGGCTCTACGGCAACCTGAGCACCGTGACCGTGGACCCGGCGGTGGCGGCGCGGATCAACATCGGCGCGATCGCATCGGTGCAGCGCGCGTTGCTGCCCGACGCGCTCGCGGCATTGCGCAGGCAGTGCCCCGGCGCGAGCACGCGCGTGATCCCGGGGGTATCGATGGAACTCCTCAATCTCGTCGACGCAGGCGAAATCGAGCTTGCCGCCATCATCCGCCCACCCTTCGCACTCCAGAGCGATATGCGCTGGACTCCGCTCGCGCAAGAGCCGTATCGGCTGATCGTGCCGCGCGGCGTGAGTGGCAGCGACTGGATGGAGCTGATCGCCACGCGGCCGTATATCCGCTACGACCGTGCGTCGTTCGGTGGCCGGCAGGTCGACCGTTTTTTGCGGCGCATGCAGTTGCCCGTGCGGGATGCGTGCGAGCTCGACGAGCTGGAGGCTATCGTGAAGCTGGTGGAGAACGGCGTGGGCGTGGCGCTCGTTCCGCAGACCGCCACCTGGCGGCGCTGGCCAGCCAAGGTACGTGCGATCGACCTCGGCCATCATACGTTTCATCGCGATGTAGGCATCGTGCACCGCGATTCGAGCCAGATGAGCGAGGCGGCCAGGGTGCTGCTCAGTCTGCTGGAACGGCAAGCGTGTGGAGGAGGCTGAGCTGTCTTCTCGAAATTCCAGGACTATCGGTCACCCAGTGCCCGGCACGCGACCGAACGCCGCGTATTGCCGGCGCTTCGCGATTTCGAATTGCACGGCGAAGCCAAAGCGCGGAACATGTGGGGTCATGCAGATGGAGTTGCACATGCACTTTCCCATAGCCGTCTTCACCGGCCGGGTTCGTGAGTACCCCGGCAGCCGTCCGAGCGCAATCGCCAAACACGCCGTGGGTGGCGCGCTCATGTTGAGCGAGCGCGGTCTAGAGGAAGACGAACAGGCAGAACAGGGGTTCCACGGCGGCCCCGACCGCGCGCTGTGCCACTATCCGCGCGAGCACTACGCCCACTGGGCGCGCGAATTTCCTGCGCGAGTCGAGCGGTTTGCCGCCCCGGCGTTCGGGGAGAACCTGTCCACCGTGGGGCTGACCGAAGAGAACGTCTTCATTGGCGATATCTTTCGCTGGGGCGACGCGCTGATTCAGGTAACGCAACCGCGCTCGCCCTGCTTCAAGGTGAATTTTCACTTCGCCATCGAAAATCTCTCCCAGCGCATGCAGGACGGCGCACGCGTGGGCTGGCTCTACCGCGTCATCGCCGCCGGCCGGGTCGGCCCGGGCGCACCGCTGGCGCTCGCCTCGCGCGTAAGCGACGTGACCGTGCGCGAGGCGGCGGCCATCGCCTGGCACACGGCTTTCGACGATGAGCAGTATCGCCGCCTGCTCGGCGCGGCGGGGCTATCGGCAAGCTGGACTCGAACCCTGCAAAAGCGGCGGCTCAGTGGAGAGATCGAAGATTTCTCGCGCCGTCTTTGGGGCAACGCGCGACGATGACCCGTCGCGCGCGCCCCTCGGGGCGCTTCATGCGGGTCAGCTACCGAGCGCCGGATCGCTATAACCAGGACGTCCCGTTTCCACGTGACCCGCAATACGGCGCACGAAGCTCGCGTCGCTATCGACGGTGATGGCCAGGTCGTACCAGCCATAGGCGTTGCGCAAGTCGAGATAAAGCTGCTCGACGTCGCCGCCGCGCACGCTGCGCTGAATCGTCGTGCCCGGGTCGTAGGCGTTGACGATCGTGAACTGGCATTTCGCATTGCCCGTGCTTTGAAGGCGCAATTGCAGATTGCCGTTCGCCACGTCGTAGCTTTCGGCGACTTCGGGGCGCGAGGTGTCGCCGCCAAACCAGTTCATGTGCACCTGCTTGCCCGCGAAGCGGCGCAAGAAGCCGTTCGGTCCGTGCACGGTGAAGTCGTACGCACCGCCCGCGCCAATCGTCAGCTTGTCCTCGAGACGCTTGCCCGCCTCGACCGTATAGCTGCGCGGCGCGTCGGCGCTGCCCGCCGTGTAGACGAGGAACACCGCGCCGGCGCGCCCCGTATTGATGAAGTGCACGCCCGCCTTGCCCGAAGCGCCATTCGCGTCGAAACGCACGAACAGCTCATAGGGCAGCGCGCGAGCGTGGCGCACGCCGCTCTCCTGCTTCGGCACACTGCCCGTAGCAGGCGGCAGCGGCACATAGTCCGGGTGGCGATTGTGATCGGGCGGCGCGTAGCCGCTCGTGGAAGGCAGCACCGGAATCGCGGCGTTGGGCGTGGCGAAGTCGAACGCCGAGGTGAGGTCGCCGCACACGGCGCGGCGCCACGGCGTGATGTTCGGTTCGCGCAGGTTGTGATGCTCGCCGAAGCGTTTGGCGATGAAGCGGATCACCGAGGTGTGATCGAAGGTCTCCGAGCACACCCAGCCGCCGCGCGACCACGGCGAGACGACCAGCATCGGCACGCGCTGCCCGAGGCCGTACGGGCCCGCTGCATATTTGCTGCTGCCCGGGAAAATTTCGTTGACGGTGTCCACCGTGGACAACCCGTTGGCGCTCGATGCAGCCGGGAACGGCGGCGCGAGATGATCGAAGAAGCCGTCGTTCTCGTCGTAATTGATCAGCAGTGCTGTCTTGCTCCAGACCTCAGGATTCGACGTGAGAATCTGCAACACCTGATCGACATACCACGCGCCGTAATTCGCGGGCCAGTTCGGGTGCTCGGAATACGCCTCGGGCGCGACGATCCACGAAACCTGCGGCAGCGCGTTGTTCTGCACGTCCTGCTTGAGCACGTCGAAGTACGTGCCGCCCGCGAGCACGTTCGTGCCCGTGCGTGCGCGGTCGTAGAGCGGGTTGCCCGGCTGCGCGTTCTGGTATTGATGGAAGTACAGCAGCGAGTTGTCGCCGTAATTGCCGATGTACGGGTTGTCGCCGGTCCAGCCCCACGAGCCCTTCGCGTCGAGCCCTTCGCCGATGTCCTGATAGATCTTCCACGAGATGCCCGCGCTTTGCAGCACCTCAGGATACGTGGACCAGCCATAGCCCGCTTCCGCGTTGTCGATCACCGGGCCGCCACCGCTGCCGTCGTTGCCCACCCAGCCGGTCCACATGTAATAGCGGTTCGGATCGGTCGAGGTCATCGTCGAGCAGTGGTACGCGTCGCAGATCGTGAAGGCGTCGGCGAGCTGGTAGTGGAAGGGGATGTCGTCGCGCGTGAGGTAGGCCATCGTGGTCGTGCCCTTGGCGGGCACCCACTGGTCGTAGCGGCCGCCATTCCAGGCAGCGTGCGTCGTGATCCAGTCGTGCGGCAGATCCTGGATGAACTGCAGCCCGAGATTGGCCGCCGTGGGGTGGAACGGCAGCACTTCGCCCGCGCCTGCCGCGAGCGGCTGGTTCCACACCGGCTTGCCATTGGGCAGCGTGATCGCGCGCGTGTCACCAAAGCCGCGCACGCCGCGCAGCGCGCCGAAGTAGTGATCGAACG
Source organism: Paraburkholderia sp. (assembly GCA_035277805.1). Classification (GTDB taxonomy): domain Bacteria; phylum Pseudomonadota; class Gammaproteobacteria; order Burkholderiales; family Burkholderiaceae; genus Paraburkholderia. The sequence continues at coordinate 16,549 of DATEJU010000385.1, read as the reverse complement.
AGCGGTTCTCCTGCATGAGGATCACGATGTGCTCGACGTCGCGGATACTGCCTGTGCGATTGTTGGCCGGAATCGCGAGCGCATTGCGGATGCCCTGCGGCAGCATCGTCAGGGCGGTGGCCGAACCGGCGCTCATCGCGGCGGTGCGGAGAAAGTCACGGCGGCTTCTCGAGGTCATGTTCTGGTTTCCATCTTCAGGTTGAGAATGCTCGCGCGACGCGGCGCCGCCCAACGCAACGGCAAGCGGCGCAGCTTCGCGCGGCCAGGTGCGTCAGTCGGCGGTGTGAATCACGGGGGTGGCAAGCGGCGCGTCATCGGCGTTTGTCGCAGCGTTTGTCGCGACATCCGACGCGGCGTGGTCGCCGTCGGCAGCGCCGGGCCGGGCGGGCGAGCGCACCGCACGCGCTGCAAACGCGGCGGCACCATTTGCGCCTTCGGCGGAATTCGGTGAGGACGGGCCGGATGCGGCCGCAAAGGTCGTTGCGAGCGGTGCCGTGTCTTGCGCCGGGTTTGGCGATGCAGTGGGCTGCGTCTGCGCGAGCTCGCGTGAGGCGCGCGTGGTGAGGGCAACGCGCGCGTCGTCGGCGCGATCGCCACACGTTGTGGTTGTACACGCAACTATCGTGCAGGCCAGCAGCACAACTCGTGCGCGCAGCGTCGCATGATCGCCCGGCAAGCTCAAACGTTTGCGCGGCGCGTCGCTCAAAAGCGAACGCGCCGGCACGAATTCGACCGTCATCGAGATCTCCAGCCAGATAGAGGCACAACAACGGCTCGAGGAGCGGCCCGAGCATTGCCTTGCACGCACGCGGACGCAGCGGCAAGGCGACGCCGAAGCATACCGAAGCTGCTTTTAAGTTTTGTGACGGCGGCCGAAGGAACGACGAGGGAACAGGATGCGGCGTGGGCCGCGAGACAGGTTTAGCCGCTCGTGGAGGCGCTCGTGGCCACGCCGGTTGCCGACCGGCTCGCAGTAGACGGCCCCGGCGCGCAGTCCTTCACGTATTCGGCGTTGAGCCTCGCGCGGGCGTCGGCGATATCGGGCGAATAGTTATCGATGCCGGGCCGGTAGCCCACCGACGCCAGCTCGGCGAGCTCACGCGCCACATCGTCGCTCGAAAGCGCGCCGTGCGCCGGTTTGAGTGGATAGCTGTTGCACTGCTGCGGCGTCAGATGGCCAGCGGCGCACGCCAGAGAGCTGGCCGCCATCAGTACGAGCGGAACCGCGCGCTTGAGAATCGCGTTCATCATTGTCTGCCTCCATGTCATGAGAGTCGAAGCAGCCGCGGGTCTGTCGTTCCTGAATCTTCGCTATTGAACGGCTGCCGTCCCAGATTAGGCGCCTTCGTCTCTCATGCCGGCCTCAAGCGGATGAAGATTCGTTCATGCTGCGCGGCGCCCCATGCAGGCGGCAACGCAGCGCATTTACGCGTGCCCGTAGCCACCGCCTCCCGGCGTCTCGACCACGAACACGTCGCCCGCACCCATCTCCACGCTGGCGATATGGCCGAGCGCCACGATCTCGCCGCCCGCGCGCTCGACCCGGTTGCTTCCCGCATGCCCGGACCGGCCGCCCGCCGCGCCAAACGGCGCATGGATGCGATTGTTCGAGAGGATCGAAGCCGTCATCGGCGCGAGGAAGCGAATGCGCCGGACGGCGCCATTGCCGCCGCGCCAGCGTCCGCCGCCACCCGACTCCGCACGAATCAAATGCGATTCGAGCCGCACCGGATAGCGCCATTCGAGCACTTCGGGATCGGTCAGGCGCGAGTTGGTCATGTGGGTCTGCACCGCATCGACGCCGCTGAAGCCCTCACCCGCGCCGCTGCCGCCCGCAATTGTTTCGTAGTACTGGTAACGCGCGTCGCCGAAGGTGAAGTTGTTCATCGTGCCCTGGCTCGACGCCACGATGCCCAGCGCCCCGTAAAGCGCATTCGTGATCGCCGACGAGGTCTCCACATTGCCCGAGACCACCGCCGCCGGATACGCGGGATTGAGCATCGAGCGCTCGGGCACTGTCACCGTGAGCGGCTTGAGACAGCCTGCGTTGAGCGGGATGTCGTCGCCCACGAGCGTACGGAACACGTAGAGCACCGCCGCCATGCATACGGCCTTCGGTGCGTTGAAGTTGTTCGGCAGTTGCGCCGAGGTGCCGCTGAAGTCGATCGCCGCGCTGCGCGCTTGCGCATTCACGCGAATCGCCACTTCGATCACCGCGCCGTTGTCCAGCTCGTAGCGCCAGGCGCCGTCCTTGAGCGCGCCGATCACGCGGCGCACCGCTTCTTCCGCGTTGTCCTGCACATGCTGCATGAACGCGAGCACCACGTCGCGGCCGAACTGCGCAACCATGCGGCGCAATTCGTCCACGCCCTTCTGGTTCGCGGCAACCTGCGCGCGCAGGTCGGCCATGTTCTGATCGATATTGCGCGCCGGATAGCGGCCCGAGGCCAGCAACTCGCGCGTTTCGCGCTCGCGCAGCGCGCCCGCCGTGACGAGTTGCCAGTTGTCGATGAGCACGCCCTCCTCTTCGATATGCTGCGAAGCCGCCGGCATCGAGCCCGGCGTGATGCCGCCGATGTCCGCGTGATGCCCGCGCGATCCCACATAGAAGAGCGGCCCGGCGCTGCCGTCGGCGAACACGGGCGTGATGACCGTCACGTCGGGCAAGTGCGTGCCGCCGTGATACGGGTCGTTGAGCATGAATACGTCGCCGTCGCGCATCTTGCCGCGATTGCGCTCGATGACGGTCTTGATGCTCTCGCCCATCGATCCGAGATGCACCGGCATATGCGGCGCGTTCGCGATGAGATTGCCCGCCGCGTCGAAGATCGCGCACGAGAAGTCGAGCCGCTCCTTGATGTTCACCGAATACGCCGTGTTTTGCAGGCGCAAACCCATCTGCTCGGCGATCGACATGAAGAGGTTGTTGAAGATTTCGAGCCGCACGGGATCGGCCTCGGTGCCGATCGAGCGGCGCGTCGGCAGCGGCAGCACGCGCGTCATCACGACATTGCCTTCGGCGGTGAGCGCCGCTTGCCAGCCCGGCTCGACCACAGTGGTGCCGTTCTTCTCGGCGATGATCGCGGGGCCGTCGAGCACGTCGCCGGCCATGAGCGTATCGCGCAGATAGAGCGACGCATCGTGCCACCGGCCGCCCGAATAGAGACGCACGCGCGCCTGAACCACCGGCGCGCCGCCCGCTTCGCGCGACGCGAGGGTGCTGGTCGCCGGCTGCGCGTCCGAGTGGCCGATGGCTTCGACCGATGCGAGCTCCACCACGAGCGGCGTATCCGGCATCAGGAATGCGTAGCGCTGCCGGTAGGCGGCTTCGAACGCCACCCGCATTTCCGGCACGCTGCCGGCGTTCACCGCGAGCGCCGAATCGGTGCCCTGATAACGCAAATGCACGCGCCGCGCCGTGGTGACGCGCGTGGCGTCCACGCCCTGTTCGAGCAGCACGCCGCACGCTTCGTGCGCAAGCGTATCCAGCGCGGCGTCGATCTTCGCGAGCGACGCCTCTTCCAGCACGATTTCGAGCGCGCGCTCGCGCATCGCGGTCTGATCGGCAAGCCCCATGCCGAACGCCGAGAGCACACCCGCAAGCGGATGCGCGAACACACGACTCATGCCGAGCGCGTCCGCCACGCCGCAGGCGTGCTGGCCACCCGCGCCGCCAAACGTCGTGAGTACGTACTGCGAAACATCGTGGCCGCGCTGCACCGAGATCTTCTTGATGGCGTTCGCCATGCTGCCGATGGCGATCTCCAGATAGCCTTCGGCGATTTCCTCGGGCGTGCGGTGCCGGCCGGTGGCTGCGAAGATTTCATCGGCAAGCGCGTTAAAGCGTTCGACCACGGCGTCGCGATCGAGCGCCTCGTTCGCGTGCGGGCCGAACACGTGCGGGAAATAGTCGGGCTGGATCTTGCCGAGCATGACGTTGCAGTCGGTCACCGTGAGCGGGCCGCCGCGCCGGTAGGCGCAAGGTCCTGGATTGGCGCCCGCCGAATCGGGCCCGACGCGCAGGCGCGCGCCGTCGAAGCCCAGCACCGAGCCGCCGCCCGCCGCCACGGTGTGAATGCTCATCATCGGCGCGCGCATGCGCACGCCGGCCACCTGGGTCTCGAACACGCGCTCGAATTCGCCGTTGAAATGCGAGACGTCGGTGGACGTGCCGCCCATGTCAAAGCCGATCACGCGCTCGAAGCCCGCCGCCTGCGCGGCGCGCACCATGCCGACGATGCCGCCCGCAGGACCCGAGAGAATCGCGTCCTTGCCCTGGAAGCGGTCCGCGCGCGTGAGGCCGCCGCTGCTCTGCATGAACTGCAGATTCACACCCGGCATCTCGCCCGCGACCTGATCGACATAGCGGCGCAGGATCGGCGAGAGATAGGCGTCGACCACGGTGGTGTCGCCGCGCGAGACCATCTTCATGAGCGGCGAGACTTCGTGCGACGTCGAAACCTGTGTGAAACCGATGCGCCGCGCCAGATCGGCGAGTTCGCGCTCGTGCGCGGTGTGACGGTAGCCGTGAATCAGCACGATTGCGAGCGCACGAATGCCCGTGTCATAGATCTCGCGCAACGCGGCTTCGGCGCCGGCCAGATCAAGCGGCGCGACCAGTTCGCCCTGCGCGCTCACGCGCTCATCGATTTCGACTACACGCTCATACAGCGCCTCGGGCAGCGCGATGTCGAGATCGAACAGGCGCGGACGGTTCTGATATGCGATGCGCAGCACGTCGCGAAAGCCGCGCGTGGTCACGAGCGCGACCGGCTCGCCCTTGCGTTCGAGCAATGCGTTCGTGGCGACCGTGGTGCCCATCTTGACCATCTCGACGTCGCGCGGCGTGACCGGCTGATCGGCGCGCAACCCGAGCAGATGGCGAATGCCCGCCACTGCCGCGTCACGGTATTGCTCGGGGTTTTCGGAGAGCAGCTTGTGCGTGATGAGCGTGCCGTCGGGACGACGCGCGACGATGTCGGTGAACGTGCCGCCGCGGTCGATCCAGAATTGCCAGCGGGACGGGGTGCAAGCGTCGGAAACGTGATCGTAAGTCATGGTGCGATACGGAGTCGATTAGTATAACGATGTATTGGCGATGGAAATAAGGCGCGTGCGAAGCGCGCCTGCAGTTCAGGCCAGATTCAGGCCGATTCCAGCTCGCGGCCGCGCGTCTCGGGCAGAGTGAGTGCGGCGACGATCAGCACGCCATAAGCCGCCACGGCGAACATGCCGATGCTCGGGCCAAGGCCGAATTGCTTCGAGAGCGTGCCGATCAGCACCGGAAAGAGCGCCCCGACCGCACGGCCCACGTTGTAGCAGAAGCCCTGGCCGGAACCGCGCACGCGGGTGGGAAAGAGTTCGGTAAGAAACGCGCCCATGCCCGAGAAGATGCCCGAAGCGAAGAAGCCGAGCGGGAAGCCAAGCCACAGCATCGAGCCGTTCGTGAGCGGCAGCGATGTGTAGGCAAACGCAATCGCCATCGAGCCCACCGCGAACAGGATGAAGTTGGGCTTGCGGCCGAGGCGGTCGGTGAGCCACGCGCTCGACAGGTAGCCCACGTACGAACCCACGATGATCATCGCGAGATAGCCGCCGGTGCCCATCACGGTGAGATGGCGTTCCGTCTTCAGAAACGTCGGCAGCCAGGTCGTGATCGCGTAATAGCCGCCTTGCGCGCCCGTGGTCAGCAGCGCGGCGCGCAGCGTCGTGGAAAGTAGTTTCGGCGAGAAAATCTCGGTAAAACGCGGGGTATCCTGGGCATCTTGTTGCGCGGCCTTCGCATGCTCGAATACTTCGGGTTCCTTGACATATCGGCGAATCACCAGCACGAGCAGCGCGGGCACGAGACCGACCAGGAACAGCGCGCGCCAGGCGATGGCGGGCGCCATCACCGAGAACAGCACGGCGTAAAGCAGTGCGGCCAGACCCCAGCCGATCGCCCAGCCCGACTGCACGAGCCCCACTGCCTTGCCACGGTCGCGCGCGCGGATCACTTCGCCGATCAGCACGGCGCCCGCAGTCCACTCGCCGCCGAAGCCGAAGCCCATCAGCGAGCGGGCGGCAAGCAGTTGCTCATAATTTTGCGCGATCCCGCACAGGCCCGTGAAGACTGCGAACCACAGCACGGTGAGTTGCAGCGTGCGCACGCGGCCAATGCGGTCCGAGAGGATGCCCGCGATCCAGCCGCCGAGTGCCGACGAAAGCAGCGTCATGGTGCCGATGAAGCCGGCGTCGCCCAGCGAGATGCCCCAGGTGGCGACGAGCGTCGGGATCACGAAGGACAGCATCTGCGTGTCCATGCCGTCGAGCATGTAGCCCACCTTGCAGCTCCAGAACGCGCGGCGCGCGCGTGGACCGGCTTCGGCATACCAGGAAAGATGCTGGGTACCGGTCGACTCACCGATATCGCCGGTGTGGCCGGCCTCGCCGGCGTTCGCCGCGAGTGTCTTGCTGTCCATCTGTTGCTCCTTTTGATAGACGCGTAGGGAAGAGGTGGCGCTGTATGCGCCGTCGGTTTTAGAACACGGCTAGCGACGCATTCGTGATGTCGGTCATCAGCATGTGGCCCGGCGCGTGAGCGATGGCGATCGGCAGCTTCGCGGCCATCAGCGCCGTTTGGGGCGTCACGCCGCAGGCCCAGTAGACGGGCAGCTCGCCGGGGCGGATCGTCACCGCGTCGCCGAACTCGGGGTGCGCGAGGTCGGCGATGCCGAGCTCCGCGGCGTCGCCGATATGCACGGGCGCACCGTGCACGCCCGGAAAGCGGCTCGTGATCTGCACGGCGCGGATCGCGTCGGCGCCGCGCATGGGGCGCATCGAAACGACCAGCTCTCCGCCGAACACGCCCGCGCGGCGGTTCGCGATGTTGGTGCGATACATCGGCACGTTGCGGCCTTCTTGCACGTGGCGCAGCCCGATGCCTTCCAGCGCGAGCATGTGCTCGAACGAGAACGAGCAGCCGATGGCGAACACCACGAAATCGTCCTGCCACAAGGCCTCGATCGATTCGGCACGCTCGCTGAGGGCACCGTCGCGGTAGACGTTATAGGCGGGCACATCGGTGCGGATATCGATGTCGCGGCCCAGCATCGGCACGCGGAAGTCGCCCGGCTCGCCCACGCCGAGCAGCGGACACGGCTTCGGATTCGCCTGGCAAAAGCGCAGGAAATCGTGCGCATAGGCGGCCGGCAGAATCGCGAGATTGGCTTGCGCGTACTCGCCGCAATGGCCGGCGGTCGGGTCGCGAAAATCGCGGTGACGGACCGCCTGGCGGAATTCGAACGGGGTCATGATTTCGGGCATTTCTCGTGTATCGCGTGAATGAGTGTCGGGGTGGAAACCGCGTCGGGCCTGGGAGGTCTAGTCAGGTGCGTTGCACGTCGCGCACCGTTAGAGCGAAGCATAGAAAAGAAGAAAATTTGACGCCAACTAGTTTTTTTTGGCTCAGATGAATAGAATTTCTTAACGAAAACGCGGGTTTTCCCGGGTCACGTTGTTTTTTTTCAAGCGCCCTTTGCGCGCCTCGAGCCATGAACACACGCTTTCTGGAAACCTTCGTCACGCTCGCGAGGCTGCGCAGCTTCCGCACAACGGCCACCGCGCTGCACGCCACGCCCGCTGCCATTTCGCAGCGTCTGAAAGCGCTCGAAGACGAGTTGCAAACCGTGCTCGTCGAGCGCGAAAGCCGCGAGTTCCGGCTCACGCCGAACGGCGAATATCTGCTGGGCTACGCAAAAGCCGTCGTTGAAGCGACTCGCCAGTTGCAGGCCGCCGCGTCCAACGAAGGCGCGATGCGCGGCAAGCTGCGCCTGGGCGTGATCGAGACCGTGGTGCATAGCTGGCTCGCCGACTATATGCGGCGGCTCGCGAGCGACTATCCGCAGCTCGAGGTGGAGCTCGCTGTGGACGTGAGCGTCGTGCTGCAACGGCGCTTGATGGCGGGCGAGCTCGACCTGATCATGCGTGTGGAAGGCAGTGATGAGGAATCCGTAGTATGTAATGCGCTCGCGAACTATCCGGTCCACTGGATCGCGCGCGCGGGCTTGCTGCCGCTGTCTCGCAGCGGACTGGCGAAGCGCGTGCTACGCCATCCGATTCTCACCTTCGGGCGCGGGACCGCGCCGCATCGCGCGATGGAGGACATCGTCGGCAAGCTCGCGCTCGCCAATGGCGTGCCGCTTTCGGAGACGCGCATCACCGGATCGCCGTCGATCTCGGTGATCGTGCAGCTCGTGCGCGACGGCTTCGGCGTGGCCGCCATCCCGCGCCTTTTCGTCGATGAGCTCGTCGCGCGCGGCGAGTTGATCGAGTTGCCGTTGCAGCCCTCGCCACCGTCTATCGTGGTCTCCATGTCGCGACGCGCCGACGCGCCGCTGTTCGTGCACGGCGCGGCGAACGCCGCGCGCGCAGCGTGTCACGCGTATTGCGATCACGGCGACGCGCGGCTGATCGAACGGCTGTGAGAAACGTGTGATGAAAGCGTGGCTGGGATGCAGCTGCAAATTGGGGCGCGCGGCGGCACGTCGCCATTGGGGCACGAACGGCTGCGAGCGGCACAAGTAAGCGCCCTGTTAAACTTGCGCCAGGGTGCATGCCGTTTCTCGCGCCGCCTGCCTTTTTCCATCGTTTTCCCAATCAATCGTTGCCGCATGATCGAACCGCACGCTGTCACCCGCGCACTGGCCGAAAAGGGTATCGTCGCGGACGAGAGCCAGCAGCGGGCGATCGACGCACTGTGCCTCCTGCTCGAGGGTGAGCGCGCCGGCACGAGGCAGCACGCCCGGCAGGGCGTGTACTGTCATGGTCTGCCCGGACGCGGCAAGAGCCTGGTCGTCGATACGGTCTACGCGCTTGCCACGTGCGCAAAGCGGCGCATCCATTTTCATCAGTTCATTCGCGACGTAAACCGCCTGCTCGTGCAAGCGCCCAAAAGCGACGATCGCCTCGGCGACGTCTCGCGCGCGTGGCTCAAAGACGTCGACCTGCTCTACTTCGACGAATTTCATGTGCACGACATCGCCGATGCGTTCCTGATGGGCCGCTTTCTGGAAACGGCGCTCGCATGCGGCACGCGCATCGTGCTGACGTCGAACTACAGTCCGCGCAACCTGCTGCCCGACCCCGAGTTTCACGAACGCTTCGAACCGACGATCGAACGCATCGAGCGGCATTTCGAAATCGTTGCATTCGACGGCGAGCGCGACTACCGCGAGCAAAGCGATGCCGGCGGCGCGCCAGCCGCCGAGCAGCGCTTTTTCACGCCGCTCGAAGGCACGCGCGAACCGCTTTGGGCGCTCTTTGGCGCGTACGAAGCGCAAGCGGCCGTGCATCCGACGACGGCAGAAGTGGCTGGACGATTGCTGCCTGTCACGGCAGCGGGCAAGCAACTGGTGTGGGTCGATTTCGACGCGCTATGCGGCGCGGCGCGCTCGCACCTCGACTATCTCGCGCTCGCCGAGCGCTGGCGCGGCGTGATTGTCGATCGGCTCCAGACGGAACGGCTCAAGCGCCGCGACGTGCTGCAGCGCTTCGTGTGGCTCGTCGACATTCTTTATGACCGCAAGCACTCGCTGTTCATCGCGTCCGATCAGCCGATTCGCGCGGCGCTCGTCGGCCTCGACGGCGCGCACGATGTCTCGCGCACCACGAGCCGGCTCGCCGAAATGCAGTCGCTCGGATACGCGATCAGCCTCGAGCACGAGCACCTGGCCGCACCCTCGCGCGAGGCGATTGGCTAGCGCGGCACGCGTGGGTGCGCGCAGCTGACGCTGTCCGCAGATTTTTTCCATCTGTTGTACAGTCCGTCGAACTTCGACATGTTACGGACCGACCGCACGATGGAAACCCTCTCCCGCTTCAAACCCGTCGCGCTCGAACACGCGAGCCGCCTCATCAATCACGGCCCCACCGTGCTCGTCACGAGCGCGGACGGCGCGCGCCGCAACGTGATGGCCGCCGCGTGGTCGATGCCGGTGGAATTCACGCCGCCGCGCATCGCGATCGTGATCGACAAGAAGACCTTCACGCGCGAACTCATCCACGCGAGCGGGACCTTCGGCATCTGCGTGCCGGGCGCGGCGGCGATGGATCTGACCTATGCAGTCGGGAGCATCAGCGGACGCGACGCGGACAAGTTCCAGCGCTTTGGCATCGAGACCGTAAAAGGTCTGGTGCTCGGCGTGCCACTGCTCGAAGCGGGCTGCGCCGCCTGGATGGAATGCCGGCTCATTCCCGAGCGACACACCGAGGACGCCTATGACACGTGTTTCTGCGAAGTGGTGTCGGCAGCGGCGGATCCGCGCGTGTTCGATCGAGGGCACTGGGTCTTCGACGACGGCAACCGCGACCTGCATACGATCCATCACCTCGGCGCGGGGAATTTTGCTTTGGCCAGCGACGCTGTGAAAGCCCGGGAGTTTGCTGGATAAGGACGAGCAGGGGTTTTCATGTGCGCGCAGCGGAGCGATTCGAAGCCGGGTTGTGCATCTGGATGTTTTATAGATTACGAAATACGTATTGAAGAATACGTATCAGGGGGAATTCCGGTTGTTTGCGGAGTGAGTTCACTTTGGGTAGCCGTTTTAGGGTCCGAAAACGCATTCGCCCGTGGAACATTGGGCTTCAGAATCGATTACAGTGGCCGCAAATGCCCGTGCGATAAGGATTTTAGCGATTTCTCCCATTTGGGGAAAATGTTTCACGGAGCCGCTGGGCTCGGGGTTCATTGACGTGGGAATGCGTCGGAGTCTGCACGCTTGAATGGAGATTCTGCTGCTTCAGTGATGGCCGTTCCCTTTGACTCGGCACGGGCCGCGACAGCTCGGTAGTCTGCGGCGATGCGTTTTGATTTCCGTTCGTCGAAGCGCCTTGCTACAGCCGCGCTTGCTTCGATTCACACTTCGTAGCGTGTCAGCCCCGGCCTTGGCGGACTTGTGGTCGCTCGATCGGGCTATTGTGGATGTGTTGCCAGCCCGCTTTTGAGTTGCTCCTTGGCTTGTCAGTTAGTTGCATTATTAAGCATTGTCGTGGCTAGCGATTGGAGTTCAAGGAGACATTGCCATGAGAATTCCGCTGACTGACCCTGGGGTCGTTCCGGGCGGCGTCTTCGCCCAACGCAGATGAATCGTAGCTGCGTTGGGAGTGGAGCCGCATCTTCGCCGGGATGAACGCTCGCGCGGATCCAGAGGCGCAATGCGCCACCGATTGAATCATGCAGCCGCACCATGTGGGTCCGAGCCAAGTACGCGAGACGATGATGCTCTCGTGCATTAGCCGCCGTTGAGTCACTGCGATCAAATAGCGGGCTGCAGGCGATATATGGGGCAATATCGCTCGGATCGGAGCTGCTTGAGTTAAGGGATGGCTCTGCGCCCGGCGTGGCAGAGCGATGCCGCTTGGTCACCGTGTTGCTTTGTGGCGGAGGCCGAGTCCCCGTGTATGGAGGCCGCCCACTCCGGATCTTCCAGTTGTGACTCGCGACTCGTTACGTCTCGAGAGTTGGTGGAGCAGGCAAATCCGCTCAATCCGTACCCATGTGTGAGCGAAATGCGAGCACCTCAAGGTCAGCCCTATTCCTGAAGGCGAGGCGCATCACCCGCCGTTCCGGCGCGCACACCGACTGATTTACAACAGCGCGCGTAGGTCAACAGGCCAAAAGTCGATCGTTCGGCGCACGGCCTAAACCTGTCTATCGCGCCCTCTCTCGACGTTGCCCATCAACCGCACGAAACGGCCGTCGTCTCCAAGGTTATCGTCCGCGCATTCGAGAGTGCGTGATCTGGAAGTCAGCGTCTTACTGCCGAACACCGTGTGTCGACTCGACACATTCTGCGGCGTCCCACGCCTAAATGGCATGGACGGCAGCTACGTCACCGAGAGCTGCTCGCCGTGGCCTTCCTCTGGTGACCTGGCCGTTGATCGTTGACAAACTCGGTTAAGGGAAGTGAGCGATCCGATTGGGCGCGTTCTTCGCGACCGCCCTGGAACATTTCGAGTTGACACACGTTCATGCTGGGCGTGTTCAGATCGCTGGATTGTGAGCGAATTGCGTTCGGATTTCGAGGCATGGCAAGCCGGGCTCACCCCTGTGCATGGAAGGGGCCAATCACCTGCAAGCGTGAGGGCGTAGTCGTCGTGCGGATGTGTGTCGAGTCGACACATGTTTCTGCACGCACCAGATTGACCGCCCGATGTTTGCGACTCGTGTGTCGACTCGACACAGTGATCGCTTCCTCCACGACAGATATTCAATCCTCAAGTAGCACGCTCGGGTGCGAGCTGCCATTCGTTCAATTGGCGACGTTCGCCGTTGCGTTCTGCGCGTCGGCAATTGCGCGGTAGCACGCTCGCCGCTGGTATCGTTTGAGCAGTGTGTCGAGCTGGCACACCAATTCCACCTGCGCCACGCAATGCTGGAGTCTAACCACCAGACTTCTCGTGCACCTCATTCGCCGGAGTTACGCAAGCGTCGAGCGTGAGCCTCCATGTAGTCTGTGTGTCGACTCGACACACACGAATTCTCGTGGCGAAAAAAAAGCCCGCATATGCGGGCTCTCAACAACAATCTGACAATCATTCTCAACCGGGCTTCACATTGAACAACTGGCTGATGAGTTCACGAATCTGCGTCTCCTGCGCATCCGAAAGCACGCCGGTCTTCAGCTTCACGGTGAAGCTGTTCGTGTCCTTCGTGATGCTGCCGGCGTGGCTCTTGCCGGAGAAAATCTTCTCGATGCTGCGCTCCGAAACACTCTGCTCGCTTTCGCCGCGATTCGATTGTGCGCCAATCGCAGCAGCCAGTTTCCCTTGATCCAGCGTCCCTGCCACGACTGCCGGCCAAAGCTCGCGCGTCGCCTTCAGTCCATGCGCGCCATGCTTCTTGATGGCCGAAACGATCTCATCCGCCGCAGATCCGCCAAGCAGCCGAGGATTCAGATCGAGGTCGCGCCGGACAAAATCGGGAAGCTTCTCGAACGCGAGAAAACGGTACAGTCCCTTGCGCGACATGCCTAGCGCCTCCGCCATACGCGTGCGGGTCGGAAACTCCCGCTCCGCGCGGCGCAGCGACTGCCCGATTTCATAGTCGGTCAGATCCTCGCGCCCCACGTTCTCCACCAGCGCGAGCACGGCCATATCCTGGTCCGAGCAGTCGATCACCGACGCGCGAATCTCGTCTTCGTGCAGCAGCACGTGCGCACGCAGGCGCCGCTCACCGGCGATCAACTGATAGCCATTGTCGGCCCGCCGCACGACGACCGGTTCCACCAATCCCACCTCGCGGATCGATTCGGCCAGCGATGCCAGGCCTTCGTCGCTGAAAATCTTGCGCGGCTGCCAGGGGTTCGGCTGAATCGCGCTTACTGGAAGCATGAGCTTGTCGCTCGTGCTTTCGAGTTCCTGAATACGCTGCTGGGCCACGGCCAGCGCGCCCAGCATCCCCGGGCCGGTCTTGAACGCGCTGCTGCGGCGCGGTTCCTGCGCGGCGGGTGCGGGCCGTTCAGTCACCTGGCGCTCGGAAGCCGAGCCAAGCTCGGCGGTCTTGGCCGCCATCTTGTCGCGAAATGAGCTCATTTCCCGGCCCTCCATTGCTCAACGTAAAGATCATCGATCCAGCGCACGTAATCCGTCAGCGGCTGTCGAACGCGCGCAACCGTCTTGTCGGCAAGATCGCCCTTGCTGATGTCGAACACAGTGGCCATCGCCAGCGCACCGTTGCTCATGGCTGAACTTGCCGGCACTTCCACCGCGCTCACCCAGTCTTTGTAGGTGCGCTGCACCCAGGATCGAACGACCGGCGCCGACGATGTCTTGCCGTAATCGACTTTCGACAGCAGCACCGAGACGAAGTCGTAGTTTTTTTCGTCGCCGCGTTCCATGATCGTATGGGCGAGATCGGAAAAGAGACTCCAGAACGAAACCGAGCTGATGAAGTCGAGGCTCTCCGGAACCAGCGGCATAACCATCGCGTCGGCGGCCATCAGGGCGTTGATGGTGAGGTACGACAACGACGGCGCGGTATCGAGAATGATGTAGTCGTAATGCTGGCGCAGCGTCTGAACACCCTGGCGCAGCAAGTCCCAGAACTTGAAGCCGGGATTCTTGATGACCGTACCGGGAATATGAAATTCCGCGGAAAAGAGCGTGGGGTGGGCCGGAATGACGTCGAGCCCATCCCAGTATGTCGGCTGCACGAAATTCAGCAGACCGCCTTCCATTTGCGGATCGTAAATGAACGGCAGGACCGTGCTGTCCTCCGTCACTTCCTTTTCTGCGTAGAGACCGCAGAGCTCGGTGAGCGATGCCTGCGGGTCGAGGTCGATGAGCAGCACGCGCCGGCCGCGCAGCGTCAGGCCTTGCGCGAGACACATTGTCGTGGTGGTCTTGGTCGAGCCGCCCTTGAAGTTGGCAACCAGAATCACCTTACCGTCGGCGTCGCGCACGCCCGTATGAAGCGGTGTTTGATAAATGTCCGAAACCTGCTGGACCCAGGTGCGCGCTTCAGGCAAGGTAAACACCCGGCTGCGCCCCGAACCCTGTGCTTCGCCTTGCGGCAAGCCCTCGCGCGTGGCGAGCAGATTGTTGAGTTTGATTCGGTCGATGCCGCACAACTCGGCGACTTGCGCGGACGTAAATGTGGGCGCCATCTTCCGTGGCTTGGGCGCCAGCATCATTTCCCGAAGTTCTTCTGATAGCTGACCGGCTTCCTCTGCAAACTGCGTGACCGCGGAAAGGTCCACGCGCCGGTCGATCGATGGAAATTCGATAGTTTTTGCCATTAATACGCTTTTTATCGGAATTTGGATAAAGCGTAGAATACAGGAAAAGCGTATCGAAACACACTCATTGAGCGCAATTTTAAAAAAATCGACCTTTTTATTTGCGCTATAACGGGCTCTGAGCCCTTGGTCCAGCCTCTGACCTTCACCAGTTCATCAGGCCGCCCAAGCGGCGATTAAGGCCATCTCCGTCGGTCTGCCTGTTTTTTAGGCAAACCCGCTATCGAGTCCCCTGCCATTCTTGCGTGTGCGGCCATCCGCCCCTATACCTCTGTGCATCGTGCAAGCATCCGGGCACGCATGCGAACTTCGCGAAGGTCACGATTTTTGTGCACTTTCGCTAATTCGCGAAATGATGTAGCCGATGGCCGGTCGACGGTAACGGATTTTGTGCGCCCGTGCGTACCTCAGGCACTCAAGTCTTTGCAATCGGCACAAAAACCGTTACCGGTAATGGCCTCCGTCAGGCGGTGAATCGCCCAAGCGCGAATCTGCACAAAAAACGTGACCGCAGCGATGCACACCCAGCTGAGCCTACCTCGGCACATCGACGCGAAATGGCGACAACTGCGTTCTGCAGCGGGTCCGTCAGGCAAATCCGCCCAGCAAAGCGCACAAAAACCGTTACCGTTCCGCGCATCCGAATTCGCTCACGCGTCCAGGTCAAATCTCAACTACTCGCGCACATAAAACGTTACCCCATTGGCAACCCAATCGCCCTGCACAAAAAACTCGACCTTCGCCCCAGTTCCATGAGTGCGCACAAAAACCGTTACCAGGACGAGTGTCGGACAGGCGCAATTTGCTTCCAGCTGCGCTTGTTCGACGACGTGCACACAAACCGTTACCCCGAAGAGGAACGCTCGCACACAAAACGTTGCCTCTGGAGACGGCAAAGCTTCCACCGATGAGCCGATGGCAACGCAAGTTCCGTTCGATTCAGGTGCGATTCTCCTCCCTGCACAGCGATTCAGGCGCTTCGCTACGAGAAATTCGCATGCATACCGGTAGCCAATTTCCGTGAAATTTCGCGCCAAGCGTCTGTCCTGCACGCGGTTGGTTTGTTTACTTAAACAAAGAAAACCCACTAACCCACTAACGTGCGCTTCGAATTCCTTTGTCTTCAAACACTTGGGGCCGAAAAGCACCGGTCTATGTGCAAGAGGCATCGGTTTATGTGCGCAGAGGTGCCGATTTTTGTGTTGCGATGGAGAAGTCTATGTGCAGTTCGGCACGTTTTTTGTGCCGACCCTCCAACGCTCGCCGTTCGAGGTAACGTTTATTGTGTTGACTTGTGTTAGGGGAGTGATAGAGTCGCGGCCAATATCGACGGAGAGCACGCGAATGTCGGAGGACAGCGCACGCAGGACGACGACCCAGCAGATGTCGCTCGGGTTGTTTGAGGAGATGTCCGGCCAGCCCATCAGCGAGAGCACGAGAGAGATCGGCTTTCAGCGCAACAACGTCTTCGTTGCGATCAACGGGCTCGGCCTGTCGTCGCGGCGTTTTATCGACGCCGCCTACTTCGTCGCCGCCCAGGAGCCGCTGCCGCGCGAGATCTACGACGTCGACCTGAACTACTTCAAGTGGCTCATGCGCTACGAGAGCCGTAACGTGCGCCATCTCCAGAGCGTGATCAAGGAGGCGCAGCGGGTGCTCATCGAGGTGACGGACACGCCGCCCGATCGCGCGCCCAGCGAAGAGGACCAGTGGATTTCCGAGCAGTTGATGGGCAGCGTCAAGATCGGCAAGGGGCGCATCCAGTTTCGCAT
>DATEJU010000384.1:0-3654 GCA_035277805.1 Paraburkholderia sp. | reverse complement strand
CTGGAGCGTGCTGGGTGTCTCGTGCGTCGCGGCGCTGCCGCTGCTCGTATGCGGCGTGGCCGCGCTGATTGGCCTGGGCATTGCCGGCGTCACGCCCGAGACCGTGCAGACGCCCGCGTGGTTCACCGCGCTCGCCATCGGACAGAGCGCCGTCAACATCGCCTTCGCGCTGCTCACGAGCACGGCGCTCGCCTGGCTTTATCGGCGCTATGCGAACGAACTGGCGACCGGCAACGGCGCCAGCCCCCTCTAAACGTCATGGACGCTCACGTGCCCGGCCCTCACCCGATTCACCAGACGCCCGGCACGAACCGATACTTCACCCGCTCCAGATACGCGCGATAGCCCGGCAGCTCCGCGGCGAGCGCACGCTCCTCCCGCACGGCACGCCAGCCGATTGCCGCCACCATGAACGGCACGCACGCGAGGCCCCACCACGAACCGAGCATGAGCGGCGTGCCCGCCAGCAGCAGGATCGCGAACGCATACATGGGATGGCGCACGTAGGCATACGGGCCGCTGTCGGTTACCGCATGGCCGCGTTCGCGCTGAATCTTCACAACGGGCGCAGCGTAACGGTTGGCCGCGAACACCGCGCGCGTGGCGTACAAGTCGATGAAGATCGCCACCGCGCCGCACACGCCGAGCCAGAACGGCACATGCGACCAGCGAAAGCGCATGGCGTCGATACCGATCAGGCACAGCCACGCGCACCAACCCACCGAGACCGCCACCATGAAGACACGGTCCCAGCCTGCCTGCTCGCGCTGCGCGAATGGCGCGAGGCGTTCGGCTAGCAGGCCCGGGTCGGTGCGCGCGAGCCACAGGCCGATCCAGGCGCCCAACCCTGCCCATTCGAGCAGCCAGAGCCATGCGGCGGTCCACGCCAGCGTGCCCGCCGCGATGAACAGCAACGCGCCCTGAAATACCAGCCAGATGAACGTCTGCGTGAACAGACGTTTGACGAGAGGCTTGTCCATCGCGTCCTCCTGTGTCGACCAGAGTTAGTGCTTTAGCACTTACTCTGGTCCCATGCTTCGCGGTCGACCAGAGTTAGTGCTTTAGCACTTACTCTGGTCCCATGCTTCGCGGTCGACCAGAGTTAGTGCTTTAGCGATTGACGCCCCGCCCTTGCACGCGCGCGAATAGCGCGTCCATATCGAAGCCCGCCGTATCGAGGTTGAAGGACTCGTTCAGGCAACGCGCGAGTTCCTCTGCATTCCCGATCATATGCTCCGTCACCCTCTGGCCCGTGGCGTCACGCTCCGAATAACGGTCGTTGAAGAGGATCGCGCGGCTGTCTTCGCGCGCGATGCAGGCAATCAGGCTCTCCCTGAAAAACGATTGCGGCGACGCCGATGTGTACCAGTTCGCCATTTCGTAGTCGACCCATTGCGCGGGCGCGTCGTCGAAGCGATAGACGTCGATCCATGCGTTGCCGTCGTATTGCTCGAGCTTCCACTCGCGATCGCCGAGCGGCGTGAGCCGCGCGGGCTCGAGCAGCGTCTCTTGCGCGCCGCGCTCGGCGAACGCGAGCGGCGCGCACAGCGACGCGCTGCCGAAGCCCACGTCGGCGAGCCAGGCCGCGCCGTCCGCCTGCACGCGCAGCAGCATGTGCGTGCGCGGCGTGATCGTGCCGGCCGGGCGGCCGAAGAGCACGCGCGCGGCCAGCGGCTCGATGCGAAAACCCAGTTGCATGAGCGCGTGCGCGAGGACCGTGTTGTGCTCGAAGCAGTAGCCACCGCGCCGCGACGCCACGAGCTTGGCGAAAACGTCGGGCGGCGCGACCGACACGGGCCGCGCGGCAAACGGATCGAGATTCTCGAAAGCAATCGTGCGCGGATGCAAACGATGCAGCGCACGCAGCACGTCGAGCGACGCGTTGCACGCACCGTCGTAACCGATGCGCGCGAAATAACGATCGAGGTCGAAATGAAAATCGAGGTCGGACATGGAGGCGACTCGCTATTCGAAGGATTCGAAGGATTCGAAGGATTCGAAGAGACCCGGAAGACGGCTTGATGCATCGATGATATTCGAGTTCTTTCTTCAGACCGAACACCTTCGAAGCTGACCGATTGTAATCGCCCGCGTCGCGGGCGACAGGTGTTCGTAATATTTGCGCTTACGCTCAGTAATTGTTTTGATAATCATTCTCATTTGTGTTGACGATCGCATTCACGATGCGTACGATGGCGCCGTCCTTGAGGCAAATGATTCAAGCCACTTGCGTATAGCGCACTCCAGTTCGATTCGGCCAGGAAGAAAGTAAAAAGTAAGGAATGCGATGAAATTCAACCGGTCAGTCCGTTCGTCCGCACGTCGTGCGCCCGCCGCGCGCGGTCTCGCGATGTGGGCGGCCTGCGCGGCGTTCGCCGCATTGGCGTCCGGCGCTGCGCAGGCACAGACGAGCAGCAACTCCGACGCCGCACCCGAGGCCCCCGAGGCCGATCTCTCGATCAAGGCGCAGCCGGGCGACTTCTGGACCGGCATCTGGACGCGCCAGAACCTGCTCGGCGATATGGGCGGCATCCGCCCCTGGCTCGGCAGATATGGCGTGACCTTTCAGTTGACCGAAACGAGCGAATATCTCGCGAATCTGCGCGGCGGCCTGAATCGCGGCGGCACCTATGACGGCCTCACCACGGCGACGGTCCAGGTGGACACGAGCAAGGCGCTCGGCATTCCTGGCGGCCTCTTCAACATCAGCGCGCTGCAGATTCACGGCTCCAACCTGAGTGCGCGAAATCTCGGCACGCTGAACACGGCGAGCGGCATCGAAGCCCAGGACACCACTCGCCTGTGGGAGATGTGGTACCAGCAATCGTTTCTCGACAAGAAAGTCGACGTGAAGATCGGTCAGCAGAGCATCGACCAGGAATTCATCACGAGCCAGTACGCCGCGCTCTTCGTGAACACGATGTTCGGCTGGCCCGCGCTGCCCTCGTACGACATGCCTTCGGGCGGTCCGGCCTACCCACTCGCGGGTCTCGGCGTGCGCGTGCGCGGTCAGATCACGCCTTCGCTCACGGGCCTGCTGGGCGTGTTCGACGGCGACCCGCTCGGCAACAACCCGAACAACCTGAGCGGCACGAACTTCAACTTGCACAACGGCACGATGGTGATCGGCGAGTTGCAGTACGCGATCAACCAGCCGTCCGAGGGCGAGCTCGTCAGCGCGGACAGCAGCCGCGCGCTGCCCGGCACCTACAAGCTCGGCTTCTGGTACAACAACGAGTCGTTCGCCGACCAGCGCTACGACAACACCGGCCTTTCGCTCAACAACCCGGCCACCACCGGCATTGCCGCGCAACATCACGGCGACTACAGCATCTACGCCGTGGCCGACCAAATGGTGTGGCGCCCCGACCCCGACGGGCCACGCAGCATCGGCGTATTCGCGCGCGTGATGGGCGCGCCGGGCGACCGCAATCTGGTGGACTTCTCCGCCAACGCCGGCATCGTCATGAAGGCGCCGTTCAAGGGCCGCGACAACGACAGCGTCGGTCTCGCGCTCACCTATATCAAGGTCGGCAACTACGTGCACGACCTCGACATGGACTATCGCGCCTTCAACGCGGGGCCGTATGGCGTGCGCACCCAGGAGACCACGCTGGAGGCTACCTACCAGTACCAGGTCACGCCGTGGTGGCA
>DATEJU010000383.1:0-5836 GCA_035277805.1 Paraburkholderia sp. | reverse complement strand
GAGTCTGCGTTCACTCGCAGATCAAGAGCGCGCGACGGCCAAGAAGGCGCGCGCATCGTGGCAGATGTTCACGATTATGGCAGAGTTTATCGAGGCGACCGAATACCTGTCCGAGATCCGGCCGGCGGTCAGCATCTACGGCTCTGCACGCCTGAAACCGGACTCGCCCTACTACCAGCTCGCCAAAACGATCGCGCGCAAAGTATCGGACGCGGGCTTCGCTGTGATCTCCGGCGGCGGCCCCGGCATCATGGAAGCCGCCAACCAGGGCGCACACGCGGGCAAGTCGCCTTCCGTGGGCCTGAACATCGAGTTGCCTCACGAGCAATCGGGCAACCAGTGGCAGGACATCTCGCTGCGTTTTCGGCATTTCTTCACGCGCAAGGTCACCTTCGTCAAGAACTCCGACGCGGTGATCGTGATGCCGGGCGGCTTCGGCACGCTCGACGAACTGGCCGAAGTGCTCACGCTCATCCAGACCAAGAAGTCGCGCCACGTGCCCATCATTCTCGTGGGCGCCGACTTCTGGAAGGGCCTGCTCGACTGGTTCCGCGCGGCGCTCGTGCCGATGGGCCTCATCAATCCGGAAGACATGGATCTGATGCAGGTGATCGACGACCCGGACCAGGTGCTCGAAGCGGTGCTCAAGTTCTATGAGGACAGCGGCGAGGAGCCGGAGAAGGAACACCCGCACCGCCCCGAGTCCGACGAAGACCGCATGTTCTATCTTTGATGTTCGACGTCACTCGAGCGCGGGCGCCGGGCACCCGCGCTCGAGTGCGCTGCACAACGATCCGGCGCGTTGTCTTCGCGCCGCTCGCATTGCTCGCGCCGGGCAGGCCCGGCACGCTCGCAGACTTTCTGCGCGCTTTCAGGCGCGCGGCTTGCACGCGACGCCAGACCCAACTCACCCCGCCACGTCCGTCCTGTCCGCCAGCGCGCTGGCCTGCTCCTCCAGCCATCGGCAGAACTGCGCGACGACGGGCACGTCCGCCACCTCGCGCCGGGCGACCCACCAGTAGCCGCGCGCATCCAGGTGCGGGCCGGCGAGCGGCGCCACGAGGCGCCCCGAAGCCAGCTCGTCGTCCAGCAGCGGCAGCGGACCCAGCGCCACACCGAGCCCGTCCTCGGCGGCCTGCAAGGCCAGATAAAAATGATCGAACGACTGCTTCTTTCTGCACTTGGCCGTGACGCCCGCAGCGGCCAGCCACGTGCGCCATGCATCGGGGCGCGTATCCGAATGCAGCAGGACATGGCGCGCGAGATCGTTGGCACACTGGATCGGCGCGCGCTTCAATAGCGCCGGACTGCACACCGGCAACTCCGTTTCGTCGAGAAAATAGCGGCTCGCGCAGTCCGGCCAATGCGCCGGCCCGCGCCGCACGGCAACGTCGAACGCATCGAGCGTCTCGACAGGCGCATTCGAGGTGGCCAGGCGCAATTCGACGTTGGGCGCGAGGCGCTGAAACTGCGAAAGGCGCGGCAGCAGCCACTTCATGGCGAACGTGGGCAGCGCATTCACGCGCAGCACGTGGACGACGCCGGTATCGCGCAACTCCGTCGTGGCGCGCGCGATGCTGTCGAACGCTCCCTGCACGGCCCCGAGGTAGCGCCGCCCGTCTTCGGTCAGGACGACCCGCTTGCCGTGCCGATGAAACACCCGCACGCCCACCCACGCCTCCAGCGCCGCAACCTGGCGGCTGATTGCACCGTGAGTCACATGGAGCTCGGCCGCCGCGGCAGTGAAACTGTTGTGCCGCGCCGCGGCTTCGAACGCGCGCAGTGCCGGAAAGGGAGGAAGGGAGCGAGCCATGCTTGTGATTCTAGATCACAAGAAGCCGGCCGAGAAATCGTTTTGTGTGAGGAGAGTTCGGCGCTACGCTTCGAGCTTACCATCGAGGTCTTCGCATGAAACAACATCTAGCCTCCTCCCCTGCCGAGGCGAGCGTCACTCCCAAGGACGAAGCGTCCGGCGCACCCAGCGTGCGCGATTTGTTCCTCGGCTTTCTCGGCCTCGGCTTCACCTCGTTCGGCGGCGCGCTGCCGCTCGCGCGCCGCGCCATCGTCGAGCAGCGCCGCTGGCTCTCGGCCGCCGAATTCACCGACTTGCTCGGCCTGTGCCAATTCCTGCCGGGCGGCAACGTGATCAACCTTTCCGTGGCGCTCGGCATGCGCTTCAAGGGCTGGCGCGGTGCCCTCGCCGGGCTGCTCGGGCTGATCGCCGGACCGTCGCTCGTTGTGATCGGGCTAGGCGTGCTCTACGAGCGCACGCAGAACGACCCGCACGTGCGGCACCTGTTCGTCGGCCTCGCTGCCGCGGCAGCCGGGCTCTTGATCGCCATGGCCGCGAAGATCGTGCTGCCGCTGCGCCGCGACCCGGCCGCTGCCGTAGTCGCGCTGCTCGGCTTCATCGCCATCGCCCTGTTGCGCCTGCCGCTCTTGCCCACCATGCTCGTGCTCACGCCAGTCGGTATCGCAGTCGCCGCGCGAGCCGTCCGCCGCTCGGAAGAAACACGATGAGCGCTACGCTAATCGCGCTCGCAACGATCTTCAGCCAGCTCTCGCTGCTCGCGTTCGGCGGCGGCAACACGATCCTGCCGGAGATGCAGCGCCAGGTCGTGGAGGTGCGCCACTGGATGACCGCGAGCGAGTTCAGCGCGCTCTTCGCACTCGCGCAGGCCGCGCCTGGGCCGAACATGATGATCGTGACGCTCGTGGGCTGGCACGTGGCCGGCTGGCCCGGCATGCTCGTGACATCGGTGGCGAAGTTTGGGCCGTCCTCGCTTGTCACGGTGGGCGCGCTTCACGCGTGGGACCGCTTCAAGGACCGGCCGTGGCGGCGCATCGCACAGCGCGGGCTCGTGCCGGTCACGGCGGGGCTCGTGGCCGCGAGCGCAATGCTGATCGCGAAGGCCTCCGATCCGACGTGGATCGCGTGGGCAATCACCGGCGTGTGCGCGGTGCTCGCGTTGCGCACGAAGATCCATCCGTTGTGGCTGCTCGCGGCGGGGAGCCTGATTGGCTTGGCGGGATTTGGGCAGTAGCGGTGCCGAACCGGCCCCGAGCCACCATTCGTTCGGATGTGTCGATTGCGGCTAGCGACTAACAGGCCGGTCAGGCTTGCCCACGCAACTCGCAAAACGGCCAATCGCGGCCTTTTCGCAGAACTATCTGTTCGAACGTTACGCTGGAGCAGGAAGGATCAACGCGATCGCTTGCATGCCTACGCAATGCCGGGCGGAGCACAAAGCAACCCCTATAGACTCGAATGCCCGAGATTCGACGAAGCAAGGGTTTGCAAACTGGAAATGTCGCGGTCAGGCTCGACGGCGGCAGGTATGCCTATCCTCCGCTCATGCTGGATCACGCACCTGCAAGCTGAAAACCTGGCTGGCATCCGCCCCGCACGCCTGCGCAACAAGTCCGGCGCTCGACTACCGCCCAAGCGCCGGACAATCAATCCCCTCTACTTCACTGGAACGCCACCTCGGCAAAGCTGCGCAACTTGCGGCTATGCAGCTTGTGCAGGCCGTTGGTGCGCAAGATCTCCATCGCCTTCACGCCAATCTGCAAGTGCTGATCCACCTGCGCGCGATAGAACGAATCGGCCATGCCGGGCAGCTTGAGCTCGCCGTGCAGCGGCTTGTCGGAGACGCATAGCAAGGTGCCGTACGGCACGCGAAAGCGGAAGCCGTTTGCGGCAATCGTCGCGCTCTCCATGTCGAGCGCAACCGCGCGGCTCTGCGAAAGACGCTGCACCGGCTCGCGATGCTCGCGCAATTCCCAGTTGCGATTGTCGACGCTCGCCACCGTGCCCGTGCGCATCACGCGCTTGAGCTCCACGCCGTCGAGCTGCGTGATCTGCGCAACCGCGCGCTCGAGCGCCACCTGCACTTCGGCCAGCGCCGGAATCGGCACCCACAGCGGCAAGTCGGCATCGAGCACGTGATCCTCGCGCACATAGCCGTGCGCGAGCACGTAGTCGCCGAGACGCTGCGTGTTGCGCAGCCCCGCGCAGTGACCGAGCATGATCCACGCATGCGGGCGCAGCACCGCAATGTGGTCCGTGATCGTCTTCGCGTTCGACGGCCCCACGCCGATGTTGATCATCGTGATGCCGCTGCCGTCCGCGCGCTTGAGGTGATACGCAGGCATCTGCGGCAGACGCGCGGGCGTCGTGCCTTCGTCGTCCTGCTCGCCGAGGTTCGCGTTGTAGGTGACTACGTCGCCCGGCTCCACGAACGACGTGTACTCGCTGCGGTAATTGCGCAGGTCGGCGTCGTCGGTGTGCGCCATCATCGCGCGGCCGAGCTTCACGAATTCGTCGATATAGAACTGATAGTTCGTATAAAGCACGTAGTTCTGGACGTGCGTAGGCGAGGTCGCCGTGTAGTGCTTGAGGCGATGCAGCGAAAAGTCCACGCGCGGCGCCGTGAAGAGCGCGAGCGGCTGCGGCTCGCCGTGCGCCGGTTCGTACGTACCGTTGACGATGCGGTCGTCGAGCTCGGCAAGATCCGGCGTGTCGAACACGTCGCGCATCGCGAAGAGCCGCTCGCGATCCAGATCGCCTTCGAGGTGGATGCCCTCGGCAAACGCGAAGTGAATCGGAATGGGCTGCTCCGACACCCCGACTTCGATCTGCACGTGATGATTCTTCGCGAGGAGCCGCAGTTGCTCGCGATAGTAGTTGCCGAACAGGTCGGGGCGCGTGATGGTGGTCTCGAACACGCCGGGGCCCGCAACGAAACCATATGAACGACGTGAGTCGATGTGCGTGTTGACCTCCGTGCGAATGCGCACGAACGGATAGCATGCACGCACGTGGCGGTCGAACGCCTCGCCGCGCCGATAGCGCGCGAACGCGTCGCGCAGGAACGAGGTGTTCGCCTCGTAGATGGCGGACAGGCGCGCGACGGCGTCGGCTGCGTCTTCGAAGGCTTCGACCGGAAAATCGTGTGGGGGCGTCATGAAGGTGCGCCGATGGATCTCGTTGTTCATGTTCGTTCGCCTCGATTCATATGGAACGACATTAGCACGGAAGCAGGACATTCTGACAACGCCCTTCGTGCGTACGGGAGATTCGGGCGTGCCAGCTCCGGGCGCCGCCCGGAGCGCCACAACGGGCGGACACGAGGCGCAGGACGCGGATTTGCTAGAATTGGAGTTCTCATCGGAGAATCACCATGAAGTCGCACCTTCTTGCCGCCTTCGCAGCGACGCTCGCGTTCAGCGGGCTCGCCATGGCCACGCCAGCCGACGACGCGAAGACCGCGGTCGAGGCCCAGTCCGCCAATGAGCGGGCCGGCTTGCCCGATCTGGCCGCGATCAACAACCGTCCCGCTGCGCGCGTCACCTCGAAGGTCAATATCAACGACGTGCCGCGCACGCCGAGCTTCCACGAAGTGAGCCCGAACGGCACCGAGATCACCGAATACCGCGACAAGGGCAAGCCCGTCGAAATCAACGTGCATTCGAACTTCGGCACGCGCTACTCGATGAGCGCGAATCCCGACACCTCGCCGCAAGTCCGTCCGAACGGCCAGGCCAGCACGCGCCTGCCGTCGATCAACCTGCATTACTGATACGCCGCCCTCGCGCGCGGGCGCCGTGCGCTGTCCCGCGCCGCCTCCCGCCCGAGCGCACGAAGCCGCTCCGAAGCGATTCCTGCGCAAGCGGCCGCGCCCGCAGCAGGGCTCTCCCATTACGATAACCACACGACCTCTGGCATGGCCGTCTTCACCGCTGTCACCGAAACCCAGCTTGCTCAATGGATGCGCGACTACGATCTTGGCGACGTAGTCGATTTTCGCGGCATCCAGTCGGGCATTGAAAACAG
>DATEJU010000382.1:0-4492 GCA_035277805.1 Paraburkholderia sp. | reverse complement strand
CGCGGCCAGTGCCCGTCGCTCCCGCTCCGATGCCGGACAGCGGCCATAGCCGGCGCAACCCGCGCAACCGCGCGCCGGCTGGCGCCGCAGCGGCGCTTTGCGCTTCGTGTTGAATGCCTGGGGCGTCTTGCGCGTAATCGGCCTGCACAGGCGGCAAAGCCGCCGCAATGCGCGCGGCCAGGCCTTCCGGCGCCCGATGATAGGGCGCCGCACGCGTCATACGGGAAATGGCCTGCACGTTCGCGGCCGCGCGGCGGCACTGCGCACAGCCAGCCAGATGCTCGCGCATGCGCCATTCGTCGGCGGCGGAAAGTTCACGGTCGACACTCGCGTCGACCAGCGGGCGCGCTTCGTCACAGTTCATCGGGCGCCTCCGTGGCAGGGCCTCGCGCACGCGGATCATGCGGCTCGCGTGCCCCGCCGTCGACGGCCGGCTCCTCACGGAACCGGCCGTCGGCCCCCCGGCCGGATGGTCTCCACGCTTTGCTGCTTGCCCCGAAATCCGTTGTGCTGCCTGTCTGTGCCTGCTCTGCCGTGCCGGCACCCGCGCCTGTGCTGCAAGGCGCAGCACTGCCGCGTCCCGGCGCCGCCAGCATCGCGGCGAGGCGCTTGCGGCCCCGCGCGAGCCGCGACATCACCGTGCCCACCGGCACGTCGATGACCGTGGCGATCTCGCGATAACCCATTTCCTCCAGCTCGCGCAGCACCAGCACCTCGCGGTACTCCACCGGCAGGCGCTGCAGTGCGTCCTGCACGCGGCGCGCGTCCTCGGCGCGGATCGCGAGCGCTTCCGGATCGGCGCTGCCGGTGTCCCAGCCGTCCGGCGGCAGGTCGTCGCGCAATTCGTCGAACGGCGCCACTTCCTCGGCGCCCGCGCGCCGCCGCCACTCGTCGTACCAGACGCGCCGCACGATCGCGAGCAACCAGGGCCGCGCATGTTCGCCGCGAAACGCGTCGAAGAAGCGGAACGCCCGCAGAAAAGCTTCTTGCACGATGTCCTCGGCGTCGCCGGAATTACGCGAGAGCCAGCGGGCCAGGTTGTACGCGGCGTCCAGATGCGGCAACGCCAGCGCCTGAAAACGGCGGCTGCGCTGCGCCTCGTCGTTCACCGCGTGCACCTCGTGCGCCTCGTTCTGCGCTGTGCGTGCGTGCTGGCCGTGCTGCCCGTTCGCGGATTCGCCCACGTCGTCCCCTCGTGCCCCACGGCTCGCGCGCCGTGCGCAAGCGCGGCCCGGCGTGAGCCGCACCCCACGCGCACATCGCCGCCCGTTCCCGCGCCGCACAGTTTTTTTCCGCACAGCGCGGCGTCGCCACGGCTCCGGTACGCCGGTCCCGCTCACGCAATACCTGCACAGCGGCCAGTTTATTCCCGCGAAATGCGTGCGAAAACGAAAAATAAATCGGGAATGCGCGAGGGTGAAAACCGGTAGGACAGTCAAGCGCGCACACGGCTCGGTCCACCCGACTGCGTCCCGTCAACGCGCGCCATCGCTGCGGCACCCAACCCCGAGGAGACCGTCATGTCAAACCCTTGCGCCCCGCTCCGCCGGCGCGATTTCCTGAAGCTTGCCGCACTCGGCGGCGGCGCCGTGTTCGCCTCGGCGCTGCCCGGCTGGGCCGCGGGCCAGGCCGCCGGGCACGCCGATTTCTTCTTCGTCCAGCTGTCCGACGCCCATTGGGGTTTCGAGGGCCCCGCCATCAATCCCGATGCGAAGGGCACGCTGCCCAAGGCCATCGCCGCCGTCAACGCCCTGCCCGCCACGCCCGACTTCGTCGTGTTCACGGGCGACCTCACCCACACGACCGACGACCCCGCCGTGCGCCGCACACGCATGCGCGAATTTCAGCGCATCGTTGCGGGCCTGCGCGTGAAGCCGCTCTATCTGATGCCCGGCGAGCACGACGCCAGCCTCGACAACGGCGAGGCGTTCCGCGAACTGTTCGGCCCGACGCATTACACCTTCGATCATCGCGGCATGCATTTCGTCGTGCTCGACAACGTCTCCGACCCGGCGGGCCGCATCGGCGAGGCGCAGCTTGCCTGGCTCGCCGACGATCTGAACCGCCAGCCCGAGGACGCGCGCATCGTCGTGTTCACGCACCGGCCATTGTTCGATCTCGCGCCGCAATGGGACTGGGCCACGCGTGACGGCGCGGCGGCCATCGCGCTCCTGCAGAAGCACGCGCACGTGACCGTGTTCTACGGCCACATCCATCAGGAAAACCACACGATGACGGAATCGATTGCGCACCACGCCGCGCGCTCGCTGATGTTCGCGCTGCCCGCGCCGATGTCGCAGCCGAAGCGGCTGCCGGTGCCGTGGGATGCCTCCGCGCCTTACAAGGGGCTCGGCTGGCGCAGCGTCGCGGTGGACGGCTCGCCGCAGGCGTATGCGCTCACCGAGGTGCCCATCCGCAGTCTGGGGTGATCGCGTCCGGTTGCGTCCGGTTGCGTCCGGTTGCGTCCGATGGCACCCGAGTGCGCCCTCACCCTGGATCAGATCCCGAGCCCGTTCGAGCACGGAACAGGAGAACCCCCATGCCGAAGCTGCCTTTCCTCAGGGCGCGCGCGCCACATCTGGCGCGCCGCCGCTGGCTCGCCCTCGCGGCAGCGGGCGCCGCCGCCCTGCTGCGCGTCGACGCGCAGGCCGCGCCGCGTGTCATCAAGGTCCACGCGCGCCGCTTCGTGTTCACGCCCGACCATATCGCGCTCGCGCCGCATGAGAGCGTCGTGTTCGAGCTTACGGCCCAGGACACATTGATGGGCTTTTCGATCCCGCAGTTCGGCGTGCGCGCCGACGTGCCGCCGGGCACCATCGTCCGGCTCGCCGCAACGGCGGGCGCCGCGGGCACGGTGCCGTTCCTGTGCGACATCTTCTGCGGCTCGGGCCACGAGCAGATGAACGGGGTGATCCTCGTCGGCCAGGTTGCGCGCACTGGATAACCAGGATGCAAGCAGGCGGCGCGCTCAGGCCACGCCGCTCCAATATCCCGGCCGCGCGTACACCTCCTTCAGAAAATCGATGAAATAGCGCACCTTGGCCGGCACATAGCGTTGCTGCGGATAGACGGCGAGGATGTCGTAGTCGGGCAGCGCGTACTCGTCGAGCACGGTCTCGAGCTCCCCGCGCGCGAGCTGCGCGTCGATTTCCCATGTCGAGCGCCAGCCGAGCCCAAGCCCCTCGGTGACCCAGCGGTGCAGCAGCTCGCCGTCGTTGCAGTCGAGCGTGCCGCCCACGCGCACGGTCGCGAGCTTGCCGTTGCGGCGAAAATACCAGCCGCGGTTCTGGCCGCCTTGCAGATTGAACGCGAGGCAATTGTGGCTCGGCAGGTCTTCGAGCGTCTTGGGCTTGCCGTGCTTGCGAAAGTATTCGGGCGTGCCGCACACCACGCGCCGGTTCGTGGCGAGCTTCACGGCGACGAAATTCGGGTCGACCGACCCGCCGATGCGAATCGACAGGTCATAGCCCTCGCGCACCAGATCGACCACGCGGTCGGTCAGGTTGAACGAGACCTGCAGCTCGGGCTTGTCGGCGAGAAATGCGGGCGCGAGCGGCGCCACGTGCTTGCGCCCGAAGGCCGCCGGCGCCGAGACGATCAGATGCCCGTTCACCACGCGCCGCCCCGCCGAGAGCTCGTTCTCGGCCTGCTCCCATTCCGCCAGCAGGCCGCGGCACCGCTCGAGGAACGCCCCGCCCTCCTCGCTCACCACGAGCCGCCGCGTCGAGCGGTACATGAGCTTCACGCCAAGACGCTTTTCGAGCGCGTCGATGCGCCGCCCGAGCACCACCGGCGAGACGCCTTCCTCCAGCGCGGCCGCTGCGAGACTGCCCGCGTCGGCGACGCGCACGAAGGTTTCGATCTGCTTGAAGCGGTCCATTGCCTGCCCTCCTGTCATCCGAAACCGCCGCCCACGGGCATTCGATACTTTTTGTTTCGGAATAAACGACCTGGACGGATCTTATCAAACCTTTCAGGTAAGCCTAAAGTGGGCCTCAACCGCCACATCCAATCCCTAGCCATTTCAGGCATTTGCAACATTCAGGAGACTTTTCATGGCCAAGATGAGAGCCATCGACGCAGCCGTGCTGGTGCTCGAGAAAGAAGGCATCGATACCGCCTTTGGCGTGCCCGGCGCCGCGATCAACCCGTTCTATTCGGCGATGAAGAAAGCCGGCGGCATCACGCACGTGCTGGCGCGCCACGTCGAAGGCGCCTCGCACATGGCTGAAGGCTACACGCGCGCCGCGCCCGGCAACATCGGGGTGTGTATCGGCACCTCGGGCCCTGCGGGCACCGACATGATCACGGGTCTCTACTCGGCCTCCGCCGACTCGATTCCTATCCTCGCGATCACGGGCCAGGCACCGCGCGCGCGTCTGTACAAGGAAGACTTCCAGGCCGTCGACATCGAGTCGATCGCCAAGCCCGTCACGAAGTGGGCCGTGACCGTGCGCGAGCCGGCGCTCGTGCCGCGCGTGTTCCAGCAGGC
>DATEJU010000381.1:0-3243 GCA_035277805.1 Paraburkholderia sp. | reverse complement strand
AGCGCAGGTGCGCCCCGCGCCCACTGCACGCACGGGCGCACCGGTGCGCGAATCACGCGTGGGGCCGCGGGCCGCCGCGTGGGCGGCGGGCGAATGGCTGCGTGCGGAGCATCTGGCAAAGGGCGCCTCGCGCGCGCTCGCCTATGGGCTCTATGTGCCGCCGGGCTTGCCCACGGAGGGTATGCCGCTCGTCGTGATGCTGCATGGCTGCAAGCAAACGATGGATTCGTTCGCCGAGGGCACCCGCATGAACCTGCTCGCGGACAAGCACGGCTTTGCCGTGGTCTATCCGGAGCAATCGGTACAGGCGCATCCGCACCAGTGCTGGCACTGGTACGACGCCCGCCAGCCGGCGGGTGGCGGTGAAGCCACGGCGATCGTTTCGCTCGTCGACACGCTCGTGCAGGAGCACGGTTTCGACCGTTCTCGAGTCTATCTGGCGGGCCTCTCGGCGGGCGCGGGTCTCGCCGCGCTGCTGGCTGTGAATGCGCCGGGCCGCTTCGCGGCTGTCGCGCTTCATTCCGGGCCGGCGTTCGGCGAGGCGCGCTCGGGCGTTTCGGCGCTCGACGTCATGCGGCGCGGGTTGCACCACGACCCGGTGGCGCTCGTCGAGCGTCAACTGGCTGGCCGCACGCATCCCGGCATGCCGGCGCTCATCGTGCAGGGCGGCGCCGACGCGGTTGTCGCGCCGATCAACGCGGAGCAACTCGCCGCGCAGTTCCTGCGCCTGAATGACCTCGCGGATGCTCACGGCGTGCGCAAGGGCGTGGTTTCGCATGAGCACGACGGCGAGGGCTACACGGTTCAGGACTACCGGCGCGGCGGCACGAGCGTCGTGCGTCTGTGTCAGGTGAGCGCGCTGGATCATGCCTGGAGCGGTGGCGACGATACGGTGCCGTTCCATTCGGCGACCGGACCGGACGCCAGCTCGATGATCTGGGACTTTTTCGAACCACAGCGGCGCGATGTCGTCGACGACGCTTTCGGCGACGAGCTCGCCGCCGGCACGGGCTGAGCACCGAGCGGATTGTCGTGCGTGCCGTGAGGCACTGCGGCAATCCGCGCCAAATCAAGGGTTTACCATGATAGGTGTTTACCCTATAATGGCTCCATTCATTCCGAGGGCATGTGCCCGACTACCGGAGCCAGACCATGTACCTGCTTAGCCGCCTTTTCCTGTTCCTCACGAAATCGTACGAAACCGCTCAAAAGGAGCGCGAGGAAGCCTATCTGGCCGAATCGGCCGATATTTACGATCTCGAATTCCGCATGCGCAAGCTCGACCGCGAGAAGGCGGGCCGTAACCCGTCGTGGATGAACCACTACGGCTAAGCTGCCGGGCATTCACGCCGGTCTGAAGTTTCAGAAACGCAACGGGGCGCACACTGGCGCCCCGTTCGTGTTTGTGCGGCTGGCACTTGCCGCCCGCGTCGGCTTGCGCTGGGCGTCTTCCGTTCAGCGTCCCGAACCCGGCATTTCGGTAGCCGTCTTTTCCTGCACGCCATAGCAGCCGCGATAGGTCGCGTAGAACGAGCAATAGAGCATTGTCGTCACGAGAATGAGCGCCGGCATCAGGATCGCCAGCGCGTAGTCACCCGCCCCGAGCGCGCGCAGCAGCGCCGAAAGTCCGATCGACACGCCGATCGACACCGCAAACCACAGCGCGCCGTACACCACGAATGCGCCCTTGTTGCGCCAGCAGCTCACGATGCTGAAAAACATCGCCTTGACCGGCGGCACCTCATGCCAGGCTGTCAGCACGGGCGCGAACCAGAACATCATCGAAACCGGCACGTAGCACGCGAGCGACGCGAGCACGGCAAATGGTACATTGCCGTTCGCCACGGCGTCCGTATCGAGCGAGCCGCCTATCGTCATCAGGCGCAGCAGTGCGCCGCCGTCCACCAGCGCCGACGCCGCGAGCACCAGCGTCATCGCCACCACGTATATCCCGCCCAGCACGAACAGGTGTTTGGCGACCGTGTGCCCGTACGAGCGGAAACCGTCGACGAGGATGGTCGGAAACACCGGCTTGCCCGCAACGGTGTCGCGGCACGCGGCCATGAAGCCCACCGCCACGCCTGGCACAAAGATGAGCGGCAGCACACCGCCGATCACCGGAACGGCGGAGATCAGCGTCATGGCGAGCAGATACGAGAAGAACAGTGTGAGGAACGCGAGCGGATTGCGCCGGAACAGCCAGATGCCCTGGCGGAACCAGACGTAGCCCTGCTTCGCGGGGACTTCGATCAGTTGCATGGGCGGGGCAGGTCAGAAAGTGCGTGGAGGGCGCCCGGCGTGCCGGCCGCGCTGCCGGCGCGGCGTTCGCGCAGGATGCGCTCGAAATGGCCGGGGTCGTGAGGCTTCAGCAACTGCGCCGAGCGCGGCAGATAAAAATCATACAGGCGCGATACCCAGAAGCGGTATGCGCCGGCGCGCAGCATGTCGACCCAGTGACGGCTCTCGGCGGGCGTGAACGGGCGCACGGTCTGGTAGGCGCGCAACAGCGCTTCGACGCGCGGCGCGTCGAGCTTGCCGGTCGCGAGGTCCACGCACCAGTCGTTTACCGTCACCGCCACATCGAACACCCATTTGTCGCAGCCGGCGAAATAGAAGTCGAAGAATCCGCCGAGGCGCACCGTATGGCCCGTCTCCGGGCTGACGTGCGCGAACAGCGCGTTGTCGCGGAAGAGGTCGCAATGGCAGGCGCCGCCGGGCAGCGAGGCGTAATCGTCGCTCGCGAAGAAGGCCTGCTGGTGCGCGAGCTCGGTCGTGAGCAGCTCGCGCTGGGCGTCGTCGAGGAACGGCAACACCGTGGGGACCGTCTCTTCCCACCACGGCAGGCTGCGCAGATTCGGCTGGTCGAGCACGAAGTCGCGGCCCGCAAGGTGCATGCGCGCCAGCATCTGCCCGACTTCCGTGCAGTGCTCCACGCCTGGCGCGAGCTCCGGCGCGCCGTCGAGCTTCGTGACGATGGCGGCGGGCTTGCCGTGCAGCAGGCCGAACAGGGCGCCGTCGGCGCGCGGCATCGGGTCGGGCACCGGCACGCGGTGCGAGGCCAGATGGCGCATCAGTTCGAGATAGAACGGCAGCTGTTCGGCAGTGAGCTTTTCGAAGATCGTCAGAACGTATTCGCCGCGCGTCGTCGTCAGGAAGAAGTTGCTGTTTTCAATGCCCGACTGGATGCCGCGAAAATCGACTACGTCGCCAAGATCGTAGTCGCGCATCCATTGAGCAAGCTGG
>DATEJU010000380.1:0-10059 GCA_035277805.1 Paraburkholderia sp. | reverse complement strand
GTGGAGCTCGGCACGGTCGCCGACCTGATCGACAACGGTGCGCAGTCGGTGTTGCGCGTCGAGTATCCGTCGACGGGCAAGGACGGCAAGCCCACCACTGGTGAGCGGCTGATCCCGTTCGTCGGCGTGTTTGTCAAGACGGTGGACCTGGCGGCGAAGCGCATCGTCGTCGACTGGGAAGCCGATTACTGAACCTGCTGTGCTGATTCGCTGAACGGAGAGAGCGATGCAGTTCGATGTCGTTACGCTCTTTCCCGAGATGTTCCGCGCGCTCACCGACTGGGGCATTACCAGCCGGGCCGCGAAGCAGCAGCGTTACGCGTTGCGCACGTGGAATCCGCGCGATTTCACGACCGACAACTACCGCACCATCGACGATCGGCCTTACGGCGGCGGCCCCGGCATGGTCATGCTGGCCAAGCCGCTCGAAGCGGCGATCGACGCGGCGAAGGCCGCGCAGGCGGAGCAGGGCGTCGCGAGTCCGCGCGTGCTGCTGATGTCGCCGCAAGGCAAGCCGCTCACGCACGAGCGCGTCGGGCAGTTCGCGCAGGAGCCCGGTTTCGTGCTGCTGTGCGGCCGCTACGAAGCGATCGACCAGCGTCTCGTCGACCGTTGCGTGGACGAGGAAGTGAGCGTCGGCGACTTCGTGCTGTCGGGCGGCGAATTGCCCGCGATGGCGCTGATGGATGCCGTGGTGCGGCTCCTGCCGGGCGTGCTCAACGACGCGCAGTCGGCGGTGCAGGACAGTTTCGTGGACGGTCTGCTCGACTGCCCGCATTACACGCGGCCCGAGGAATACGACGGCGTGCGTGTGCCCGATGTGCTGCTCGGCGGCCATCATGCGGAAATCGAGCAATGGCGGCGCCGCGAGGCGTTGCGCAATACGTGGCACAAACGGCCCGATCTGATCGCGCGGGCCAGGAAGAACAAGATGCTAAGCCGTGCCGACGAGGCATGGCTCGCTAGTCTCGCGAAGGGCGCGAACGAAGCGTAAGGCTTCGGGCGTGTGCGACACGGGGCGTCAAAGGCGGCGCCGCTTCATGCGTGAACGGCGCCAGTTGTGAATCCATCCTCTATCGGGGCCGTAGTTGCAGGCCATCCTGCACAGGTACGAACGCCGACAAGATGGCTTACGGAGTCAGTGATGAATCTGATTGAAAAACTCGAGCAGGAAGAAATCCAGCGCGTGCTGGGCGAGAAGACCATCCCCGAATTCGCTCCCGGCGATACGGTGATCGTCAACGTGAACGTGGTTGAAGGTACCCGCAAGCGCGTTCAGGCATACGAAGGCGTCGTGATCGCAAAGCGTAACCGCGGTCTGAACTCGTCGTTCATCGTTCGCAAGATCTCGTCGGGCGAAGGCGTCGAGCGTACGTTCCAGACGTACTCGCCGCTGCTGGCAAGCATCGTGGTGAAGCGTCGCGGCGACGTGCGTCGCGCGAAGCTGTACTACCTGCGCAACCTGTCGGGCAAGAAGGCTCGCATCAAGGAAAAGCTGGTGTCGAAAGACCGCGCAGCCGCTCCGGCCGAGCAGGCGTAAAAGCTGTAAGAAAGAAGCACCCCTCGGGGTGCTTTTTTCTTTTTGGCCGCAAAATACGCACGTGTGCCCGAATCTCGAGTTAGCCGTTGATCCGTCCAGTATTTGAACCCGAAAGCCTGCCGATCGAATCGACAGGCGCCGACCTCCCCCATGTCGCTGTCGGCCGTCTCACGCCTGACGGCCTGCGCGCGCGTTTCGAGCAACGCCTGCCTTGGGACCCCGAGCCGCAGGAGGCGCGCGTGACCGAGATTCGCGATCCGCGGGAGGCCGCGGTGCTCATGCCGATCGCAATGCGGCCTTCCGGGCTCACCGTGCTGCTCACGCAGCGTGCCGACAACCTCAGCAACCACGCCGGCCAGGTGAGTTTCCCGGGCGGCAGCCGCGAACCCGCCGACGCCACGCCGATTGCCGCCGCGCTGCGCGAGGCGCACGAAGAAGTGAATCTCGACCCCGCGCGCGTCGAAGTGCTGGGCGCGCTGTCCGACTACCTCACGGGCACCGGCTTCAAGGTGACGCCGGTAGTGGGCCTCGTGCACGAGCCGTTCACGGTGGCCGCCGATTCGCTCGAAGTGGCGAGCATCTTCGAAGTGCCGCTCAGCTTCCTGATGAACCCCGCGCACCATCAGGTGCGGGTGCAGCGCTGGGAAGGCGGCGAGCGCCGCTTCTTCGCCATGCCGTATCCGCAGGAGGGCGCGGGCGTGAGCGGCGCGCACTTCATCTGGGGGGCGACCGCGGGCATGCTGCGCAACTTTTATCGTTTCCTGCTCGCCTGACGCGACACGCTCGTCGCAGTGCGGCATGGGCAGCGCCGTGATGCGCCGAGTTGTGGTGTGCCGCATCATGTTGCGGCGCAAATCGCTGGATGAGGTCGTGCCGCTGCTGTCTCGCTGTTGTGTCTTTGCCGTCACATGCTCAGGCACATCTGGCCCTGTGATATCGTTGCAACAATTTCTGAAAACCCCTTTTGCAATCCTTTTTGCAACCCGACTTGCACGGCGCGTGGCATGACCTTCTTCTCCGTATTGCTGGCTCTCGTCATCGAACAGGTGCGGGCGCTTTCGCCGAACAATCCGGTGATGGCGCTCTTGCGCCTCAATGCGGACTGGGCCGCGCACGGCTTCGACGCGGGCAAGCAAAAGCACGGCCTCATCGCCTGGCTCGTGGTCGTGCTGCCATGGACGGTGGCCACCGCGCTCATCTACTACGTGCTCTATCACATCAGCTTCGTGCTGGCGTTCCTGTGGAACGTGGTGGTGGTGTACTTCACGCTGGGCTTCCGCCAGTTCAGCCATTACTTCACCGATATCCACCTCGCGCTGAATAACGACGATGTGCCGCGCGCCCGCGAGATCCTCACCGAGTGGACCGGCATCGACGCCGTGGACATGCCCGTGAGCGAGATCGTGCGCCATACGCTCATTCACGCGGTGGTGGCCTCGCACCGCCACGTGTTCGGCGTGTTCTTCTGGTTTCTCGTGCCGATCGGGCCGGCAGGCGCGGTGCTGTACCGCATTTCCGAATATCTGGCGCGCGCATGGTCGCGTCCCGCCGACGACCGCACCGAAGCCTTCTCGAACTTCGCGCAGCACGTGTTCTTCGTGATCGACTGGGTGCCGGCGCGGCTCACGTCGCTGGGCTTTGCGATCGTCGGCAATTTCGAGGACGCGATCTACGCGTGGCGCAACCACACGAACCAGTGGCCCGACACCAACGAAGGCGTGCTGCTCGCGACCGGCAGCGGCGCGCTGGGCGCGCGTCTGTCTGGGCCGCTCGCGGAGCAGTCGAGCGTCGATGCACTCGCACAGCCGGGCGACGGCGACCCGTACACGGTCGGCGACGACTGCACGCCGCGCACGCTGCAATCGGCCGTGGGCCTCGTGTGGCGCGCGGTGATCCTGTGGATGATCCTGCTGCTCATGCTGACGATCGCCGTCTGGATCTGAGCGACCTCGGCGCCTCATGCCCAGGACACGGCCCGCATTTAGCGGGCCGTGTGTATTTTCAGGCGCCAAAGTTTTCAGGCGCGAAAGGGGGGCTTCAGTCGTCGTGCGGATCGCGCTCGCGACCGCACTGCCAGCACACCGTGAACTGCGCCTCCAGCGTCTCGCCGCACTGCGGGCAGCGCCACGACGGCGCACCGGGCGGCGGTCCGTTCGTGGCGTCGGCAATCAGTTTGCGCGCGAGCTGTTCGTCGCGCTCGTCGACGAGCCAGATCTCCGGCGCGCATTGATCGGCGGGAATCTCGCCCATTGCCCCGCTCAGGTAGCGGTTATGCAGCTCGCACGGCACGCCGGCGGTCGCGAGGATGTTCATCCAGTGCTGGGCGATGACCACATTTGGCGCGCGCGCGAGCTTGAGCATGGTGACGGTGGCGCGTCAGCGCACGATCTGGCTGATCTCGTGCACGAGCTGCGCATAGAGCGCATGGCGCTCCGGCGCGACGCGGCCATCGTCGATGGCTTCGAGGACCGCGCAGCCCGGCTCGTGCAGATGATGACAGTTGTAGAAGCGGCAATGCGCGAGCAGCGGGCGGAACTCCGGGAACGCGCGCTCAAGTGTGCCTTCGGTGAGGTGATAGAGCCCGAACTCCTGGAAACCGGGCGAGTCGATCAGCGCGCCGCCTTCGGGCAATTTATAGAGGCGCGTGAACGTCGTCGTATGGCGGCCGCTGTTGAGCGCCGTGGAGATCTCGCGCGTGGCTGCTTCGGCGTCGGGAATCAGCAGATTCACGAGCGTCGACTTGCCCATGCCGGACTGGCCGAGCAGGATCGTCTGGTGGCCGTGCAGATGCTCGGCCAGTATCTCGTGCGCCTCCTCAGGCCGCTTCTTCACCGAAACCTCCAGCACCGTATAACCGAGCGCGCGGTAGCGCTCGAGCCGCTGGCGCGCGAGCGGCAGCGCGGCTTCCACGTCGATCTTGTTGAGCACGATAAGCGGCTTCAGATCATTGGCTTCGGCGGCCACGAGCGCACGGCCCAGCAGGTCCTCGCTGAAGTGCGGCTCGGTGGCGAGCACGATCAGGAGCTGGTCGAGATTGGCCGCGAAGAGCTTCGACTTGAACTGATCCGAGCGATAGAGCAGGTTGCGCCGCTCGCCGATGGCGACGATCACGCCCTGATCCGCCGAGGTCGATTGATACTCGACGCGATCGCCCACCGCGACCTCGCTCTTCTTGCCGCGCGGGAAGCACTGCAGCGCCGCGCCGCCGCCGTCCGGCGCCACGAGGTAGTGGCGTCCGTGCGCCGCGATCACGACGCCGTGCAGCGTCGCCCCCGTGCCTGCTTGTGCTGTGCCGCCGGCGGCTTTCGTCGCGCGCCGGTTCATGCGTGCGAGAGCAGTCGGTCGATCCGCTGCGAAGCCGGCGGATGCGAGTAGTAGAACGCGGTGTAGAGCGGGTCGGGCGTGAGCGTCGAGGCGTTGTCCTCGTAGAGCTTCACGAGCGCGTTCACGAGGTTCTGCGCGTCGGTCTGCGTGGCGGCGAAGGCGTCGGCCTCGAATTCGTGCTTACGCGAGCTCAGGCTGCTGAGCGGCGTGATGAAGAACAGGAACACCGGCACCGCGAGGAAGAACAGCACGAGCGCGAGCCCTTCGTTGCCGCCGAGCAGCGACGGCCGCACGCCGAGCCCTTCGTAGAACCACACGCGCTGGGTGAGCCAGCCGAGCACGAAAAGCAGCACGAGGCTGATCGCGAACGTCACCACCATGCGCTTGATCACATGGCGGCGCTTGAAGTGGCCGAGTTCGTGCGCGAGCACCGCCTCGATTTCGCTGCCCGAGAGGCGCGCGAGCAGGGTGTCGAAGAAGACGATCCGCTTGGCCGCGCCGAAGCCCGTGAAATAGGCGTTGCCGTGCGCGGAGCGGCGGCTGCCGTCCATGACGAAGAGGCCTTTGGCCGCGAAGCCGCAGCGCTGCATGAGCGCCTCGATGCGCGAGCGCAGCGCCTCGTCCCTGAGCGGCTCGAACTTGTTGAAGAGCGGCGCGATGAAGGAGGGGTAGAGCACCAGCACGAGCATCTGGAACGCGACCCAGACCACCCAGGTCCAGAGCCACCAGAGGCTGCCGGCCTGCTTCATGAGCCACAGCACGACGAAGAGGAGCGGAATGCCGAACAGCGCACCGATCAGGAGCCCCTTGATGCGGTCCGCGAAAAAGATGCGCCGCGTCATGCGGTTAAAGCCAAAGCGCTCCTCGATCACGAACTGGCGGTAGTAGTCGAGCGGCAATTCGACGATGCCGCTCACCGCGAGCACGGCCGCGACGAGCGCGATCTGGCCGACGTAGTCGCGCCCGATCAGGTCCGAAATGCCGAGGTCGATCGCCTGCACGCCGCCCAGCAGCGTGAGTGCGATCAGGACGACCGCGGACAGCACGATTTCGATCATGCCGAGGCGCGTGCGCGCGACGGTGTAGTCGGCGGCACGCTGGTGCGCGGCGAGCGGGATGGTGGCCGCGAACTGGAGCGGCACCGCACTGCGGTGCGCGGCCACGAAGCGGACCTGCCGCGAGGCGAGCCAGAGCTTGGTCGCGACCATGGCCAGCACGGCGATCACGAAAATGACGCTGAAAGTCAGCGCAGGGGACAGCACAGTTGAAGAGGTCGGCATCCGGGGAGTCCGTGGTATCTATGCGACAATTATATGTTCTCGGCGGCCCGGCCATGGCATCCCGCTTCTGGCGTGCGGGCCGCGCCTGCATCATGCGTCCGCGCTGCATTCGCGGGTACCTCGTGGGTGCATTCAGGCGGTGTCCGGACGCCGCATCTCAACCGTTTCAGGCAGCCTCTCATGATTGACATCACTTCCGCCGATCCGGCGGGCCAGGCGACTCCGGCAATGGAGCGCACCGACATGAACTTGATCTGGCTCGACATGGAGATGACGGGGCTCGATCCCGACAACGACCGGATCATCGAGATCGCCGTGGTGATGACGAACTCCACGCTCGACAAGATCGTTGAAGGCCCTGTGCTGGCGATTCACCAGCCCGAAGCGGTGCTCGACCGCATGGACGAATGGAACCGCAACACGCATGGCCGCTCGGGCCTCACAGAGCGCGTGCGCGCCTCCGCCGTGACCGAGGAAAGCGCGACCGAGCAGATTCTCGCGTTCCTCTCGCAGTACGTGCCGCCGGGCAAGTCGCCGATGTGCGGCAACTCGATCTGCCAGGACCGCCGCTTCATGGCGCGCTGGATGCCCACGCTCGAGCGCTTCTTCCACTACCGCAATCTGGACGTGAGCACGCTCAAGGAGCTCTGCCGCCGCTGGCAGCCGGCCATCTACAAGGGTTTCCAGAAGCGCGCGATGCACACTGCGCTCGCCGACATCCACGAGTCCATCGACGAGCTCAAGTACTACCGCGAGCACTTTCTCATTGCGGCGGCGGGCACGGCAGACGCCGCCGCGCAGGCGAGCGGCGCCGCGAAGTAAGGCAGGAGCGCCATATGGGCTCGCGAATGGCGCAGGCGATTTTTGCGCCGCACCATTCGCAGCAGGCCGCGCATCGGGCCTAAACGAACGGATGAGGGCCGATGCGGGCCGAGGTGACGTTACGCGCGCGGCGCCCGCTGCGCGTTCTTGGGCCGGAACGCCGCGACGATGTGCGGATCGGTCTCGATATACGGGCCGCCGATCAGATCGATGCAGTACGGCACGGCAGCGAAAATGCCCGGCACTTTCACCGCGCCTTGCTCGTCGCGCAGGCCTTCCAGCGTTTCCTTGATGGACTTCGGCTGCCCCGGCAGGTTGATGATGAGCGCGGCGTGGTCGTCGGTTTCGCGGATCACGGCCACCTGGCGCGAGAGAATCGCCGTCGGCACGAAATTCAGGCTGATCTGGCGCATCTGCTCGCCGAAGCCCGGCATTTCCCTGGTCGCGACGGCTAACGTGGCCTCGGGCGTCACGTCGCGGCGCGCGGGGCCGGTGCCGCCGGTCGTCAGCACGAGGTCGCAGCCGAGGCCGTCCACCAGCGCGGTGAGCGTGGCCGAGATGGTGGCCGCGTCGTCGTGGATCAGGCGCGTTTCGGTGCGCCACGGCGTCTTGAGCGCGCTGCCGAGCCATTCCATCAGCGACGGAATGCCTTTGTCCTCGTAGACGCCGCTCGTAGCGCGGTCGCTGACCGACACGAGGCCGATCACCAGTTCGTCCGGATGGCTGCGCTCAGGCTTCGTCATCTTCGCGGTCCTCGTCGATATCGCCGTGGGGGCGCTGGTTCGCCGCTTCCAGGGGATCGTCGGCGCCCTGGCTGCTCAAGTCCTTGATCCACTGGAACAGTTCGCGGAAGTACTTCGGCGGGCGGCCTTGCTGCTGCTCGCGGCGCGCGTTGCGGATCAGCGTGCGCGCTTCCTGCGGATCGGCCCCCGGATGCTGGCGAATGAATTCGGTGAGCGCGGCGTCGTCGGCGAGCAGCTTCTCGCGCGTGCGCTCGATCCAGTGCAGGCGCGCCGTGGCGGCCTTGTTCACGCCGCGGTGCTCCTCGAGCGCGGTGCGCAGCGCGGCGACCTCGTCCTCGCGCAGGCCGCGCATCATGCGGCCGACATACTGGAGCTGGCGGCGCTTGCCTTCGTGGTCGGTGATGCGGCGTGCCTCGTGGACGGCGTCGGCGACGTCTTCCGTCATGGGCATGCGCTTGAGCGCGTCCTTGGGCAGTTCGACGAGCGCCGTGCCCAGCTCCTGGAGCGCGGTCATTTCGCGCTTGAGCTGCGACTTGCTCGGGCGATCGTAGCCGTTGTCGTCCTGTTCGGCGGCAACGTCGTTCATGGGTTGAATGCGGGTTTTGCGTTTCATGACGCGTATTGTAGCGTGCGCGCGCCGTCCGATCGGGCCGCACGGGCTGGCCGCGCAGGGCCGCCGTGCGTTCGCTGCACATCCGCTGCACGTCATTTCCCGGGCTGCCGCGGCCCGGGCGCGGGGCGAGGGGACGAGAGCGGCCGGCCGGCGCTCGCGGTACGCGCCCGGCAAGTGCGGACAATGCGCCTGCGGTGCGCGTTCGCATACCTTGCTATGATCGCGAAACGCGTCTCTGGCGAGGCGCATGATCCGATACACCCGACACACGACAAGCGGGCCGCTCCGGCCCGAAACCGGACAGTAACGACAATGGCTGCAGACATCGAAGCCCGGCAACGATTTTTCCCGCACACCCAGGACGAGCTCAAGGAGATCGCGTCGGACATTCTCCGTCACGCGAAGGCGCTCGGCGCGAGCGACGCCGCGACGGAGATCTCCGAGGGCGATGGCCTGTCGGTTTCCGTGCGGCGCGGCGAAGTCGAGACCATCGAGCACAACCGCGACAAGTCGGTCGGCGTGACCGTCTACATCGGCAACAAGCGCGGCAATGCGAGCACTTCGGACTTTTCCGCGCAGGCGCTCAAGGACACCGTGGCGGCGGCCTACAACATCGCGCGCTTCACCGCCGATGACGACTGCGCGGGTCTCGCCGAGCCCGACTTGCTGGAAACCGCGCCGCGCGACCTCGACCTCTATCACCCGTGGAGCCTGACGGCCGACGAGGCCGTCGAGATCGCGCGCCGCGCCGAGGACGCCGCGTTCGCCACCGACCGCCGCGTGACCAACTCGGAAGGCGCGAGCGTTTCGGCGCAGCATTCGCAGTTCGTGCTGGCCACCTCGGGCGGCTTCATGCACGGCTACCCCTATTCGCGCCACTACATCGCGTGCGCGCCCATCGCGGGCACGGGCCGCAGCATGCAGCGCGACGACTGGTACACCTCGCGGCGCAGCGCGAGCGAGCTCGCCTTGCCCGAGGCGGTCGGCCGCTATGCCGCCGAGCGTGCGCTTTCGCGCCTGAACGCGCGGGGCCTCGACACGCGCAAGGTGCCGGTGCTGTTCGAGGCGCCGATCGCGGCGGGCCTGCTTGGCGCGTTCGTGCAGGCCACGAGCGGCGGCGCGCTCTATCGCAAGACTTCGTTTCTCGTCGACAGTCTCGGCAAGCCGGTGTTCGCGCCGCATATCCAGGTCGTCGAGGACCCGCACGTGGCGCGCGCCGCGGGCAGCGCGCCGTTCGACGAAGAGGGCGTGCGCACGCAATGGCGCGAAGTCGTGAAGGACGGCGTGGTGCAGGGCTATTTCCTCTCGTCGTATTCGGCGCGCAAGCTCGGCATGCAGACGACCGGCAACGCGGGCGGCTCGCACAACCTGCGGCTGCAAAGCTCGCTCACGAACCCCGAGGACGACTTCGAGGAAATGCTCCGCAAGCTCGGCACGGGCCTGCTGCTCACAGAGCTGATGGGGCAGGGCGTGAACTTCGTGACCGGCGACTACTCGCGCGGCGCCTCGGGCTTCTGGATCGAGAACGGCGAGGTCTCGCGCCCCGTGCACGAAATCACTGTCGCGGGGAACCTCCGGCAGATGTACCGCGGCATCGTCGCGCTCGGCGACGACGTCGACCGCCGCGGGGCGATCCACTGCGGATCCGTGCTGATCGACGAGATGACGATCGCGGGCGACTGACCCGCGACTGGCTAGGGCGCGGCCGGCCGCGACGCCAGCTCCCGCAGCGTCATG
>DATEJU010000379.1:0-13541 GCA_035277805.1 Paraburkholderia sp. | reverse complement strand
GGCGCACTTCGGCTGCGGAGTAGCGGCGGGACTGGGGCGCGGTACTCCCGGCGCCATTGGCGCTATCGCCTGCGGGCTCCGAGGTGAGCATGCCGCGACTCACATAGGCATAGAGCGTGGCCCGGCTGATGCCGAGCGCGGCGGCGGCCTCAGCCGCGGTCATATAGCTGGACATGGTGGCGCCCCTCGTGAAACAGGAAAAATCGATCTATATTGATCATCATAATCAAGATTGATCGGATTGCGGGCACGCTCTTAACCTTGTTGCATCTTCCCCAAGCCGACAGGACGCACGCCATGGCACCCCGCGACGCGCTCGAACACCTCTGGATGCTGGCTCATCCCCACGACAGCGCCAAAGATCACATGGCGGCGCTCGACTCGATCGACATCGAAGGCGACGCCCCCGGCTTGCCTTCAGTGTTTCGCGTCGGCACGCTGGCGGCGGCGAGCATCGGCGCGGCGGGGCTGGCGGCGGCGCGCTTTCACCGGCTGCGCGGCGGCCCCGGGCAGCGCGTGGGTATCGACGTGCGCCGCGCCCTTGCGGCGTTTCGCAGCGAGCGCTATCTGAGCGTCGACGGCGGCGCGCCGTTCGAATTGCGCCATCCGGTGACGGGCTACTTCGAAACGCGCGATGGCCGCTGGATACAGCTCCATGCGAACTTCGCGCACCATCTGCACGGCATCCTCCGCGTGCTCGGTTGCGCGGAGAGCCGCGACGACGTCGCGCGCGCGATCCGCACGCACTGGGACGGCGCCGCGCTCGACGAGGCGCTCGCCCAGGCGGGACTTTGCGCGGCGCTCGTGCGCACGCCGCGCGAGTGGGCCGCGCTCGAACAGGCGCAGGCCGTGGCGAGCCTGCCGCTCTTCGAGATCGAGCGCATCGGCGATGCGCCCGCACCCGCGTTGCGGCCCGGCGCGCGGCCGCTCGAAGGGATGCGCGTGCTCGACCTCACGCGCATCATCGCGGGGCCGGTGGCGGGGCGCGTGCTC
Source organism: Paraburkholderia sp. (assembly GCA_035277805.1). GTDB lineage: Bacteria > Pseudomonadota > Gammaproteobacteria > Burkholderiales > Burkholderiaceae > Paraburkholderia. The sequence continues at coordinate 12,548 of DATEJU010000379.1, read as the reverse complement.
GCGCATCATGGCGCCGACGTGCTGCTCGTCAACGGTCCGCATCTGCCGAACATCGCGCCGCTCGTAATCGACAACGGGCGCGGCAAGCGCTCGGCCACGCTCGATTTGCGCGAGGCGGCGGAACGTGCGCAACTGCACGCGCTCATGCGCGACGCCGACGTGTTCCTGCAGGGCTACCGGCCCGGCGCGCTGGCCGCGCACGGCTTTGCGCCCGAACCGCTGGCGCGCGAGCGGCCCGGCATCGTGTGCGTGTCGATCTGCGCGTACTCGCATCGCGGACCGTGGCGCGAGCGGCGCGGTTTCGACAGCCTCGTGCAGTCGGCGAGCGGCATCGTCTGGACCGAGAGCGTGGCGGCGGCGCACGGCGGCGCCATGCCGGCCGCGCAGATTGATGCGCGCAGCGGGGCGCCATTCGGTGCGTCTTTCGATGCGCCGCGCCCGCTGCCTTGCCAGGCGCTCGACCATGCCACCGGCTATCTCGCCGCGTTCGGCGCGATGGTCGCGCTCGCGCGGCGCGCACAGGAGGGTGGAAGCTGGCACGTGCGCGTGTCGCTCGCGCAGACGGGCCGCTGGCTGCAGACGATGGGCACGCTCGCGCAGGGCCAGCGTGCGCCCGAGGTGCGTGCGCAGGACCTGGTGGATTGCTTCGAGGCGTCGGACACGCCGTTTGGCCGCGTGCGCGCCGTGGCGCCCGCCGAGCGGCTCGAACGCACGCCGGCGTTCTACGCGCGCCCAAGCGTGCCGATCGGGACCGACGCGCCGCAATGGGCCGCGTGAGGCGCGGCGTCGCGCGGTGAGGTGCTGCGCGCGGACCCGCGGGGCAGCTTGAAAAGCGGCGTGACGGGCGACCTGGCGGACGCTCTGAGGGACCAGCCGGGGGGCAGCCCGAGGCCGTTCGGGGCGCGGCGCGCACGGACGCGCGCCGCTCGTCCTCGCGACTTTATTTGCGCAACTCCGCGACGAAGTCGTAGTAGTCGTTGCGGCAGTACGTGTCGGTGAGCTCGATGGCGCGCTGATCGGCGGTATAGCCCACGCGCGTGATGAGCAGCAGCGCCTCGTTTGGCGCGATGCTCATCTGCCGCGCGATTTCCTCGCTCGCGTTCACGGCGCGAAAGTGCTGCAGCGCGCGCACGATCGCGAGGCCGCGCTGCTCGAGAAAGCTGTAGAGCGAATCGCCGATGGCGCCCGGATCGGGGATCAGCGCGGCGGGGAAGGTCGAATTCTCGACGGCCATGACGATGCCGTCGGCCAGGCGCAGACGTTTCAGGCGCGTCACGGCGGCGGCGGGCGAGAGGCCGAGCTGGATCACCTCGTCGCGGCTTGCGGGCTGGATTTCGCGCGAGAGCCAGCGCGAGCTCGGCGTAAAGCCGCGCTGACGCAGCATCTCGCTGAAGCTCGTGAGACGCGAGAGCGGATCTTCGTAGCGCGGCGTGATGAAGCTGCCTGCGCCCTGCGTGCGGCGGATCATGCCTTGCTCGACCAGCAGCGCGATGGCCTTGCGCGCGGTGATGCGCGAGACGCCGAGCGCATCGGCGAGCACGCGCTCGGAGGGCAGCGCCTCGCCGGCGGCCCAGCGGTTCTCGTGAATCGCATCGCTCAGCTTGCGCGCGAGCTGCAAATAGAGCGGCGTGTCGTTGTCCGGGTCCGGGCGCAGGCCGCGCCAGCGGTCTTCCGTGGAAGCGTTCATGGGAGGCAGACGTGAGAGGCGAACGGCAATTTTATGTCATAGCCGGCGTGCCGCGGAAATGATGGACTTACTCGTCGGCGCATGACCCCGCGCCGCGCGAGGCGATACACTGGCCGTTCGCTGCAAGCGCAGATTTGCATGGGATGAGGGTAAGCGCTAAAGCGCTTACTCTCGTCGACCGCCAAGCATGGGATGAGACTAGATGACTGATATCGGCACAATCGCGCTGCCCGGCGGCGAACGTATCGCAAGGCTCGGACAGGGCACGTGGGAAATGGGTGAGCGCGCGTCGCGTCGCGCCGACGAAATCGCCGCGCTGCGCGAAGGCGTCGCGCTTGGCATGACGCTCATCGACACCGCCGAAATGTATGGCGAAGGCGCGACCGAAGCGCTCGTCGGCGAAGCGCTGCAAGGGCTGCGCGAGGATGTGTTTCTCGTGAGCAAGGTGTATCCGCACAATGCGAGCCGGCGCGGCGTCGAGCGCGCATGCGAGGCGAGCCTCAAGCGCCTGAACACCGACCGGCTCGATCTGTATCTGCTGCACTGGCGCGGCGGCGTGCCGCTCGAGGAGACGGTACAAGGGTTCGAGGCGCTCGTGCGCGCGGGCAAGATCCGCTACTGGGGCGTGAGCAACTTCGATACCGAGGACATGGAGGAACTCTTCGAGGTCCCGGGCGGCGATGCCTGCGCGATCAACCAGATTCTCTATAACGTCGCGCGGCGCGGCCCCGAATACGATCTGCTGCCCTGGAGCCGTGTGCACGACATGCCGCTGATGGCGTACAGCCCCGTCGATCATGCGCGCCTGCCGAGGCGCTCGCCGCTTGATGACATCGAGTCCCGGCACGGCGTGTCGATTTATCAGGTGGCGCTCGCCTGGGTGCTGCGGCAACCGGATGTTTGCGCGATTCCCAAGGCGGGGCGCGTCGATCACGTGCGCGACAATCGCGCCGCGCTCGACCTCGTGCTGAGCGCCGAGGACCACGCGACGCTGGACGCGTACTTCAAGCCACCACGCAGCAAACGGCCGCTGGAGATGCTGTAGCACGCATGCGGATGGCGAAGGAAAGCGGGGGAGTGCGCCGCTGCGCGCTTTTCGGGTTCGGCAGAAGCCCGGCCGGACTGAGGGTAGCCGCAGTGCGCAGCAGGCTCAACAGGCCTCCGGCCACCGGCGGCGGCGCCCGGCCGGGGGACCGGGACGTCGCCGCCGTTGCTGCCTGGAATGACGCGACCGGCCGTCGCGCCAATTCGGAGTGGTTGCGGCGGCATGTTCGCACCGCCGTGCAAACTCAATGACTGCCGCCGCCTTTGCCGCCACCGGAGCCGCCGCCGTACCCGCCGCCCGGGCCGCCCGACGGTCCACCCTTGCCGAATCCTCCACCGAAGCCTCCGCCAAAGCCGCCTCCGAACCCGCCACCGAATCCGCCGCCCGGGCCGCCTGATGGACCGCCCGACGGTCCACCCTTGCCGAAGCCTCCGCCAAGGCCGCCGCCGAATCCGCCGCCGAATCCACCCGATGGTCCGCCTGACGGACCGCCGTGAGCGCCGCCGCAGCCGCAGCCTCCTGATCCACCGCCGCCGTTGCTGCCGCCACCGCCGTTGTTGCCGCCGCCGCCGTTGCCGCCGCCGCCGTTGCTGCCGCCACCGTTGCTGCTACCGCCGTTGCTGCCACCACCACCGCTGTTGCCACCATGACCGTTGCTGCTACCACCGCCGGAATTGCTCGAGCCGCTGGTCGCTCCGCCGACACCTGAAGTGCCGCTGCCGCGGCCCGGGCCCGAGCTGCTGCCGGAGCCCGTGCCTCCCGACACCCCGGTGCTCGCGGAGTTCGCCGTCGGTCCGCTACCGCCGCCGTGGCCGCAATTGCCGGCAGTGCCGCCGTAACAGTTCTTCGGCTCGAAGACGAGTGCGGCATCGGCTGCCGCGCTGGCCGTATCCACGGCGGCCGTATCTGCACCGGCTGTAGGTGCGCCCGCTGCGTTGCCGGAATTGGAGCCTGAGGCCGTCGTCGATGGCGACGGAATCGCAGGCATTGCGCCGGCAGCCGGCATGCCGGCGTCAATCGTGCCGGCCGCGCCGCTCGCAGGCAGCGCGGCGTCGGCAACGATCACCCAGCTCGGAGCCGTTGCATTGTCGGCGGCATGTGCGCCGACAGCCGGCAGGAACACGCTGGCGCCTGCCGTGCCGATAGCAACGATGGCGAGTCCCCGGCCAATCCCGTAGCAGTACTGATGAAGTATCCTGTTTTTCATTGCTTCCTCCCGGGAAGCGATAGCGTGTGTCCGCTTCGCTTCTCTTGCGCCTTGTGTCCGGCGCTGCACCGCTCATGTGCAGGCGCCGTCCCCCGTCAGGCTAAAACCGCTTCGCGCCGACGCGCGCTTCATGCCGTGCGGTGTACGCACAGCTTCGCCGGCGCGGGCGGTAGACGTGGCACCCGGACGGTCTCGCGTCGGTTGGCCGGTTCAGGCAGGAGTCCTTGCCGATTGTCGGTGCCCGTTCCCGGGGCGGCAGAAAGCAAGCGCGTCGTGCGGCCGGCCATCCGTTCGCCCGGCGCGACGAACCGCGCGCTTCACGCTGTCGGGCGGCGACCGGATGCCTGGTTTCGATCTAGCGAGTTCTGTGCCATCGGTCCGGGACGTCCGCGCGTGGCGGACTTAACATTTTGCCTACGATGTCGATGCTGGAAAAAGCACTGAAAACGTTTCGATGATGAAACGCATGCCTGTAGCATGGCGATTTGCGTTGCAAAAGCGGACAACGCAACGAATTTCGTCAGGCCTTCGCGCGCGTCAGGAAGCGCTGTGCGCCGGGTCTGTCCGGGCTTGAAGCTCGCGCAGTTGCTCGGCCGGAATGTGGCAGCGGATGCGATGGCCATCGGCGTCCGCTTCGAAGGGCGGCGCGGCTTCATCGCAGATCGCGCCGAGCTTGCGCGGACAACGCGCGCTGAAAATGCAGCCTGCTGCGCCACCCGCAGTTCCTCTCGCAGGGTCACTCGCAGTTCCACTCATGACGCCACCCGCCATGCCGCTCTCTGGTGCGCCGGCCGAGGCATCGCTTGCGGATGTATCGCACGCGAGCAGGCCGGGATTCAGCAGCGTTTCGGTATAAGGATGGCATGGGCCGTTGAGCACGGCGTTGGCGGGACCGCTCTCCAGCACACGGCCCGCGTAGAGCACCATGACGCGGTCTGCGAGATAACGCACCACGTCGAGGTCGTGCGAGATGAACAGATAGCTCACGCCGCGCTCGCGCTGCAGACGTGCGAGCAGATTCAGGATCGCGGCCTGCACCGAGACGTCCAGCGCCGAGGTCGGCTCGTCGCAGATCACCACGCGCGGCTCGCCCGCGAACGCCTGAGCGATCGCCACGCGCTGCTTGAGGCCGCCCGAGAGCTGCCGGGCGCGTGCCGCGAGGTAGCGCACGGGCACGCGCACGGCTTCGAGCAGCGCGACCACGCGCGCCGCGCTGCGTGCGTCGTCGCTTTCGTCCGCTTGTTCCGCCGCTTCTTCGTTCGCTCTGTCGTTTGCTCCGTAGTTTGCTCTTTCGTTCGGCGCATCACCCGCGAGGCCGCGCCGTGCGTGGGCGAGCGCGCGACCCACGAGGCGCTTCACGGGCAGCGCGCGATTGAGCGAGGCATCGGGATGCTGAAACACGATGCGCAACGCTTGCAATTGCTCCGCGTCGCGCTGTGCGAGGCGCTCGGCGAGCGGCTTGGCGTCGAGTTCGACCGTGCCGCCCGGATCGGCGGCGTGCAGGCCGAGCAAGAGCTTCGCGAGTGTCGTCTTGCCGCTGCCCGATTCGCCGACGAGGCCGAGCGTTTCCCCCGCGCGCAACTCGAGCGAGACGTCGTCGAGCACGCGCAACGCGCGCGAGCCCCGGCCGAAGGTGCGCGAGACATTCGCCGCTCGCAGCACCACTTTCGCATTGCGTGCGTCTTGCGTGCGCGGCGTTTCTTCAGCTTGTTCGTTTGTCTGCGGGTTCGACTCTACGACGGCCGGCGCAATTGTCTGTGCATTAGCACTCATATCGGCCATGCCGGCTGCGTCGTTCACGTCGGCCAGGTCGGCTGTCCCGGCGATGTCAGCGACGTCGGCGGCGGGCAATTCGACGGCCCGCTCGTGATAGTGGCAGCGCGACATCTGCTCGCCGTGCGCCGCCTCCATGCGATGCGGCGGCGGCGCGTGCTCGCGGCAGCGCGCGTCGGCGAGGCGGCAGCGCGGCGCGTAGATGCAGCCGCGCGTGAGCGTGCCCGGCGCGGGCAACTCTCCGGGGATCGTGTCGAGCGCACCGTGGGCCTTGTTGCGGCCCAGCGCCGGCAGGCAGCGCAGCAGACCCACCGTGTATGGATGGCGCGCACGCGCGAACACGTCGTGCGTGGTGCCTTCTTCCACGAGCCGTCCCGCGTAGAGCACGCCTACGCGCTCGCACATCCTGCGAATCACGGCGAGGTCGTGGCTGATGAGCAGCACGGCCATGCCGAGCTCCGCGCGCAGTTGCGCGATGAGCGCGAGCACTTCGGCTTCGACGGTGGCGTCGAGGCCCGTGGTGGGTTCGTCGAGGATCAGCAGCGTCGGGTTCGAAGCAAGCGCCATCGCGATCACCACGCGCTGCTGCATGCCGCCCGAGAGCTGATGCGGCCAGCTCGCCATCACCCGCGCGGGGTCGGCGATGCGCACGCGCTCGAGCATGGCGTACGACTGTGCGAGCGCGTCGGCAGGGTCCACGCCCGCGGCTTCGAATGCCTCGCTCAACTGCCGGGCGATCGTGAGCGTCGGGTTCAGCGCGCTCGCCGGGTCCTGATAAACCATCGACACTTTGTGGGCGCGCAGCATGCGCAGGCCTTCGCGGTCGAGCGCAAGCACCTCGACGCCCGCGATGGCGATGCGTCCCGCCTTCACGCGGCCGTTGTGCGCAAGGTAGCGCAACGCGGCGAGCGCGACCGTCGATTTGCCGCAACCCGACTCGCCGACGAGTCCATACGCCTCGCCGCGTTTGATGCGCAGCGAGACGTCGGTGAGCACCTCGCGGTCCTTGCCGCGCACGCGGTAGGCCACCGTGAGCCCGACCAGCGCGAGCGCGTCGTCTGCGCGCGGCGCGCTGAAGGTGGCGAGGGCGGGGCGCGCCGGGTTCATGAGCCGAGCACCTCGCGCAGGCTGTCGGCGATCAGGTTGACCGCCACGACGAGCGAGGCGATCGCGAGCGCGTCGAACGCCACCGTCCACCACGCGCCGCCTGCGAGCAGCGCGTACGACTCGGCGAGCGCGAGGCCCCAGTCTGCGGAAGGCGGCTGGATGCCGAAGCCGAGAAACGAGAGCGTCGCCACCGCGAAGATCGCATAGCCGAGACGCACCGTTGCTTCCACAACGATGGGCGGCCAGACGTTCGGCAGGATCTCCGCGAACATCACGTAGTGCGCGCGCTCGCCGCGCAGCCGCGCCGCGGCCACATAGTCGAGATGGCGCTCGGCGAGCACGGCGGCGCGCACGGTGCGCGCGACGAGCGGCGCGAAGGTGATGCCGATCACCAGCACGACGGCGAGATTCGACGCGCCCACGGCCGCGAGCACGAGCAGCGCGACGATCACGAGGGGCAGCGCAAGCACGGCGTCGAGCGCGCGCGCGACGAGCGTGCCGGCCCAGCCTTCGACGTAGCCGGTCAAGAGGCCGAGCGCCGTGCCCGCGAGCGTGCCCGTCAAGGTGGCGAGCGGCGCGATCGTGAGGATGTCGCGCGCGCCCACGATCACGCGCGAGCAGATGTCGCGGCCGAGCTGATCGGTGCCGCACCAGTGCGCGCGATCGGGCGGCAAGAGCGAGCTGAGCGGGTCGGATGCGTAGGCGTCGTGGGGCGCGATCCAACTGCCCGCGAGGGCGCAGGCGATCCATGCGAGCAGGATCAGCGTGCCCAGCACGAAGGTGGGCGAGCGCAGCAAAAGGCGCAGCACGGCCACGAGGGGTGCCGGAGCGGCGACGGCCTCGTGCGCCTCGTTCATCGATTCGGATACCGTATCGTTCATGCGCCTCCCCGTGAACCCTTCAAGAACCCTTTTGCGCGCGCAGCCGCGGATCGAACAGCGCATGCAGCAGATCGGCGGCCAGGTTCGCGAGCGTATAGACGAGCCCCACCGTGAGCACGCCTGCTTCGAGCAGCGGAAAGTCCTTCGCCTTCGCCGCGTTGTAGATGAGCGAGCCGATCCCCGGATAGCGGAACAGTGACTCGACCACCACCAGCCCGCCGATCAGATAGCCGAGCTGCGTGGCCGCCACCGTCACGCTCGGCAGCAGCGCGTTGCGCAGCACGTGACGCACGATCACGACGCGGCGCGGCAGGCCCTTCAAGATCGCGGTGCGGGTGTAGTCGGCTTCGAGCGCGTCGAGCATGCCCGCGCGCGCGATGCGCGCGAGATAGCCGAAGAACACGAACACGAGCGGCAGCACCGGCAGCACGAGGTGGCGCAGCGTGTCGAGCACGCCCGCGTCCGTCGGCGCGACGGCCTCGATCGGCAGCCAGCGCAGCCATACGCCGAACACGAGGATGAGCGCGATCGACGAGACGAATTCCGGCACCGCGCTCGCGCACAGCCCGAGCGTGCTGATGAGCCGGTCGAGCCAGCGTCCGACGTGCAGCGCGGCCCACACGCCGCCGCCGATGCCGAGCGGCACGACCACGACGAACGCGAGCAGGCCGAGCTTCGCCGATTGCAGGAGCGCGTCGCCCACCAGCGGCGCGACCGGCTGGCGGAAGGTCCACGACGTGCCGAAGTCGCCGCGCAGCGCGTGGCCAATCCACGTGAAGTACTGGTCGAGCAGCGGTCGGTCCGCGCCGAGCTCGTGGTTGAGCGCCGCCACGGCGCGCGCGTCGGCGAGCGGGCCGAGCACCGCGCGCCCGATGTCGCCCGGCAGCAGTTGGCCGCCCGCGAACACCAGCACGGAAAGCAGCCAGAGCGTGAAAAGCGCCCAGATGGCGCGGTGCGCGAGAAAGCGCGCCGCGCCTGCGCCGCGGGCCGCGCGCACGGGGCGTGCGCCGAGCGGATTGCGCGGGTTCAGTGAGGGCGGTCTCGTCAGCGGTGTAGCCATCGGACTCCAGATGCACGCATTGCGGGCGCCAGGCCGTCGAGCGAAGCGTCGGGCCGCGCGGGGCGCAGCGTGACTACACTACGCCGCCGCATGTCCGGCGCTTATGCCGCGAGCGTGGCGCGGTCGAAGTAGAGCTGTGCGAGCGCCGTGAAGCGCACGCCCGAAAGCGCGGTGCGCTGCGCAATCAACTGATCATAGAAGTACGGAATGATCACCGGCGTTTCGTCGAGCAGCAGCGTCTGGATCTGCGCGGCCACCTGCTTTTGCGCGGCCACGTCGAGCGTTGCCGCGAACTGCGCGACCAGCTTGTCGTACTGCGCGTTGCGAAAGTGCGCCGCATTCCACGTGCCGCCGCTCGTGAGCGGCGCGTTGAGGAACACGTTGGGCACGCCGCGATGGCCGTAGTCGGTGATCCCGAGCGGCGAGTCGAGCCAGTCCGATTTGCCGTAGGTGCCCGCGCCGTAATACTGCGACTGGCTCTCCACCTTCAGCGCGATGCGCACGCCGATCGCCTTTGCCGCGTTTTGCACGACCACGGCAAGATCGGGAATCTCCATGTACTTCTCGGTCGTGAGCGTGATGTCGAAGCCATTGGCAACGCCCGCCTGCGCGAGCAACTGGCGCGCCTTCGCAAGGTCGATCTTGCGCTGCGGCACTGTGGTGGCCGTCGACGGGAAGATGGGCGCGAACGGGCTGTCGTTACCCACCACGGCGCGGCCCTTGAAGAGCCCGCGCACCATGACGTCGCGATCGAGCGCGAGCGCGAGCGCCTGGCGCACGCGCTTGTCCTTGAACGTGGGCACGTCGTTGCGCATGTGAATCTGCCGATGCGCGCTCGAGCGCACGCCAATCACCTTGAAATCGGGATTGTTCAGGATGCCGATGCCGCCCTGCACGGTGAAGGTGCCCATTACATCGGCTTGATGGCCTTGCAGCGCGAGAATCTGCGCCTGCTCGTCGGCGTAGAACGCGAACTGCACGCGCTCGGGCAGCGCTTTTTCGCCCCAGTAGGCGTCGTTGCGCACGAAGCTCGCGCCGCGCCGCGTCTCGTAGCGCTCCAGCTTGAACGGTCCGGTGCCGATGAAGCTCTTTTCGTAATTGCCCGCGTAATTCGCAGGCAGCAGCACGGCGTTGTAGTTGTCCGAAGAAACGTAGTAGGGGAAGTTGCCGTTGGGCGCGTCGAGATGGAACGCGACGGTATGCTCGTCGACCATCTTCGTGTTGCCCTTCGAGAGCACGCCTTTCAAAACCGAGAGCGCCGCCGAGCCGCTCGCCGGATCGGCGAGGCGATCGAACGTGGCTACCACGTCCTTTGCGCCGAACGGCTGGCCGTCGTGGAATTTCACGCCGGGTCGCAGCTTGAAGGTCCAGACGTCGGCTTTCGCGTTGGGCTGCCACGAAAGCGCGAGCGCCGGCTGCAGATGGCCGTCGGCGTCGTCGTTGGCGAGGAATTCGCCGGTCTGGTTCAGGAGGCACAGCGCGCCTGCGTCGGTCACCGTGAGCGGGTCGACCGCGCCCGCCGGCATCAGGTGCGCGACGCGGATGGTCTGGCTGCCGGGCTTGCCCGCGCCTGCCGTGCCCTGAGCGCGTGCGCCGCGCGGCGCGACGAGCCCGCTGCCCGCGAATGCGAGGCTCGAAAGCCCGAGCACGCCGGCGTAGCGCAGCAACTCGCGGCGCGAGAGCCGGCCGGCGAGGAATTCGTCGATGGCATGGTTGCCGTAATCGCCGGCCTCGCGGCGCAGCGCATCGAAGGCGCGCGCGCCAGGCGAGCGGGGCGCTCCAGCCGCTTCGGCCGATTGCGGCAAGTCTCGCGAGCGGGTCGATCGAGGCAGCGGAGACGGCGACTGCGGCGCTTGCCCGGAGAGCGGCGAGCGCGGGACTGGGCGGGGTGGCTTGGACTGCTGACGTTTCATCGGCGCGGGTTTCCGTGCGGTTCCGTGGAGGGGCGCGACCGCAATGAAGGCGGCAGCGACGGCGGCATGCGGTACGGCAGACGACGAATAGCGTTCAGTTTACGCGTTTTCGGCCATGTTCGGCGAGCTGGGCGTAGCCGGGTTGTGACGCGGGGTTGTACCGGATTGCGGATGCACGTGGCCGGTTGCAGACGCGCGCGCAGCGTTGCGCAAAGTTTCGCCGCGTGGCGTTCGCCAAGGCGGATGTTTCACGGCTTTGGCGAACGCTATGGCGAATCAAGGCTCGTGCGGATGGCGATGAATCGGATCGACCCAGTAGACCGTTTCCGGCGCCTCGACGGCGTCGATGTTCAGGTTCACGACCACCGCTTCATTGTCGCTGCGCACGAGCACGCATTCGAGCGGGTCGTCGGTGCTCGCGTTGATCTCCTGGTGCGGCACGTAGGGCGGCACGAAGATGAAGTCGCCCGGGCCCGCTTCCGCCGTGAATTCGAGGTGCTCGCCCCAACGCATGCGCGCGTGGCCGCGCACCACGTAGATCACGCTTTCGAGCGCGCCGTGATGATGCGCGCCCGTCTTCGCATTCGGGTGGATCGTCACGGTGCCGGCCCAGATCTTTTGTGCGCCCACGCGCGCCGCATTGATCGCGGCGGCGCGGTTCATGCCGGGCGTTTGCGCCGTGTTCGTGTCGAGCTGGTCGCCGCGAATCACCTTGACGCCGTTCTCGCGCCAATCGGGGGCGCTGTCGTGCTTGTGATCGTGGTCGTGACTCATCGCGGCGTCTCCTGTCGACCAGAGTTAGTGCTTTAGCACTTACTCTGGTCCCATGCTTCGCGGTCGACCAGAGTTAGTGCTTTAGCACTTACTCCGGTCCCATGCTTCGCGGTGAAAAAGCCCGCCCCTGGCGGGACGGGCTTCGAAGGTTTTCCGGCATCGCGCCTGCATTTGCAGCAGGCGCGCGTCCGCGCTTATTGCTTCTTCGCGTTGATGACCGCTTCGGCCACGTTTTGCGGCGTTTCGGCGTAGTGCTTGAACTCCATCGTGTAAGTGGCGCGGCCCTGCGTGAGCGAGCGCAGCGACGTGGAGTAGCCGAACATCTCCGAGAGCGGCACCTCGGCGCGCACGAGCTTGCCGCCGCCGCCCGCGATGTCCTCCATGCCCTGCACGATGCCGCGGCGGCTCGAGAGGTCGCCCATTACGTTGCCCATGAAGTCCTCGGGCGTTTCCACTTCCACCGCCATCATCGGTTCGAGCAGAATCGGCCTGGCCTTGCGCATCGCATCCTTGAAGGCCATCGAGCCGGCCATGCGGAAGGCGTTTTCGTTCGAATCCACGTCGTGGTACGAGCCGAACGTGAGCGTGACCTTGGTGTCGACGACGGGGTAGCCCGCGAGCACGCCCGCCTTGAGCGTCTCCTGGATGCCCTTGTCGACGGCCGGGATGAACTCGCGCGGAATCACCCCGCCCTTGATGGCGTCGACGAACTCGTAGCCCTTGCCCGGCGGCTGCGGCTCGAGCGTGATGACCGCGTGGCCGTACTGGCCGCGTCCGCCCGATTGCTTGACGAACTTGCCTTCCACATCTTCGACCTTGTTCTTCACGGTCTCGCGATACGCCACCTGCGGCTTGCCGACGGTCGCCTCCACGCCGAACTCGCGCCTCATGCGATCGACGAGAATTTCGAGGTGCAGCTCGCCCATGCCGGAGATGATGGTCTGGCCGGACTCTTCGTCGGTCTGCACGCGGAACGACGGGTCTTCCTGCGCGAGACGATTGAGCGCGATGCCCATCTTCTCCTGGTCGGCCTTGGTCTTCGGCTCGACGGCCTGCGAGATCACGGGCTCGGGGAAGATCATCTTTTCGAGCACGATGGCA
>DATEJU010000378.1:0-3565 GCA_035277805.1 Paraburkholderia sp. | reverse complement strand
CTTACTTAGGGTCTGACCTGGCTGCATGAATACCCAAGAGGCGAAAATCGTCCTCGAGACTGCATTGATCTGCACGCAGGAGCCGCTGAAAATCGGCGATCTGCGCAAACTGTTTGCCGACGACATTTCGGCCGACACAGTTCGTAACCTGCTCGAAGACCTGCGGCACGAATGGTCCGGGCGCGGCGTGGAACTGGTGGGCCTCGCGTCCGGCTGGCGCTTTCAGAGCAGGCCGGCCATGCGCACCTATCTCGATCGCCTGCACCCCGAGAAACCGCCGCGTTATTCGCGCGCCGTGCTCGAAACGCTCGCGATCATCGCGTACCGGCAACCGGTCACGCGCGGTGATATCGAAGAGATTCGCGGGGTGACGGTGAACACGCAGGTCGTCAAGCAGCTCGAGGACCGCAACTGGATCGAGGTGATCGGCCACCGGGACGTGCCCGGCCGACCTGCGCTTTACGCGACGACGCGTCAGTTTCTCGACGACCTCGGCTTGAAGTCGCTCGAAGAGCTGCCGCCGCTCGACGACCCGTCGAGCCAGCTGGGCGAGCAATTGCTGGCCCAGCACGCAATCGAATTTCCGGACAGCGGGGTGGCGCAACTGATCGCCGCTGGTGCGCCGGAAAGCGGCGAAGCGCCGGGCGAGCCTGAATCGATGCCGGCCCGTGCCGAGGTCGATGCCGGACGGGAGGCGCATGCGCACACGCCGGGCATGACCGATGCGGGCGCACCGGATGTGACGCAGGTCGATGCAGGTATGCAGGCGCACGAAACACCCAGCGCAGCCGCAAGCGTTACAGACGACGCGGCAAGCGACGCGGCAGTTGCCGCGCACGCGGACAGTCACGGCGAAGTTCGCGTCGATGCGCAGGACATGGAGCCCGCACGGCACACCGCCGGCGCGCCCGAAGAAGAACACCAGGGCCGCCGCGACGCGGCGCAGGACGACCCCGTCTCGACGACGGACGACGAAGCCGCTCGACGCGGCGTCTGACGCAACAAACACTTTTGGCGCGCCCTCCGCAATGCATTGCGAGCGGGCGCGCAACCTGACATTTCGAGGTTGTTTTGACTGATATCCACGACACCGATTCGACCGACGCGTCCGAATCCGCGCGTCGCACGTCTTCGGCGCGCGACGACGAAACGCGCGCCGACCAGGGCGACGTCGCTGGCCAGCCTGCCGGCGAAGCCGGGGGCGAGGACCGTCCCCGCCGCGGCCTGCGTCGCGGTCCGCGCAGCCTGATCGCGCGCCGTCGGGCGGGCGCGAAGGCCAAGGCCGGCGAAGGCGCCGGCACACCGGCGGAGTCCGCGTCGGAAGGCGCTGCGCCGGTCGTGACGGAGGCGCCGCCAGACGGTGTCGTCGTCGCTCAGGCGCGCATGCCGCGCAAGGACGCCGGTGCGAACGCCGGTGCGAAGAAAGGCCGCCGCGATGCTGCCGCTGCAGGGCAGGCGAAGCCCGCGCAAGCCGGCAAGCAAGGGGGTAAGGGTGCTGGCGGCGGCAAGGGCGGCAAGGGTCGCGCCGAGGCGCCTGCCGCGACCGAGAGCGCGCAGGACGATCTGTTCCTGTACGTGACGTCGCCGGCCTTCGACGCCGATAACGGCGCGGGCAGCGGCGTGCGTGCGCCGATGCTGCGCCGCGGCCGTGTCCAGCAGGCCAAGCGCGTGCTGAGCCCGGACGACGACGCGCCGAAGCTGCACAAGGTGCTGGCGGATGCCGGCATGGGCTCGCGCCGCGACATGGAAGAGCTGATCATCGCGGGGCGCGTGTCGGTGAACGGCGAGCCCGCGCACATCGGCCAGCGCATCTTGCCGACCGACCAGGTCCGCATCAACGGCAAGCCGATCAAGCGCAAGCTGCCGAACAAGCCGCCGCGCGTGCTGCTGTATCACAAGCCCACGGGCGAAATCGTGAGCCATGCCGATCCGGAAGGCCGGCCGTCGGTGTTCGACCGTCTGCCGTCGATGAAGACGGCGAAGTGGCTGGCCGTGGGCCGTCTCGACTTCAACACTGAAGGTCTTCTGATGCTCACGACCTCGGGCGATCTCGCGAACCGCTTCATGCACCCGCGCTACAGCGTGGAGCGCGAGTACGCGGTGCGCGTGGTGGGCGAGCTCACCGAAGGCAATCGCCAGAAGCTGCTCAAGGGCATCGAACTCGACGACGGTCCGGCGAACTTCCTGCGCATCCGCGACGGCGGCGGCGAGGGCACGAATCATTGGTACCACGTCGCGCTGGCCGAAGGCCGTAACCGCGAAGTGCGCCGCATGTTCGAGGCCGTCGGCTTGATGGTGAGTCGCCTGATCCGCACGCGCCATGGCCCGATCGCGCTGCCCAAGGGCCTCAAGCGCGGCCGCTGGGAGGAGCTCGAGGACAACCAGGTGCGCAGCCTGATGGCGGCGCTCGGCCTGAAGGCGCCGACCGAGGAAAAGGGTGGCCGCGGCAAGGAGCCGGAGCGCCGTCAGCCCGATCCGATGCAGACCTCGATGGGCTTCATCAACCGCGAGCCGGTGCTGAGCTCGCACGGTGCGATGGGTCAGGCGCGCCAGCCCCGTCAGGGGCAGGGTCAAGGCCGGCGCGGCGCGGCGCAGGGCGGCTTCGGCAGCGCGCTGGGCAATTTCGGCGGTGGTGGTTTTGGCGGCGGCGCGGGCGGCAATCGAGGCAACCGCGGCAACAGCCGCAGTGGCACGCGCGATGTCGACGGCAACCGCGCCCCCAGCGCGGGCAAGCGTGCGGGTGGCAACGCGAATGGCAACCGCCGCGGTCCGGGCAACAATGCCAACACCGGCGCCAACCCGAACGGCAATCGCGCACCGGGCGGCAACCGCACCGGCCAGCGCGGCACGCCGCGCAACCGTACGCGCGGGCACTGAGATTCACAGCGGGGCGGACGTGCGTCGTTCGCCGCTTTCCGGCCAATCAGATTTGCGCCGGAAAGCAGCATGAAAATGCATAAATGCGCATATAAGCGCGCCACGCAATGCCGGGATTTCTCACGAGGCATGGGGCTGGGCGCTGCCACTGGTTTGCGTTAAAGCCGGAAAAAGGCTAGAATCTCGAAGTCGCTGGGCGTGCGGCTTTTATTTGCGCCCCAGGTGCGACCACCTGGCTAAGTGAGAAGATGGGCGTTTCGCCCATTTTTTTTTTGGTCCGGCCGATTTGCATGCTTTAAAAGCATCGTCGGTGCCGGGTCTGGCCGGGATGTTCGTCATCGTGGGGGCAAGGTGCGAAAAGGGTGAAAGCGCGCGCGCTCACCTGGCGCGCGGCCCGCGAACCCCCCCGTATCACTGGAAGTTGCCGGCTCGCTGCGCGAACATCTGGAGCAGGCATAGTGCAACTGACGGAACTGATTGAAACCACGGTCACCGGGCTCGGTTACGAGCTGGTCGACCTCGAGCGCACCGGGCGCGGCATGCTGACCATCTACATCGATCAGCCCGCGGGTATCGCGATCGAGGACTGCGAGAAGGTCACGCGTCAGCTGCAGCACGTTCTGACGGTCGAGAACATCGACTACGAGCGCCTCGAAGTCTCGTCGCCCGGCCTCGACCGTCCGCTGAA
>DATEJU010000377.1:0-24913 GCA_035277805.1 Paraburkholderia sp. | reverse complement strand
CAGGGCCGCCCCCAACACGATGAGCAACGACTGCAAGCTGGACCGAATCGATCTGCGCATCCTCTCGCAACTGCAAAAGCGGGGGCGCATCACGAATGTCGAACTGGCCGACGCAGTCGGGCTCTCGCCGAGCCCGTGCCTCATTCGCGTGAAGCGTCTGGAGAAGGCGGGCTACATTGTTGGCTACGGCGCGCACATCCAGCTGGAAAAGCTCGGCGACGTGCAACTCGTGTTCACGGAGGTCACGCTCGCCGACCATCGCCGCGAGGACTTCATCAAGTTCGAGAAGGCCATTCGCGAAGTGGACGAGGTGGTCGAGTGCCATCTGGCGAGTGGCGGATACGACTATCTGCTGAAGTTTGTCGCGCGCAGCGTGAGCCACTATCAAAGCATTGTCGAAGCGCTGCTCGAGCGCGACATCGGCATCGAAAAGTACTTCAGCTACGTCATCATCAAGACGCCGTTCATCAAGACGCACTATCCGCTCGAGACGCTGTTCTCGCAGAACCACCATTCCTGAGCGCCTGCCGCGCATGTGAGGCGAACGTATGGGTTCGCCGGCCTGAGCGCGTCCAGCCCGCGCCACTGCCGCAAAGGAGTTGACAGATGACCCGTATTTATCAGTTATCCGAACTGATCTGCCGCGACAATTTCATCGGCGGACAATGGGTGGCCGCCGTGGGCGGCGGCCGCTTTGCCGTGACCGATCCCGCCACGGGCGCAACGCTCGCGCAAGTGGCCGACAGCGACGCCGCCGACGCCCGCGCCGCCACCGATGCCGCCGCCCGCGCGTTTCCCGCGTGGCGCGACACGCTCCCGGCGGAACGCGCCGCGGTGCTGCGCCGCTGGCACGCGCTCATCGTCGCGAACGCCGACGCGCTCGGCCGGCTGATCTCGCTCGAGCAAGGCAAGCCGGTGCACGAAGGGCGCGGCGAAGCGCTGTATGGCGCGTCCTATGTCGCATGGTTCGCCGACGAAGCCACGCGCATCTACGGCGACCTCATCCCCCAGCAGCAACGCGGCAAACGCATGAGCGCGGTGAAGGAGCCCGTTGGCGTCGTCGCGGCCATCACGCCGTGGAACTTCCCGCTCGCGATGATCGCGCGCAAGATCGCGCCGGCGCTCGCGGCGGGCTGCACCGTGGTCGGCAAGCCCGCCGAGGACACGCCGCTCACCGCGCTCGCGCTCGCAATGCTCGCACACGAGGCGGGCGTGCCACCCGGCGTGCTGAACCTCATTTGCGCATCGCGCGAGCGCGCGATACCGGCTGTCGCCGACTGGCTCGCCGACCGCCGCGTGCGCAAGATCACCTTCACGGGCTCGACGCCCGTGGGCAAATACCTCGCGAAGGAATCGGCGGCCACGCTCAAAAAGCTCTCGCTGGAACTCGGCGGCAACGCGCCCTTCATCGTGTTCGACGACGCCGATCTCGACGCGGCGGTCGCGGGCCTCATGGCCGCGAAGTTCCGCAACGGCGGCCAGACCTGCGTATGCCCCAACCGCGTGTTCGTGCAGGCGGGCGTCTACGAGCGCTTCGCCGACCAGCTCGCCACGCGCGTGGCCGCGCTCAAGGTCGCGCCCGCGACCGACCCCGACGCGCAAATCGGCCCGATGATCAACGCGCGCGCAGTCGAAAAGATCGCCCGCCACGTGGACGACGCCGTGCGCCACGGCGCGCGCGTGCTCACGGGCGGCAAGCGCCTGAGCGAGCTCGGCGCCAACTGGTACGCGCCCACCGTGCTCGCGAACGCAACCTCCGCCATGGCGCTGAGCTGCGAAGAAACCTTCGGGCCGGTC
The DNA here is from genome assembly GCA_035277805.1 of Paraburkholderia sp. GTDB lineage: Bacteria > Pseudomonadota > Gammaproteobacteria > Burkholderiales > Burkholderiaceae > Paraburkholderia. Next base: position 23,116 of record DATEJU010000377.1, on the reverse strand, counting down.
GTGCCGCTCTTTCGCTTCGCCGACGAAGCCGAGGTCATGCGCGCCGCCAACGACACCCCTTACGGTCTTGCCGCGTACTTCTATAGTGAAGACATGCGCCGCATCGAGCGCGTGGCGCGGCTGCTCGAAGCGGGCATCGTCGGCATCAACGAAGGGGCGTTCGCGAGCGAGGCCGCGCCGTTCGGCGGCGTGAAAGAATCGGGCTACGGACGCGAGGGCTCGAAGTACGGGCTCGACGACTATCTGTCCATCAAATACCTCTGCCAGGGAGGGCTTGCATGAGCCACTATCCAATCGAAATCGCGTTTCCCGATATCGCCGTGCATGAGCGCAGCGCAACGGGCATCCCCTATGTGCATACGTTCGACTCGGGCGTGGCCGGAGCGCACGTGATGATCAACGCGCTCACTCACGGCAATGAGGTGTGCGGCGCCATCGTCGTCGATGCGCTGCTGCGCCTGGGGCTGCGCCCACGGCGCGGCAAGCTCACGCTCGCGTTCGCGAACGTCGAGGCGTATCGCCGCTTCGACCCCGCGCAACCCGACGCGGCGCGCTTCGTCGATCAGGACTTCAACCGCGTGTGGACCGCGCAGGCACTCGACGACCGTTCGCGCGACTCGAGCGAGTTGCGGCGCGCCCGCGCGATGCGCCCCGTGATCGACGAAATCGATCTGCTCCTCGACCTGCACTCGATGCACGAGAAGAGCGCGCCGCTGATCGTGGCGGGGCCGCTCGCCAAGGGCGTCGAGCTCTCCACGCGGCTTGGCGCGCCCGCCACCGTCATTTGCGACGAGGGCCATCCCGAAGGCCGGCGCATGCGCGACTACGAAGGCTTCGGCGACCCGGCGAGCCCAAAGAACGCACTCCTGATCGAATGCGGGCAGCACTGGGAGACGGGCGCCGTGACCGTGGCGCGCGACGCCACCGCGCGCTTTGCGCTGCTCGCGGGCGTCGTGGACGAAGCCGATCTGCCCGCAGGCTGGCTCCAGCCCCTGCCGCCGCAAATGCGCGTGGTGCGCGTGACCGAGCCGGTGGTGGCGAACAGCATGGACTTCCGCTTCGCGGGCGCGTACACGGGGCTCGAAGTCTTCCCCAAAGCAGGGGCCGTGATCGGCTGGTCGGATGGCGAGCCGGTCAAAACGCCCTACGACGACTGCATCCTCGTGATGCCGTCGCTGCGGCAGCTGCGCCCCGGCGTGACCGTGGCGCGCCTTGGCAAGATCGAGCAGCTTGTCGGCTGAATCGACGGGCGAGCGACGATGCGCGGCGCGGCCGCTCAAGCCGCTTCGAGCAGCCTCGCCTGCTGCAGGAATGTGCTGGGCGTGACGCCGCAAATCCGCTTGAAATGACGCGCGAGGTGGCTCTGGTCGAAGAAGCCGACTTCGGTCGCGACCACGGCGCCGGGCACGCCCGCCAGCAACAGCGACTGCGCGCGGCGCACCCGCACACCACACAGGTATCGGTACGGCGACAAGCCCACCTGCTCGCGAAAGACGGTCGCAAAGCGCGAGACGCTGAGCGCCGAGACCTCGGCCAGCTCGGCAAGGCTCAACGACTTGTCGAAATTGGCCTCGATATAGGCCAGCGCGTCGCGCAGCGCGGTGGCCGGGGCATTGGCGGTATGCATGTCAAGCCTCGCTCGCGGTTGATGCGCTCACGCCGGCCTCGCTGGCCGGGTCGCTCGCCATACGCTTGAACCGCGCGATCGAGAACGGTTCGAGCGGAATCCCGGTGTGGCCCGCGGCAAGCAGCTCCGCAAGCGTCTCGCCTACCCCGGGGCCGATCTGGAAACCCGCGCCGCTGAAGCCGAACGCGTAGAACAGACCTGGCGTCGTCGCACTCGGGCCGATCACGGGCTCCGCGTCCGGCAGGTAGCCCTCCACGCCGCTCCACACGCGGATCACATTGAGCGGCGCGAGCGCCGGCACGAAGCGCCGGAACTGCGCAAGCTGCTGAACCGTGTTCGCGGGCAGCACGCTCGCGCGGCGCGTCGCTGCGTCGGCAGGGCCGGAAGTTCCGCCGCCGAGCACGAGGTTGCCGCGCGCGACCTGGCGAAAGTACACGCTCTCCTCCTTGATCGATGTGTAGACGCCCATCGACGAGCTGAAACGGTAGGGCACCGGCTCGGTCACGGCCATCTGCGGGCCGCGCGCCACGAGCGGCACCGGCTCGCCGAACTGTGCGGACAACGCCCCCGCCCACGCCCCCGCGCACACGAGCAACTGCTCCGCGCGCCAGATGGCGCCCGTCGCGCTCTCGACGCGAAAGCCGCCCGCCTCCTTCTCCACCCGCACGATCTCGGTGTTCTCGACAAGGCTCGCGCCCAGCCGCGCAGCGGCCCGCCCGAACGCAGGCGCGGCGAGGCGCGGGTTGGCGTGGCCATCGAGCGGCGAGATGGAGGCCGCCAGCACCTCGGGGCCGAGAAACGGCAGACGCCGGAACATCGCGGCGCCGTCGAGCACTTCGAGATCGAGCCCGTGCGCGCGCGCTTGCGCCGCGTAGCGATGAAAGTACTCCGCGTCGTGCGCGTGGTAGCACACGCGCGTATGCCCCGAGGGCATGAACTCGATGTCCTCGCCGAGCAGTTGCCGCGCGCGATACCAGATGTCGAGCGCGCGATTGGACATCGCGAGCTGCGACAGCGCGCGCCCCTGGCGGCGAATGCCGCCGAAGTTCACGCCGCTCGCCTGCTGGCCCGTCAAGCCGCGTTCGAGCAGGATCACGGCGCGTTGCCGGCGGCGCAGGAAAAACGCCGCCGTGGTCCCGATAATGCCGCCGCCAATCACGATCACATCGGCCCGGTCATTCATTCGCTGAACTCCTGTGCGCAGCGGCGGACAGCGCCATCGTGAGCGGTTTGACGGGCGCCTGCCCGCGCAGCCTGCCGACCGCTTCGAGCGGCACGCGCGCCTCGGCGGCGATCACTTCGGCGCCGGCGTGCGCACAGAAGCGGCCCTGGCAGCGCCCCATGCCCACGCGCGAAAACGCCTTCGCGCGGTTCGCTTCGGTCGCGCCCATCTCGCGCACGACGCGCCGCAGCTCGCCCGCCGTGATCGCTTCGCAGCGGCACACGACGGTGTGATCGGGCAGCGTGGCCGCGAATTGGGCGGGCCACGAAAACGCCGTGCGCAGGCCCTGGGCAAAGCGCGTGTAGCGCGCGAGCTCGCGGCGCAGCCGCGCGGTTTCCTCGAGCGCGCCGGGCTGCGCCGCGCCCGCATCGTGCAACATCGCCAACGCCGCGAGCCGCCCCGCGCGCTCGGCCGCATCGGCGCCGCGCACGCGCGCGCCGTCGCCGGCCAGATAGACGCCCGCCACGCTGCTGCGGCCGTCTTCGTCGACGCGAGGCAGCCATTGCCGCGCAGCCCGATCGAATTCGAACGCGCAGCCTGCGAGATCGGCCAGTTGGGTCTCGGAGCGCAGGTGATAGCCGAGCGCCACCGCGTCGCATTCGACGCGATACGCACTGTCGTCGGCGAGCGCCGCACGCACGCCCGTCACGCCGTGCCCGGCCGAGCCTTCGATGGCCAGCGGCGTGACGCCGCGATGCACCGGCACGCCGGCACGCCGCAGCACGCTCATGAGCGCGACCCCCTTGCGCAGCGTGGACGGCATCTGCAACAGCTCGGGCAACGCGCGCAGGCGCTGGCCGAAGGTGGAGGTATCGAGCACCGCGCTCACGCGCGCGCCGGCCTTCACATACTGCGCGGCAACGAGATAGAGCAGCGGCCCCGTGCCCATCATCACGGTGCGCGCGCCGATGGCGCAGCCCTGCGATTTGAGCGCGACCTGCGCGCCGCCCAGGCTATACGCGCCCGCGAAATCCCAGCCCGGCACGGGCATGAGCCGGTCGGTCGCGCCGCTGCACACGATCAGCGCATCGAAGGCGAGCTCGCCGTAGCGCGTGCCGCTGACGAGGTGCACGGCCTTCGGCCCGATGTTCCAGACCAGCGTGTCGGGCAGGTACTCGATGTGCGCGCGCAGCGCGTCGAAGTCGCGGTGCAGCGCCGCCGCGCGTGCGGCCTCGGTGCCGTACAGCGTCTCGTAGCTACGCTTGAAGCCCTCGGGCTGGCGCCGGTAGATCTGCCCGCCGTCGCGCCGCCCTTCGTCGACGACAATCGGGCGCAGCCCCGCCTGCACCAGCGCCTGCGCGGCGCGCACGCCCGCCGGCCCCGCGCCCACGACGACCACATTCAAGTTTTCATGCGTGGCCATACGCCCTCCCCGGCAAGCGCATTGCGCGTGACGATCGACATGCCCGGCGCCGCGGCCGTCGTGCACGCGCGCAGGCGCTCGCCCTGCGCGGTCCAGACCCAGCAGTCCTGGCAGGCGCCCATCAGGCAGAAGCCCGCGCGCCGGCCCGTGTCGAATTCCGAATCGCGCAACGCGTCCTGCGCCGCGAGCAGCGCGACCAGCAGCGTGTCGCCTTCGGCCGCCTGCGCGATGCGCCCGTCGATCACGATGTCGAACGTCGGGCGCCCCGCCTCGGCCACTCTCACGAAGCGCGCGCTCATGCCGCCGCCTGTGTCGCCGGCTGGCGGGCTTGCAAGCTTTGCAGCTCCGCGACCGTGCGATGGCAGAGAATCTGCGCGCCGGAGGGCAGTTGCTTCAGTGCGGGCGGGCGCACGTTGCAAGCGCCGTCGATGCGCACCGGGCAACGCGAACGGAACGCGCACAGCTCGCGCACATCCGCCGACGGCCCGAGCGGCGGTAACGCGGCAAGCGTGGCGGCGCGGCGCGCGTCGAGCCAACCCGGCTGCAGCTCCGGCACCGAATCGACCAGCAGTCCGGTGTAGGGATGATGAGGCGGCGCCGCGAGCACGCCGCGCTGCCCCGCCTCCACGCACTGGCCCGCGTAGAGCACGACGACATCGTCGCAGATCGCCTTCACCGTCGAAATGTCGTGGCTGATGAACAGGTACGACACGCCCAGTTCGCGCCGCAGCTCCGCGAGCAGCTCGAGGATGGCCGCGCCCACCACGGTGTCGAGCGCCGAGGTCACCTCGTCGCACAGGATCAGCTCGGGATCGGCGGCCAGCGCGCGCGCCAGATTCACGCGCTGCTTCTGGCCGCCCGAGAGGCCGCCCGGCTCACGCCTGGCGATGGCGGCGGGCAGCTTCACGAGGTCGAGCAGTTCGAGCATGCGCTTCTGGGCCGCCGCGCCGCGCAGGCCGTGATAGAAGCGCATTGGCCGCGCGAGGATGTCGGCAATCGTGTGGCTTGGGTTGAGCGCCGTATCGGCGTTCTGAAACACGATCTGGATGCGCCGGTATTGCTCGGGCGTGCGCGCGCCAAGCGTGGCGGGCAGCGGCTTGCCGTCGAGCAGCACCTCGCCGCGCGCGCGGTCGTTGAGCCCGGCCACGACGCGCGCGAGCGTCGTCTTGCCCGATCCCGATTCGCCGATCACGCCGAGCGCGCTGCCGCGCGCGATGCGCAGGCTCACGTCCTCCAGCACGCGCACGGCGGGCATGCCGTTGGCGTCGATGCGGCCGTAGCCCGCGTTGAGGTGGCGCACTTCGAGCAGCGGCACCTCGGCGGCCTCGCTCGCGGCGGGGGATTCGGCCTCGGGGTGGCGGCGCGCGGCCAGCAGCGCGCGGGTGTAGTCGTCCACGGGCGCCTCGAGCACCTGCAGCGTCGTGCCGTTCTCGCGCACTGCGCCGCCATTGAGGACAACGATGCGGTCGGCCATCTGCGCGACCACCGCGAGATCGTGCGAGACATACACGGCCGTGGTGCCGAGCTCCCGCACCACCTTGCGAAAAGCCGCGAGCACTTCGATCTGCGTGGTCACGTCAAGCGCCGTGGTGGGTTCGTCGAAGACCACCACAGCGGGGTCGGTGATCAGCGCCATCGCGGCCATCAGGCGCTGCAACTGGCCGCCCGAAACCTGGTGCGGGTAGCGCGCGCCTATCGTCTCCGGCGTGGGCAGCGCGAGCGCGCGAAACAGGCTTACCGCCTTCCTGCGCGCCGCCGCGGGCGACATCAGCTTGTGCAGCAGCGCGGGCTCGGTGACCTGATCCATGATCGTGCGCGCCGGGTTAAAGCCCGCCGACGCGCTCTGCGCCACATAAGACACGGTGCGCGCACGCAGCGCGCGGCGGCCGCGCTCGTCGAGCGCGAGCACGTCGGTGCCGCCGATCCTCACGCTGCCGCCCGCAATCGCGCAGCCGTCGCGCGCATGGCCGAGCAGCGCAAGCGCGATGGTGGTCTTGCCCGAGCCCGATTCGCCGATCAGCGCGAGCACCTCGCCCTTTCTCACCGTGAAGTCGACGCCCTTGACGATCTCGACGACCGGATCGGGCGCCGCGCCCGCGACCACGCGCAAGCCCGCAACTTCGATCATGTTCATTGTCCGCCTCCACGCTTGCGGCCGCCGTGGCGGCGCAGGCTGTCGATCAGCAGGTTCACGCCGACGGTGAGCGTCGCAATGGCGATGGCCGGTGTCAGCACAGCGGGCGCGCCCTCGGCAAGGCCGCCGATGTTCTCGCGCACGAGCGAGCCCCAGTCGGCGTCCGGCGGCTGCACGCCGAGGCCGAGGAACGAGAGGCCGCTCAAGAGCAGCACGATGAACACGAAACGCAAGCCGAAGTCGGCCAGCATCGGATGGATCATGTTCGGCAGCACCTCCACGCGGGCGATATAGAACAGGCCTTCGCCGCGCGCCCGAGCGACCTGCACGTATTCGAGCGTCATCAGGTTCACGGCCAGCGAGCGCGAGATACGGAACGCGCCCGGGATATAGGCCAGCGCCGCGACCGTGATGAGCATGGGCACCGAGGAGCCGAACGCCGCGATCACCACGAGCGCGAGCACCTTGCTCGGGATCGAGATGAGCGCGTCGAACAGGCGGCACAGCACCTCGTCGATCCAGCGCGTGCAAACCGCCGCAAGCAGTCCGAAGAATGTGCCGATGCCGCTGGCGAGCAGCGTGGCGGCGAGCGCGAGGCCCACCGTGTACTGCGTGCCGTAGAGCACGCGGCTCAGCATGTCGCGGCCGAGGAAGTCGGTGCCGAGCCAATGCGCCGCGCTATAGGTGCCGAAGATCTCCGTGGAGGTGATGGCGCCGCCCTTGTAGGGCGCGACGAGCGGCCCGATGAACGCGACGCCGAGCCAGAACACGACGATTGAAAGGCCGATCAGGCCGAGCACCGAAAGACGCCCGACGAGCCGGCGCAGCGGTCCGCGCGGCGGCGTGGGCGCAGCGCACGCCGCGTCCTCGAGCGGATCGGCGGCGGGCCGCTCTTCGCCCTCGGCGGTTGCGTAGAGCACGGTCGTGGCGTGGGAAGTGGCGGGTCGGTTCATCGTTGACGCAGCCTCGGGTTGGAAACGATTTGACACAGGTCCGCGATCAGCACGAGCACCAGATAGGCGGCGCAGAACACCATCACGCAGCCCTGCACGAGCGGCATGTCGCGGTTCGTCACGGCATCGACCATGAGGCTCGCGAGCCCCGGATAGTTGAAGATCGACTCCACGATCACGACGCCGCCAAACAGATACGAGAGGCTGAGCGCGACCGCATTGGCAATCGGGCCGATGGTGTTCGGCAGCACGTGGCGCAGCACGAGGCGCGCGGGCGAGGCGCCCTTCAGGCGCGCCATCTCCACATAGGGCGCGTTGAGCTGGTCGAGCACCGCCGCGCGTGTCATGCGCGCCATCTGCGCGACGATCACGCAGCACAGCGTCATCACGGGCATCGCGTAGATGCGCAGCAGCGTGCCGAATGAATCCACTTCCGAGAGGTACGAGAGCGCGGGCAGCCAGCGCAGCTTCACCGCGAAGATCAGCACGGCGATGGTGGCGACGAGGAACTCCGGCACCGCCACGGCGCAGAGCGTGAGCACGTTCAGCGCGCGGTCGACCAGCGAGCCGCGGAACACGGCGGAGAAAATGCCGATGGCGAGCGCGAGCGGCACCGAAACCAGCGTGGTGAGCCCGGCCAGCACGAGCGAATTCGGCAGGCGTGTCGCAATCAGATTGCTCACCGGCAGGTTGTTCGAGAGCGACGTGCCGAAGTTGCCGACCACGGCGTGCGCGAGCCAGTGAACGTAGCGCGTGAGCGCCGGCTGGTCGAGGCCGAACTGATGGCGCAGCGCGGCCACCTGCTCGGGCGTGGCGGCCTGGCCGAGCGCCTGCTGTGCCGCGTCGCCCGGCAGCAGCCCCGTCAAGGCGAACACCAGCGCCGAAACGATCAGCAGCGTGAGCAGCGCGAGACCGAGCCGTGCGGCAATGAGTCGTGGCGCGTGAGCTTTCATCGGGTATCGCCTCCTGATCGTGATGGCGCGGGTGATGCGTCAGGCTTCGAGCCAGACGTTCTCGGCAAACTTGAAGCCCATCAAACCCGCAATCGGGATCGAGCCGAGCCCCTTGAGTTTCGTTGTGTGCGCATCGAGCGAGCTCAGGAACAGCGGGATGCCGATGCCGCCGTCACTGTGCACGAGCACCTGCATGTCGCCGTAGATCTTCTTGCGCTTGGTGTCGTCGGGTTCGGCGCGCGCGGCAAGCAGCATCTGGTCGAACTTCGGATCTTTCCAGTTCGCCTCGTTCCACGGCGCGTCGGACTTGAAGAACTGCGTGAAGATCACGTCGGCGCTCGGGCGTGCGTTGATGTTGCCGAAGGTGAGCGGATGCTTCATCCAGTGGTTCGACCAGTAGCCGTCCGCCGGCGTGCGCACCACCTGCAGGTTCAGGCCCGCCTGCGGCGCGACCTGCTGCAGCAGCATCGCCATTTCGACCGAGCCATCCGCGGCCGGCGATGCATAGACCTGCAGCGGCGCGCTGCCGAGCTTCGCCTTCTGGAAATAGAATTTCGCCTTTTGCGGATCGAAGGTGCGCTCGGGCAGGCCGGCGAAATAGTACTTGTTGGTCGGATCGATGGGCTGGTCGTTGCCGATCTCGCCATAGCCGAGGAACACGGCGCTGCGGATCTGCTCGCGGTCGAAGAGGTGCATCATGCCGCGGCGGAAATCGGCATTGCCCGTGACGCCGCCCTCGTCGCGCATGATGAGGTCCGTGTACTGGCCCGTCTTCGTCTCCTTCACGGCGAAGCCGGGCGTGCCCTTGATGCGCGCAGTCGAGCGCGGGCTCACTGCGTTGACGAGCTGCACGTCGCCCGAGAGCAGCGCATTCACGCGCGCCGATTCGTCGCCGATGCCCACGAGCTCGATTTCGTCCAGGTGCGGCAGGCCAGGCTTCCAGTAGCGCTCGTTGCGCACGACCACCGTGCGCACGCCCGGCGAGAACTCCTTGAGCTTGAACGGTCCGGTGCCCACGGCGGTTTTGAAATCGTTCGTGCCGTCCTTCACGATCATGAAGTGCGAATCGGCGAGAATCACGGGCAGGTCAGCATTCGCCCCCGTGAGCGTGATCGTCACTTCGTTCGGCCCCGTGGCCTTGACGTCCTTGAACTGATCGGCAAGCGTCTTCGCCTTCGAGCCCACGGCCGGGTCCTTGTGGCGCGTGAGCGAGTAGACCACGTCGGCGGGCGCGAGCGTCTTGCCGTCGTGGAACTGCACGCCGCTGCGCAGCTTCACGACCCACACCGTCGCGTCCTTCGTTTCCAGCGACTGCGCGAGCGCCATCTGCGCGCCGAGGTGCGCGTCGTACTCGGTCAGGCCGTTGTACACCATGTTCGCGCGCACATAGTCGGTGGACACCGACCCCTTCGCGGGATCGAGCGTGTCGGACGCCGAAGACGACTGCGTCGCCGCGCGAATCTTCCCGCCCTGCCTCGGTTTGTCCTGCGCGAAGGCGGCGCCGCTCGCCGTGAGCAGGCCCGCGCCCGTCATCGACATCATGCCGCCCACCATCATCGCGCGCAGAAGATCGCGGCGCGTGGCGCCGCGCCGTGTCAACTCTTCGAGCCGCACGCCGGGTTGGGCGAGGTCTTCAGGCGATCGATCGATGCTCATGATGCTTCTCCGCATGGGATGGTGGGGATCGCGCCTCTGGGTTTCGAGGCCGTGTGTTTATGGTTTGAGCTTCAGTAAAAGACGTCTTTGATCTGGTAATACACGCCGACGAGCGGCAAGAACCACGGTTTGCCCGTGTGTCCGGGAATGGCGGGCCACGCGAAATCGCGCCACGGGTTGGCCTGCGCGTTGCCGCTCATCACGTCGGCCATTAACTGGCCCATGTGCGTGGACATTTGCGTGCCGTGGCCGCTGTAGCCCATCGAGAACCACACGCCGTCGTGCTGGCCGGCGCGCGGCAGGCGGTCGGCAGTGATGTCGACGAGCCCGCCCCAGCAGTAATCGATGCGCGCCCGGGCCAGGCCCGGAAACAACTGTGCGAGATTGCCCTGCAGGATGCGGCCGCTCTTCGCATCGGAGGGCTGCTCCGATGCGGTGAAGCGCGCCCGGCCGCCGAACAGCAGGCGCGCGTCGGGCGTCACGCGAAAGTAGTTGTGCATCAGCCGGCTCGTGGTGTACGAGCGGCGCTGCGGAAAGAGGCGCGCCAGCGTATCGGCCGGCAGCGGCTCGGTCACGACGATGAACGAGCCCACCGGCGCGAGACGCCGCCGATACCATGCAAAAGGGCCATGACGCGACGGCCCGGTGGCGATCAATACCTGTTGCGCACGCAACGTCCCGCGCGACGATTCCACGCGGTACGCGCCGCCGTCCTTCGCGATCGACGTCACCTCGGCATGCTCGTAAAGCCGCGCGCCGCGCCGTGCCGCCGCGTTCGCGAGCCCCACCGCGAAGCGCCCCATGTGCATCTGGCCGCCGTGTCTTTGCAGCAGGCCGCCAAAGAAGCTGTCCGAGCCCACCTCGCTGCGGATGCGCTCGCGGCCAACGATTTCGATATCCTGATCGACCTCGCGATGAATCAGCTCGGCCGTGCGTTCGAGGTGCTCGAGATGGTGCGGCTTCGAGGCGAGCTTGAGCTTGCCGCTCGCACGGTAGTCGCAGTCGATGCCCTCCTCGCAAATCAGCCGCTCGACCGTGTCGACCGCCGCGGCATAGGCGCGATAGCAGCCCTGGGCGCGCTCGACGCCCAGTTGCTCGCGCAGCGCCGCGTAATCCTGCGCCACGCCCGTGTTGCACTGGCCGCCGTTGCGCCCGGAAGCGCCGCCGCCCATGCGCCCGGCATCCAGCACGGCTACGCTCGCGCCGCGGCGGCCGAACGCGAGCGCCGCGGAGAGCCCCGTGAAGCCACCGCCGATCACCGCCACGTCGACGCTCCCCTCCACTGGCCCCTCGCATGCATAGAGACCGGGTGGTGCGGTGTCGAGCCAGTAGGATTCGAGCTTCATCGGGCGGCCTTGGGGCTGGGCGGGTTGTTCAGATCAGGCGTTCGCAGCGGGCGCGGGCACGGCGCCCTCGCCGCTCACAGGCCGAGCTGCGTTGCCAGCTCTCCGATCGTTTCCACTTCGTAGTACTCGTAGTACGGCGTGCCCGGCTCGTGGCCGCGCTTGACGAAGGCCTTGTGCTTGATGCCCAGATCGTGCGCCGTCATGAGGTCGTAGCGCAGGCTCGAGGAAACGTGCAGCACGTCGCCGGGGTTGCAGTTCAACTGGTCGAACATGTATTCGAAGCCCTGCATGCGCGGCTTGTACGACTGCGCCTGCTGCGCCGTGAAGACGCGATGAAACGGCGCGCCGAGCTTGTCGACGTTGCTCTGGATCTGGTCGTCCGAGGCGTTCGAGAGAATCACGAGCTTGTACTTCTTCGCGAGGCGCGCAAGGCCTTCGGGCACGTCCGGGTGCGGGCCCCAGGTCGGCACGGCGAGGTAGAATTTTTCCGCTTCCGTCTCGTTGAATTCGACGTTCATGCGCTTGCAGGTGCGCTGCACGGCGCTCACGATCACGTCGCGATACGGCTTCCATGCGCCCAGCACCTCGTCGCGACGGTAGGCCGCGAAGAACGCGACGAACTTTTCGAGGTCCGCGCCTTTGAGGCGCGCGCCGTACATCTCGCGCGCCATGTCGGCCATGCGGAATTTCGTCAGCGTGCCGTAACAGTCGAACGTGATGTACTTCGGCTCGAAATCGATCATGATGGCAATCCTTTCGTATGACGAACCCGCAAGCGGGCTCAGTGGCGAAAACAGGAAAAGCGTCCCTGTGGAAAATTTAAACAGCGCAAAATTTGCGAATGTCATCGATTCGAGGGGCGCGAACGGTACAAAGCACGCGTTTGCAGGGGCCGCCACAGCAGATTCTGCGGCGGCGACCCGAGCCAGCGTTGCGCGCCCCGGCGGGCCGCGCGTTTCGCACGGCCGTGCGCCTGTGCCCTGGCAGCATGCGGATCTCGCGCATCGTCAAAGACGCGTATCGATCAGCACGCTCTTGAAGCGCAGGTGCGCTTCATAGCCCTGCCGTCCCAGGTCTTTCCCGACGCCCGAGCGCTTGTAGCCGCCCGTCGGGATCATGAAATCGCTCGTGCGTCCATAGCGATTGACCCATACCGTGCCGGCCTCCAGCGCGCGCACGAAGCGCAGCGCGCGACCCAGGTCCGCGGTATGCACGCCGGCGGCGAGGCCATAGTCGGGATGCGCGGCCAGCGCGAGCGCCTCTTCCTCCGTCTCGAAGGTCTGCACCGTGAGCACCGGGCCGAAGACCTCGGCGCGCACGGCCTCGGTTTGCGGCGTCACGCCGGTGAGGATGGTGGGCTGGTAGAACGCGCCGGGCACGCTCGCATCGGCGCGCCCACCGCCGCAGTGCACGACGGCGCCTTCGGCCACGCTGCGCGACACGATCGCCTCGATGCGCGCGGCCTGCGCCTCGGAAACAATGGGCGGCAGCGTCGTGCCCGGCGCCCACGTCGCGCCCGCGCGCAACGGCGCAAAGGCCTGCGCGATGCGCGCGACCAGCTCGTCGGCGATGGCGCGCTCGACGAGGAGCCGCGAACCGGCCACGCACACCTGGCCCGCGTTGCCCGTGATCGCGCCAGCGATGCGGCGCGCGACCTCGTCGAGCTTCGGCGCATCGGCGAATACGATCTGCGGGCTCTTGCCGCCCAGCTCGAGCGTGACCGGCTTCGTGCCGCTGTGCGCACACGCGGCCATGATCGCGGCGCCAGCGCGCGTCGAGCCCGTGAAGGTGACTTTGGCGACGCGTGGATGGCGCACGAGCGCTTCGCCCGTGGTTGCGCCGTCGCCTTGCACGACGTTGAAGATGCCAGGCGCCATGCCCGCCTCGATCGCGAGCTCGGCGAGGCGCAACACCGAGAACGGTGTCATCTCCGAGGGCTTGAGCACCACGGCGTTGCCGGCCGCGAGCGCGGGACCGATCTTCCACGAGGCCATCACGAGCGGGAAATTCCACGGCGCGATTGCGCCGACCACGCCATGGGGCTCGGCGATCGTCATGCCCAGATGGTCATGGTCGGTGGCCATCACTTCGCCGCCGATCTTGTCGGCGAACTCGGCGTAGAAGCGAATGCCTTCTGCCGTGAACGGCACGTCCCACGCAAAGGCGTCGCGTACGGGCCGCGTCGAGCCGAGCGCTTCCAGCTGCGCGAGCGTGACCGCATCGGCGGCGATCAGGTCGGCGAAGCGCCGCAGGATGCGTGCGCGCTCGCGCGGCGCCATACGCGCCCAGCCGCTCTCGCGAAGCGCATGCGATGCGTTCTCGACGGCACGGTCCACCATCTGCGCATCCGCCACCGGCACCGACGCATACACGACGGCGTCGGACGGGCGCGCCACGTCGATGTGCGAAGCGCCCCCGCGCACCCGCTCGCCGCCAATGAAATGGCCGCTCTGGATGGCGACTGCGCCGGGATCGAACTGGTCCATGGATGGCATCCCTCGATTGGTCTCGATGGGAAACATCGTAGGCCCACCCCCGCCGCATATTGCGCCGACAAAATTGGGCAATCGGCAGATTCGACGCGTTGTGGGCTGCCGGACCACGCGTTTTGCATTGCATCAACGCCCCCCCACGCGGCGCGCAAAGCCCGCACGGCGAGCGAGCGCAGAACAGGAAGATCGTCCTAGTCAGCCTGAACGGTCAATGCGATAGTCACGGTACGCGTATACAGAATGAGGAGGCCGGCGTGTCCGACCCAACTCCAAACAGCGTCATCACCTTGCGGGCCTTCACGGCCGACGACCTGAGCGCCGCGCATGCCTTGTCGGCGGCCGTGCGCTGGCGCCACCGTCCCGAAGACTGGCGCTTCGCCGCGCGCATCGGCGAGGGCATCGTCGCCGTGGACGACAGCGGCGCGATCGTCGGCACGGCGTTCGCTTGGGCGTTCGGCAACGACGCGGCAACGCTCGGCATGCTGATCGTGAAGCCCGGCTATCAGCGCAGCGGCATCGGCCGCGCCATGATCGAGCACTGGATGCAGGCGCTGGGCTCGCGCACGCTGCTGCTCCATGCGAGCGATGCGGGCTTGCCGCTCGTCGAGCGGCTCGGCTTCAAGCGCTTCGGGCGCATTCACCAGCACCAGGGCGCGGCATTCCAGCCGCCGCTCGTTTCCCTGCCGCCGGGCGAGCGGCTGCGCCCGATCGGCGCGAGCGACCTGCCGCGCCTGATCGAACTGGCCACGCGCGCGAGCGGCCTCGATCGCTCGGCCATGCTGCCCAAGCTGCTCGAGACCGCAAGCGGCATCGCGCTCGACCGCGACGGGACGCTCATTGGCTTCGCGCTCTTTCGGCGCTTCGGCGACGGCCATGTGATCGGCCCCGTGATCGCCCCCGACTCGCCCGATGCGTGCCGCGCGAAGGCGCTGATCAGCCATTGGCTCGCGTCCAACGCCGGCATGTTCGTGCGCATCGATACGCCCAACGATCTGGGGCTGTCCGAGTGGCTCGAAGGCGTGGGGCTGCCGGTCGTCGACACCATCGAGAAAACGGAGCGCGGCGCCCCGTTACCTGTCGATACCGAATTCCGGCAGTTTGCGATTACGAGTCAGGCTGTGTGGTAAGGCGCGGCGCCGGGCGTGCGGGCGTACTCGCCGCTCGCCCAAGCAGCAGCGCGAGGCAGCGCCCGAAATAGCTCGTGCCTGTGTACGAAATGTGCGGCAACGGCTGCTTCGTCGTACCGGGCAGGCGAAACCATTCGCCAGAACAGTTTCCGGGCGCAGGCACAGGCCCCGTCAACCGTCAGTACGTGGCAGAAAAGGCTTCCTGCACCTTGCCTGGCGACGTGACGCCGTTGGCGATCAGCAATTGCGTCAGCAACCGGGCCTTTTGCGGATTGAGGTCGAGCGAGGCGACAAAGCCACTCTTGTCGTCGTCGACTTCAACGTTGCGATTCACGAAACCCGACCCAACCCGCGAAGCGCGCACGACGACGATCCCGCTCTTCGCCGCACGCTCCATAGCCGCCAGCGCCACCTTCGAAACATTGCCATCGCCGACGCCCGCAATCACTATGCCTTTGGCGTTGTCAGCGGCGGCATGGTCGATTTGCGACGCATCCATATTGCTGTGCGCGTAGACAATATCCACGCGCGGCAGCTCGCCCGTGGCGGGCAACGTGAAGGCAGCGTGGCGCGGTGCCGTGACCGGCTGCACGTAGCGAACCGATGCAGGATCGACATAGCCAATCGGACCTGCGTTCGGCGACAGAAATGTTTGAACCGAGGTCGTGTTGGTCTTGGTGACCCAGCGAGGGTCGTGGATCGTATCGTTCATCACCACCATGACACCACGTCCCTGCGACTGCGGACTGGCCGCCACCTCGACTGCCTCGAGGAGGTTATTCGGCCCGTCGGCGCTCACGACACCACCCGGCCGCATCGAGCCGACCAGAACGACCGGCTGGCGAGTATGCAGCACGTTCTTCAGGAAGAAGGCCGTCTCTTCCATCGTGTCCGTGCCGTGCGTAATCACGACACCATCGGCCTCGCCACGAGCGAAGATTTCGTCGATGCGTCTGGCGAGCTGAAACCAGATGCTGTCGCTCATATCCTGTGAGCCGACGTTCGAAATCTGCTCTGCCGAGATGCTCGCGAACTTGCTGATACCGGGAACGTCCTTGATCAACTGCTTCCCGGTTCGTTCGCCGGAGTTGTAGCCGATCGCCGAGCGAGCGTCAGCCGTTCCGGAGATCGTCCCGCCGGTTGCGAGCACGATGACGCGCGGCAGTTTCTTCGGGGCCTCGTTGGTTGCAGACGCAGTGGAATTATCGTCAGCGGCCATTGCGGACGACGAGCAGACAGGCAGGGCAAAACTTGCCGCGATCAGCAAGGCACTCACTGTACGGTATGACGAAAAAACGAGTCGGGGGAGCTTGTTCATGATCGTATATGAATGAGTAAGAAACCACTACGCCCCAAAAAAGACCTCGGAGCCAAGGTGGCCAGACAGTACGCCAGAGTCAGAACGGATGGTAGGGACAGTCAAAAAAACGTTGATGCTGGTCGTGCATACCCGCATGCGGATTCCGCATAGGATGGAAAAATCCCGAAATGCTGCGTGGCGCCGATGCTCCGTGCTCCCCTCTCGTCTGCGCGACCCGGCACGCTTGCGCTAGCCGTCGCGTACAATCGGAGAGACCTTGCTCAGGCCCGTTCGAAGTTGCCCGAACGCGTCGTCGGACGGGCCGTTTTGCATGCTCGCCTGACTGCTTGTGGCCCGCTTTTAGCCCGCTTGTAGTCTCCTTGTTGCGCGGCTCGCGCGCAGCCCGCGAATATCCAGTTATCAGAACTCCATGCGATGAACGACGATACCGGCTCCTCCACCGCGCCCGCTGCGCTTGTCTACCCGTTCGAGGCGCCGCCCGCGCCGGGCGGCACGCTCGAAGTCGCGCCGGGCGTGCACTGGATCCGCATGCCGCTGCCTTACGAGCTGGACCACATCAACGTATGGGCGATCGCCGAGGAGGACGGCTGGGCCGTGATCGACACGGGCGCGCGCACCGATCCCGCCGCCGCCGTCTGGAGCGACTGGCTGCAACGCGGCGGCGCGCGGCGCCGCGTGACGCGCGTACTCGTCACGCACATGCATCCCGACCACGTGGGCATGGCCGGGTGGCTCACACGCACGAACGACTGCCGGTTATGGATGACGCGCGCCGAGTATTTCAACTGCCGGGTGACGATGGCCGACACCGGTCTCGAAGCGCCGGACGACGCAATCCGTTTCTATCGGCAGGCAGGATGGAGCAACGCCGCGATCGACCTCTACCGCGCGCGTTTCGGGCGCTTCGGTCAGCATGTTCACGCGCTCCCGGCCAGCTTCCGGCGCATTCGGGACGGCGAGGAAATCCGCATTGGCGCGCATACGTGGCGCGTTATCACGGGCACGGGACATTCGCCCGAGCATGCGTGCTTCCATTGTCCCGATCTGAAGCTGTTGATTTCCGGGGACCAGGTCTTGCCGCGCATTTCGTCGAACGTCTCGGTCTACCCCATCGAGCCCGATGCCGACCCGATGGCGGGCTGGCTCGCATCCATCGAGAAGTTCAGGGCGCAGGTGCCCGACGACGTGCTGGTGCTGCCGTCGCACCACGACTGTTTTCGCGGATTGCATGCGCGGCTCGACCGGCTGGAGCGTGGCCAGCAACGCAGCTTCGAGCGGCTGCGGCGCAGCCTGACGACGCCCAGGCGCGCCGTGGACGTGTTCACCACCCTGTTCGCGCGGCCGATCACCGAGACGCAGATTAGCCAGATGGGCATGGCTACGGGCGAGAGCCTCGCCTGCCTGAACTACCTTTTGTATCGCGGCGAGGTGACGAGGGAGCTGCGCGACGATGGCGCGATGTGGTATGCGCTCGCAGCGCGGTAAAGCACGCCGATAGCGCGAGCGTGGCCGTCAAGCGCAACCGGCGCGCCCCGATGGGCGCGCCGGCAAGCTGCATGAAGCGCGCGGAATTTCAGATCGCCGCGATCATCTCGGGCACGGCCGAGAAGAGATCGGCTTCGAGCCCATAGTCAGCAATACTGAATATGGGTGCCTCGGCGTCCTTGTTGATGGCGACGATCACCTTCGAATCCTTCATGCCCGCGAGATGCTGGATCGCGCCGGAAATGCCGCACGCCACGTAGAGCTCGGGCGCCACGATCTTGCCGGTCTGGCCGACCTGCCAGTCGTTGGGGGCGAAGCCGGCGTCCACGGCCGCGCGCGAGGCGCCGAGCGCCGCGCCGAGCTTGTCGGCGAGCGGCGTGAGCACTTCGTTGAACCGCTCGCTGCTGCCCATGGCGCGGCCGCCGCTCACGACGATGCGCGCGTCGGCAAGCTCGGGGCGGTCGCTCTTCGCGACCACGCGCTCGACGAAGCTCGCAAGGCCCGTGTCGGCCACCGCCGGCACCGGCTCGACCGAGGCTGTGCCGCCCTGCGAAGCGGCGCCGTCGAATGCGGTCGCGCGCACCGTCACGACCTTCACGGCGTCGCCGCTTTGCACCGTGACGATCACATTGCCCGCGTAGACGGGCCGCTCGAAGGTATCGGCGCTCACGACGCGCGTGATGTCCGAGACCTGGGCGACGTCGAGCAGCGCGGCCACGCGCGGCGCGACGTTCTTGCCCGTGCTCGTCGATGCGAAGACGATATGACCGTACGCCGGCGCGAGCGCCACCACCTGCGCCGCGAGGTTTTCGGCGAGGGCCTCGGCCAGTTGCGGCGCGTCGGCGTGCAGCACGCGCGCGACGCCCGCGATCCGTGTCGCGGCATGCGCTGCGCCACCGGCCGCGTGGCCCGCCACCAGCATGTGAACTTCGGCGCCGCACTGCAACGCGGCGGTCACGGCGTTGAGCGTTGCGTTCTTGATTGAAACGTGATCGTGTTCGGCCACGACCAGCACTTTGCCTTGCGCAGTCATTCGGGCTCCTTCAGATTACCTTGGCTTCGTTCTTCAGTTTCGCGACCAGCGTCGCCACGTCGGGCACCTTCACGCCCGCGCTGCGCCCGGCGGGCTCCGCGCTCTTGAGCGTCTTCAGGCGCGGCGCGACGTCCACGCCCAGTTGCTCCGGCGTCACGGTATCTAGCGGCTTCTTCTTCGCCTTCATGATGTTCGGGAGCGTGGCGTAGCGCGGCTCGTTCAGGCGCAAGTCAGTCGTGACGATGGCCGGCAGCGCGAGCTTGACGGTTTCGAGGCCGCCGTCGATTTCGCGCGTGACCACGGCATGCCCGTCGACGATCTCGACCTTGCTGGCAAACGCGGCCTGGCCAGCGCCGATGAGCGCGGCGAGCATCTGGCCTGTCTGGTTGCAATCGTCGTCGATGGCCTGCTTGCCGAGAATCACGAGCTGCGGCTGCTCGCGCTCGACGAGCGCCTTGAGCAGCCTGGCCACCGCGAGCGGCTGTAGTTCTGCATCGGACTCGATCAGCACGCCGCGGTCGGCGCCGATCGCCATGGCGGTGCGCAGCACCTCCTGGCACGCACTCACGCCGCACGATACGGCGATCACTTCGCTCGCCACGCCTTTCTCCTTCAGGCGCACAGCCTCTTCGACGGCGATCTCGTCGAATGGATTGATGCTCATCTTGACGTTGGCGAGATCGACGCCCGAGCCATCCGCTTTCACGCGGACCTTGACGTTGAAATCGACCACGCGCTTGACTGCTACCAACACCTTCATGTTTGCCTCCCGCAATTCATCTCGTGTTCCTGATTATTGGATCGAAGCACCGGCGCTCAAACGTTGCAGCCCAAGCCCTTCTCGCGCAGCCGAGCCACGGCGGCTTCGTCGAAGCCCCAGGCGCGCAGCGCATCGTGGCCGCCCTCTCCGCGCGCAGGCGCGGGCGCGGAGAGCTTTGAAGGCGTAGCGGAAAAGCGCGGCGCGGGCGCCGGCTGGACCACGCCTCCCGACTCGACGAAACTGCCGCGCGCCCGGTGCTGCGGATGATGGGGCGCCTCCGAGAAGCCGAGGACGGGCGCGACGCATGCGTCGCTGCCTTCGAAAATGGCGCACCACTCGTCGCGCGTGCGGGTGAGGAACACCGCTTCGAAGCGCTCGCGCAGGATCGGCCAGCCGTGGCGATCGTGCTGTTTCGGCAAGTCTTCGCCGGCGAGACCGAGCTTGTCGAGCAGTTGGGCATAGAAGCGCTCCTCCACGGCGCCCACCGACATGTAGCCGCCGTCGCGCGTGCGGTAGCTGTCGTACCAGGGCGTGCCGCCGTCGAGCAGGTTGCTGCCGCGCTCCTCGCGCCAGAGTCCCGAGCCGAGCAGGCCCCAGATCACCGAGCCCAGTTGCGCCGCGCCTTCGATCATCGCGGCATCCACGACCTGGCCTTCGCCGCCGCGCTGCACGTTCAGCAAGGCGGCCACCACGCCGAGCGCCAGCAGCATCCCGCCGCCGCCATAGTCGCCGACGAGATTCAGCGGCGGCACGGGCGCGCCGTGCGCATCGCGGCCAATGCCGGAGAGCACGCCCGAGAGCGCGATGTAATTCAGATCGTGGCCTGCGCGCGCCGCGAGCGGACCGGTCTGCCCCCAGCCCGTCATGCGGCCGTACACGAGCCCCGGATTGCGCATGAGCGCCTGCTGCGGCCCGAGGCCGAGCCGCTCCATGGTGCCCGGCCGGAAGCCTTCGATCACCACATCCGCGCGCGCCATCAGTTCGAGCGCGGCCTCGCAGGCCTGCGGCTGCTTGAGATCGAGCGTCACGGACCGCCGGCCGCGGCCGGTCACGTTGACGTGCCTGCCCGCGCGTTTCGGGCCGAGATCGTCCGGCGCGACGGGCCGGTCGATGCGCAGGACGTCCGCGCCCATATCCGCCAACATCATCACGCCGAATGGTGCGGGGCCAATTGCCTCGAATTCGAGGACACGAATTCCGCTTAACACACCCACTGTTTGCCTCCGTTATATCTGGACCCTGTTTTGCGACGGCCGCCGGGCATCGAGGGTCGTCGCTATGCCAGCACGAGTAAGCCAGATGGGCGGGCGCGCGTACCCCCCCTCATTGGGTGGCGGGGATGGCGGACAGGGACGGCGTGCTCCGGACACCGGCCCGCGGGTGCGCGACATGGCCGCCGCCCATCGCCGGGCGCGTGAAGGGCGGTGGAAATACGCACCACGATCCATCGCCATGCCTGAAGAACACGATCGCGTAGCTGCCGGACGCCCGCGCCATCTCGACGCGCACGCAGCGCCACGGCGCCGCGCGGCATGCCTGCAAGCGGGTTAGCACGACTTCGCCGGGCGAATCCGGTGCCAGCCATTTCTCGATTACCGCGCGCAACGATCTTTCGTGCGCTTTTTCGTGCGCCTTTTCGTGCGCCTTTTCGTGGTCCCTCATCGCTGTCTCCCGCCTCTGCTTCATTCATGTGGCGGCATGCTTCGGGTGTCGTCGATGCATACCTGCCAGAACTCGAGCATAGCGATCGGAGGCGCGCATTCCCCCCCTGCGAACGGGGGGGATGTCTGCGGTTTTGCGCGGGTGCTGCCAGGCCGCGCTCAATGCCCGGCGTAGATCGAGCGTCCATCGGCGGTGGCCACGGCTTGCCCGCCCGAATCCGAGGTGCCCGACATGGCGACGCCGCCCACCGCCCCAGCAGCGGATTTCGCATTTTCTTGCGCGACGATGGCCTCGGCGTGCTGGATGTCGTTCGGATAGTTGAGGTCGTCTCCGCCCGGACGATAGCCGGCCTGCTCGACGCGCGCGAGATCGGCGCGGACCTCGGCGCGCGTGACAGGACCGTTCGCGCCGGCCGCGCTGGTGGGGTTGGTCACCGCGCTCGACTGCGCAAACGCGCAAACCGGTGCGGCCAGCGCGCAGGAAACGAGCAATGCGGAAATGAGTGCTTTCATGATGTTCACCTTTGCATGAGTTTGCATAAGTGGCCGCTGCATCCGGAGGTGGCGCAGTTGCGGCCCGCCTTCGAGAGAGCCGGTGGACCGGTCCCCGCGAAGGTTGACTGCATTCTGGCCACCCGGCGCTGACCCAAAGCTGACTCGCGCATTACGACTTTGTTATCCGCGCAGATATCAAATCCGTAATGTGCGGGTCAGCACGGGGTAAGCGCCCCATTCCCATACTTGCTCCCGTCTTTCACCGATTGCGCCGCCCCACGGCCCAACGCAGCGCCAACGCCTGCGGCGCCGGGCGTTCCAGTCCCCGCTTCAGTCTCAAACCGGACACCGTCATGTGGATCGTCAAACTGGCGCTCAGGCGCCCCTATACGTTCATCGTGCTCGCCGTGCTGCTCTTCATCCTCGGGCCGCTCGCGATCATGCGCACGCCCACGGATATTTTTCCGGACATCGACATTCCGGTCGTCAGCATCGTGTGGACGTACAACGGTTTCTCGGCCGAGGACATGGCGCATCGCATCACCTCGAACTACGAGCGCGCCCTCACCTCGGATGTCGACGATATCGAGCACATCGAATCGCAGTCGCTCAACGGCGTGTCGGTGGTGAAGGTGTTCTTCCATCCGGGCGCCGACATCAATCGCGCAATAGCCGAAGCGGCCTCGAACTCCGCGTCGATCCTGCGCATCCTGCCGCCCGGCACGCTGCCGCCGAACATCATCACCTACAGCGCCTCGACGGTGCCGGTGCTGCAGCTCGGCCTCTCCAGCAATACGCTGCCCGAGCAGTCGCTCTACGACCTCGGCAACAGCTTCATCCGCACGCAGCTCGCCACGGTGCAAGGTGCGGCCGTGCCGCTGCCCTATGGCGGCAAGATTCGCCAGATCATGGTGCAGCTCGATCCGAAGGCGCTGCAGGCCAAGGGTCTCGCGCCCATCGACGTCGTGAACGCCGTCAACGCGCAGAACCTGATCTTGCCGGGCGGCACGGCCAAGATCGGCGCGCGCGAGTACAACGTGGAGATGAACGGCAGCACGCAGACGGTCGCGGCACTCAACGACCTGCCCGTCAAGACCGTGAACGGCAGCGTGGTTTATGTGCATGACGTTGCACACGTGATCGACGGCTATGCGCCGCAGACCAACATCGTGCGCGCGAACGGCAAGCGCGCCGCGCTGCTCACGGTGCAAAAGACCGGCAGCGCCTCCACGCTCACGATTATTCAGCAGGTCAAAGCGATGCTGCCGAAGATTGCCGCGGGCCTGCCCAGCGCGCTCAAGATCACGCCGCTCTCAGACCAGTCGCTGTTCGTGAAGTCCGCCATTTCGGGTGTGGTGCGCGAGGCGCTCATTGCCGCGTGCCTCACGGCCGCGATGATCCTGCTATTTCTCGGCAGTTGGCGTGCCACGCTCATCATCGCGGTGACGATTCCGCTTTCCGTGCTCACCTCGCTGATCGCGCTTTCGG
>DATEJU010000376.1:0-19286 GCA_035277805.1 Paraburkholderia sp. | reverse complement strand
GTTGGCCGTGCGGCGCCATCGCAGGCGCCATGGTGTCATGATTGAGCGCGAGCAACGGGCCTTGCCGAACGCGCCCAACGAGGTATGGTCAATCGATTTCGTGATGGATGCGCTTGCCGCTTTCCAGGAGCTGGTTTAAAGGGATTTTGCTAGAAGCCCATTGGCCCTATTGAAGGAGGCAGGTCATTCTGGGCAAACAGTTTGCGAGGAAAGCTCAACCAGAACGTCGTGCGCACGCCGGGGCGGCTTTCGACACCACATTGACCGCCGTGGCTATCCATGATCGATTTGACGATCGCAAGGCCGAGCCCCGTTCCCGGCGCCGGATTACGCCTCGACGGGTCCACGCGATAAAACCGTTCGAAGATACGCTCGAGATGATGCGATTCGATGCCAGGACCGGTGTCGGTGACGGCGATTCGCGAGGCGCGATCCTCCTCGCCGCAATTGACGACAATGGCGGACCCACGAGGCGCGTGAGCCAGTGCATTCGTGAGCAGGTTGCTCAAGGCACGCTGATAGAGCAACAGATCCGCGTAAATCGTCGCGCGCCCCTTCACGTGAATGGCAACTCCCGCGTCTTCCGCCATGGGCTCGTAGTAACCGGCCACCCGTTCGGCCTCCGATACGGCGTCCAGCTGGCGAACCTCGACGAGCGAGTGTGCATCCTCCGATCTTGCGAGGAAGAGCATGTCGTCGATCATGTCCGCGAGCCGGCGATACTCCTCGATGCTCGATTCGATGACGTCCCTGTACTCCGCCGCGCTGCGCGGCAAGGTCAACGCCACCTGCGCAGCCGCCTGCAGGTTCGTGAGCGGCGTGCGCATATCGTGCGCAAGGTTGGACGAAAACTGGCTTAAACGGGTAAAGGAATCGTTCAGCCGTTCCAGCATCCCGTTAAAGGCATGCTCCAGTTCCTTGAGTTCGCCGGATGCGTCGGGTTCGCTGAGCGGATGCGCGAGCCGGCTAGACGACATCTCCTCCGCGTGCGCGACGAAACGCCGAAGCGGACTCAAACCCAGCATGGCGATACCGTACGCAAACGCGGCCGCAAGCGCTACGCCCAATACCTCGATGAGGATGATGACCGCGGCGTCCACGCGCAGCGAAACCGCATCGCCCGATGTATCGTATTGAACCATGACGCGCACGGAGACACTGTCCGGACCCGCAAGCCGCACGACCTTCACGAGATAGCGCAGTCCGGACTCATCGGGGTCGATCTCGACTTTCTGGTTCTCTGCCGGCGTAGCGAAAAGCCGCGCCTGCGGCTGGAAGCTGCTGGTACTCACGAGGCGTTGCCCGGCCATATCGTAGATGGCCATATCCATATTCTGATGGCCACGGAGCAGATCGATCCAGGCATGGGCATCGCCGGCGATTTCACCCGTCGAACGCACCTCCAGGAGATCGACTCGCACCGATTCCAGGGTGCTTTCCATATGTTCTTCCGCGGCTTCGTCCATACGGTTTCGCTGGGCCTCGAACAGCGCTGCGCCGCTTAACGCAAGAATGATGGACGTGGAGAGGAAGATCAGTGCAGTCAACCGCGCGCGCAGCGTACGCGGCAAAAATCGATTGTTCATACGTTGATACTGTCGCGTGCTTCCAGTACATAGCCCATCCCGCGCACGGTATGAATCAGCTTGGCTTCGTATGCATCGTCCACCTTCGAGCGCAGGCGGCGGATGGCGGAATCCACGACATTCGTATCGCTGTTGAAATTCATGTCCCAAACCTGCGACGCGATGATCGCGCGCGGCAGGATCTCCCCTTCGCGCCGCATCAATAGCCAGAGCAGCGAAAATTCCTTCGCAGTCAGAAGGATAACGTGCCCTTGCCTTGTGGCTTTTCTGCGCGTCAGGTCAAGCTCGAGATCCGCGACGCGCAGGGTATTGGAATCGCGCGGGTGGGCGCGACGCAATATGCACTTTACGCGGGCCGTCAATTCGACGAAATCGAATGGCTTCGCAATGTAGTCGTCTCCGCCAAGCTCCAGCCCCTTGATACGGTCTCCCACATCGTCCCGCGCCGTAAGAAACAGGACGGGGGTTGGCTTGCTGCGCCGCAGGTTCTGCAAAAGTGTCCATCCGTCCTGCCCAGGTAGCATCACGTCCAGAATAACGAGGTCATAGTCTTCCGTTTCTGCCCAGTGCTGCCCGGATATACCGTCTTCCACCCAGTCGACGACATAGCCGACTTCGGTCAATCCTTTCCGGAGGTATGCACCAGTTTTGTGCTCGTCTTCGACGATCAGAATTCGCATTGCAAATTACCTCATTTGAAGCCCAGGCGACGTAACAAACTTCCCGTTACTCCCCGATAAATACACGCCTTGAACCTGCCCCGCAATGACGTGGCATGACACACACGGTACAACACCGGCAACACGAGCAACGTGAGAGCGGTGGATGACAGAATTCCGCCAATTACGACTGTTGCTAACGGGCGTTGCACCTCGGAGCCGGTACCTGTCGCGAAGGCCATGGGGAGAAAGCCCAGCGAAGCAACCAGGGCAGTCATCAAAACAGGCCGCAGCCGTGTCAGCGCGCCTTCGTGCACTGCTTCAAGGAGATCGGCTCCTTCCTCGCGCAGGTTTCGGATAAACGAAATCATGACGAGTCCGTTGAGCACCGCGACCCCGGATAGCGCAATAAATCCTACAGCAGCGGTAATTGAAAGAGGAATGCCGCGCAACCACAATGATACGACTCCACCGCTAAGCGCGAACGGTATTCCAGTGAAAACCAGCAAGCCATCCTTGGCATTGTTAAACATGATGAATAGCAGCACGAACACGAGGAACAAGGCGAGTGGCACAACCAGCTTAAGCCGCTCGCTGGCGTTTTGCAGTTCCTCGAACTGGCCGCCCCACGATAGCCAATACCCGGGTGGCACCTGCACGTCCCGCTGAATCTGCGCCTGTGCGGCCGCCACGAAGGAACCCACGTCGCGCCCGCGCACGTTGGCGCTCACGACGACCCGGCGCTTGCCGTCCTCGCGGCTGATCTGGTTCGGTCCCGGACCTATCTTGAGCGTGGCGAGTTCCGCAAGCGGCACGTAAGGTGTCTGGCTAATTGTTGCGCTTGCCGCCGCAGGCGCGGCAACCGGCAACGCTATCGGCAAACGCTTGATGGCCTCGATGTCCGAGCGCTGTGCTTCCGGCAGCCGTACGACAATATCGAAGCGGCGATCGCCCTGGAACAGCGTGCCCGCAAGACGCCCGCCCATCGCTGCCGCAACCGTGTCCTGCACGTCCGCAATGCTCACGCCATATCGCGCAAGCTTGTCGCGATCGAGTTCGACGCTCAGCACCGGCAAGCCGGTCGTCTGTTCGACTTTCACTTCGGAAGCGCCCGGCACTTTCTGAAGCGACCTCGCGATTTTCTGCCCGGTGTCGTTCAGAACATCCATGTTGTCGCCGAAAACTTTCACTGCAATGTCACTGCGAACGCCAGATATAAGCTCGTTGAAACGAAGCTGTATTGGCTGTGAAAACTCGTACGCATTCCCTGGCAGTTCTGCAAGGACGGCTTCGATCTCCCGCACGATCTGCTCGCGGGTCTTTTGGGGAGCTGGCCATTGGCTCAAAGGCTTGAGCATCACGTAGCCGTCCGAGAGGTTCGGCGGCATCGGGTCCGCCGCCACCTCGGCCGTCCCCGTGCGGGCGAATACGCGCTCGATTTCGGGGATGCGCCGCTTGAGCGCGCTTTCGATGGCTTTCTGCATCTCGAGCGACTGCGACAGGCTCGTGCCGGGAATCCGTAGCGCGGCCACGGCGAGATCGCCTTCGTTCAGACTCGGCACGAACTCGCTGCCAAGACGCGTAGCGAGCCCGAGGGTTACGCCGACGATCAACACCGCGGCCAGCAATACCGGTTTAGGGCGCGCCACGAACCGGACCAGAACGGGCTCGTAAGCGCGTCGCGCCCACCTCATCAGGCGGTTTTCTTTTTCTTCCACGCGCTTGCCGATAAATAATGCAACGGCCGCTGGTATGAAGGTGACTGTCAGCACCATCGCAGCCGCAAGCGCCATCACGACCGTGAGCGCCATGGGATGAAACATCTTTCCCTCGACGCCGGTCAGCGCGAAGATGGGCAGATAAACCACCATGATGATGAGCTGGCCGAATATGAGCGCCCGGCGCGCTTCCTGGGACGCCCCGGAGATTTCGGCAAACCGCTCCTGGAGTGTCAGCGGACGATTAGCCAACGTCTGC
Organism: Paraburkholderia sp.; assembly: GCA_035277805.1. Lineage (GTDB taxonomy): Bacteria > Pseudomonadota > Gammaproteobacteria > Burkholderiales > Burkholderiaceae > Paraburkholderia. The sequence continues at coordinate 15,064 of DATEJU010000376.1, read as the reverse complement.
GCATGGGCGAGCCGTCTGATGCAATTCTCGACAATCACCACCGCGCCATCAACGATGATGCCGAAATCGAGTGCGCCAAGGCTCATCAGATTCGCGCTCACTTTTGCGTTCACCATGCCGGTGAAGGTCATCAACATCGAAAGCGGGATGACCAGCGCCGTAATGAGCGCGGCGCGGATATTGCCGAGAAATACGAAGAGAATGACGATGACGAGCACCGCGCCTTCCAGCAGGTTTTTCTTGACCGTCTCGATGGCCTTGTCCACGAGCACCGTGCGGTCGTAGACCGGAATGGCCTTGACGCCTTTGGGCAGAGTCCGGTTCACCTGCTCCATTCTTAGCGCGACGGCCTTCGCGACCGAACGGCTGTTCTCGCCCATCAGCATGAACACGGTCCCAAGCACGACTTCCCGGCCGTTCGATGTCGCGGCGCCCGTACGCAGTTCGCGTCCAATGCCAACTTCGCCCACGTCCTTGATGCGCACCGGCACGCCGCCTATGCTGGCGAGCACGATATTGGCAATGTCGTCCACGGAGTGCGCCTGGCCAGGCACGCGCACCAGGTATTGCTCTCCCCGGTGTTCGATGTAGCCGGCACCCACGTTGTCGTTGTTGCGTTCGAGTGCCCGCACGATATCGGCAAGCGTCAGGCGATACGACATCAATTTCGCCGGGTCGGGCGCAACACGAAACTCCTTGACGTAGCCGCCGATCGAATTGACTTCCGTGACGCCCGGCACATTGCGCAGTTGGGGTTTGATGACCCAGTCCTGAAGCTCGCGCAAATCGGCAAGTGTGTACCGGTTGCCGTCGGGCTTGCGGGCCGCGGCATCCGCTTCGACAGTCCACAGGTAGATTTCGCCCAGCCCCGTCGATGTGGGTCCCATCGCAGGTGCAATGCCCGATGGCAGTTTCTCTTTTGCCTCCTGGATGCGCTCGTTGACAAGCTGGCGCGCAAAGTAAATGTCGGTTCCGTCCTTGAAGATCACTGTGACCTGGGACAGGCCATAGCGCGAAATGGAGCGCGTCTGATCGAGGTTCGGCAGACCCGCCATGGCCGTCTCGATCGGAAACGTAATACGCTGCTCGGTTTCGAGCGGCGAGTAGCCCGGTGCAGCGGTGTTGATCTGCACCTGGACATTGGTGATGTCCGGTACGGCGTCGATCGGCAGTTTCTGGTAGCTGAGTATGCCCAATGCGGCAATCGCCGCCACAGCGAGCATGACAAGCCAGCGATGGCCGATCGCGAAGCGGATGAGTCGCTCAAACATGAGGTAATGCCCTCAAGACTGCCATGGAGGTGGCCTGGTGTATTGCCGGCGTGTACATCACTCTTCGGCACTTCCTTTGCCGAGCTCGGCCTTTAGTGCGAAGCTGTTGGCTGCGACATATTGCTGACCGGCGTTCAAACCGCTGACGATCTGGACGAATCGTGCGTCCTTGACACCCGTTTTCACGCCCACCGGGACAAATCCCTTTGGCGATTTCGCGAACACAACCAATGAACCGTCAATCTCTTGCAGCGCATCCACGGCGACGGCCACGGGCACGTTCTGCCGGCCAGCGTCGACCGACACACTGACAAACATTCCTGGACGCCAGGCGCCATCGGGATTGGGCAAGACCACGCGCGCCGGTGCGGAGCGTGTTTGTTCGCCAAGGAGCGAGCCGACATAGGTCACGCGCCCGCTGGAGGCCGAATCAAATGCAGTCGCCTTGACGAGCGCTTCGCGGCCCACGCGCACGACGTCAAGCTGTTGCGGCGGCACAGCCATCTCGGCCCAGACCGATGAAAGATCCGATAGCGTAAAGACTTTCGCGTCGGCGGCGATGGCCTCACCTGCGGTAGCGTGCTTCTCGATAATGGTTCCCGCGAAGGGCGCCCGTAGTTCATAACGGTTCAACGGCCCGGCGTTGCCTGTCACGTTCAGCGCCAGAAGCTTTTGACGTGCGTTCTGCGCAGCGATCTCCGCCTCACGCAGTTGCACCTGGGCCTGGAGATAATCCTGCTCGGCTGAAATCCGTTCTTGCCAAAGCGTTTTCTCCCGTTGATAAGTCGTTCGTGCTGCTGATAGTCGACGCTCGGCTGTCAGCAACTCGCTTCGCCGGTCCGAAAGATCCGTGCTCGCAATAACGGCAAGCAGTTGGCCCTTCTCCACCTTCTGTCCGACCGAGACGGAAACCCGCTCGACCACACCGGCAACACGCGGCACGACATGCGCCGTGAGGTCTTCGTTGAAACGAATTTCACCCGGCACCTGTATCGTCTGCCCAATCTGCGCGGGGCCCGCCGTCGCCAGGCCGATCCCCGCCGCGCCTGTTTGGCCGGGGCTTAACGCAACCGCACCATCGCTACGCGAATAGCCAAACAGGGCGGTTCTACCCTGCCATGCCAACTGGAGTTCGGCATCGAAAACATGCGGTTTCGCTATCGATTGAAGCGACTCGAATCCGCCATTCGATTCGTTGAACCGCAGTTGCTGGGAAGCTCCGGAAAAGTGCGTCAATGTCCCGGAAACGGCAACGCCTTGTGTAATGGGCTGGCCTTTTGCGTATGGGTACACGATGAGGCGTGTATCGTCCGCTTTTTCCGAAAGCACGACTTCCATGGCCAGATCCCCGGAAGTCAATAGCGTGCCGCCATGTTCGCCGGGCGTCTGCCCCATGGCGGGCGAGTTGCCTTCGGCGCTGGCTTCTATCGTATTGGCTGATCGCACCAGCAGGAACACCGACAGCCCGAGGGCGACGCCAATAACGACGGCTCCGACGAAGGCCGTAGATTTGCTGAACGGCATGACAAGTCCTTCAGTAACGCTCGGTTGTCGGGAAAGAACCGGACGGAAGCCGCGCGCCAACCAGACGTCCGAGCTCCGCGTGGGCGACCTGTGCGTCGTTGAGCGACTGCACGTAGCGCGACTCCTCTTGAAAGAACGTCCGTTGAGCATCCATCACGTCGAGGAAGCTGAACTTTCCGAGCTCATAGCCGCGAGACACCGCGTCAAGCGCCTCGCGGGCGGCCGGCAAGACGTTGTTCTTCAGACGCTGCGCCTCCTGCGCGGCGCTCGAATAGTCGGCGTAGGCCTGCGTCAATGCGAGCTTGAGCGTAGCCTTTTCTCCGTCGAAGTCGGCCTCGGCCTTTTCGGCCTTGTGCGTTGCTTCAAGAATCGCGCCTTTGTTCGAATCGAAAAGCGGCAGGGGAATCGACACGCCAACCACCGCCTGATTGCCTGACACACCTCCAGTGACGACATGTTTCATGCCGGCACTGACCGTAATATCCGGAACGCGCTTCGCCCGTTCGACCGAGATTGCCGCATCGGCGCGAAGCATTTCAGCACGCGCCATGCGCGTCAGCGGTGCATCGTCGAGGCGGGCAAGAAGTCCGGATAGCGGCTCGACCGGAGCGAGAGCCTGCAGATCGCCCGCGATGTCGCGTGCACGCACGAGGTCGCTGCCCGTCAGCGTTGCCAGTTTCTCCACCGCCATCGACACGCGCGTCTTCGCGTTCGCGAGTTCGATCTGCGCGCTGCTGGCCGCGGCTTTCGCCTTTGTCGCGTCGACCGGTGATGCCTTGCCTGCCCAAACGCGCTTCTCCGCGAGTTCCGCAAAGCGGGCCGCAATCCGTTCCGACTCGTTGGCCACCTGGAATTGGCGCCGCGCCGCAAGGAGTCCGAAGAATGCGTCCGTTACCCGAGCCTGAAGATCTGCTGCACGGCCGCCAAGTTCGGCAAGGGCCGCCTCTTTCCCATACGACGCCACGTCGAGCCTTGCGCTGCGCTTGCCGCCAAGCTCGATCACCTGGCTGACGAGTGCGGTCGTCGTGCGCTCGAGACCGCCGAACCCCTCCTGCAAGAGCGACACCTGCGGATTCGGGAGCGCACCCGCCTGCATGAGCGCGCCGTCCGTCGCTGCGGCATTCGCCTGAGCCCCGCGCAGTGCGGGGTTGGCCTGCATGGCGAGACCGAGAATATCGTCTAGCGTCAATGCCGGTCCCGATTGCCGTTCTGAACGCCCATCCGCGTCAGGCATTCCCGTGGCAGACGGATCGGCCAATGAAGGCATTTCCTGAGCATGGAGCGCCGTTGCAACCATCGCAAGCAATAGCGCGGAAAACGAGCGTGCAAACATGGCAGCAAATTCGAATGATTGACATGGCCAATCCTACGGATAGAGCGCAGTGCGAACATGACGCGAGGATGAGAATTTCGACATCTTTCATGTCGTGTTGCTTTCATGTGCACCACGTTCCGCATGAATCGGCCATTGAAAGCGCTCAGGTTCCCTGTGCATGCAATTGACCGGTTCAAGGACGGCCCGCCGGGCGGCAAACCCTTCGGCCAGTGCGAACCCATACGAAGCAATGCAAAGCACTGCGTGATGATGGAACCCTCGCCAGCCTCGCCCCTCATAATGATCGAGGCCGAAATCCCGCTTTAAAGTCTGGTGGTCCTTTTCGACGCGCCCAACGTAATGGGTTGCGGCAACCAGTTGATCGACCTGCATGCTCTCCGGCAACGTCGATAGCCAGTACCCGGTGGGCTCGGGCTCACCGGGCGGCCACTGCAGAAGCAGCCATTGCGGCGCTTGCAGCCGGGACCAGCAAGAATAGCCGCTGGCTTGCCGCACCCTTACGGCTGCAAATCGGCCGATGCGCTCGACGCCCCCACCCTCGCTCCACCTGACGGTCTGCAACGCATCGCCAGGCAATGCCTTCGCCACCGCCTTCACGCTGACCAACCGGTTCGTCACGCCATCCTGCGGCTGCAGGTGTCGATGGTCTGCGCTCTTGCCCGGCACGGAATTTGACTCATCCGCTCCGGAATGCCACACAAGCACGTCCGACGTAATTCCGACCATGTATTGCAGCCCCAAATCGCTCAACCCCTGGCGAAAAGCGGCATCCATGCCACACCCTACATCCGCGAGTACCGGATAGCGAACCCGCCCGTCGCTCAGGAGTCCTTCGATCTGCTGGAGTGCAATCTGGGTCTTCGTGGCGAACTGAATCTCGGCGGGTACACCCACCTTCATGCGCCGCGTCTCGTCGTCGGCCCAAACCTGCGGCAGGTATAACCTCCAGGCCAGCGGCAGGCTGCCGTGCTCGCAAGCTAACGAGACGTTGACCGCAACCTGACAGTTCTCGCGCTTTCCCGATACCACACAACGTTGGCGTGCCACTCCCACCGAGTGCCCGCCGTACTTTATATATTCCGTATAGCCGATGGTCCACCAGCCGCCGCTGTCGAAATCGATTCTGGGCACGACCCATTGTGCAACCCGCCGCAGTATTTCCTCGTCGGACCAGGTCGCCCGCGACACGAAATGGTGCAGCGCCTGGTGCCTGGCGACTGCATCCGCGGTTTCAAACCTTTGCGCCATCGATTGTGCGTTCTTCTTCCCCAGTGTCTGCATCAGACCCGTGCAGTAGTCGCGCAACCCTGCCCGGCGGTCCTTGTGTCCAAGCCCTTGTGCGAGATGTTCCAGATACTCCGTGAACTGTTGTGACACTTCCATTTCCATGATCCCGCTTTGTCAGCCCCATGACGTCGTCCGCACCACGAAATAGTGCAGGCGAACCGGCCCTAGCCTGACAGCGTTTCGGTGCGCGGGCGTGAGATGAACGTGACGCTTTTCTCATCCCGCGGTCATGCTCGCGCACCCACTCTTGCCTACCATGAAATCCGGATATGAACCCTCCACCTCCCGAACGGAGAGATTCGAATGGACGCGATGAAACTGATACTCGTTGTTGCCGCTGTGACGCTGCCGCTCGCGAGCGTTGCGCAAACCACCACGCAAACAGCCGAACAAACACAAGGGAAGTCACGCGATCAAGTCAAGCACGAATTGCGTCAAGCCCAGCACGAAGGCACGGTGCCTACCAGCAACACGCAGTATCCCAATACGAAGCAGATGATCGTCAATAACAAATCGAAGCACGCTATCGGCACGCACCAGGGCGAGACCTCGCCGAACTTCGATAGTCACGACACCCCCGCAGCCCGCTGATCGCTGCACGCCATCTTCGAAGCCATTCCGGTCTGCCTGTCTGGGGATCGGAAGGGAGAGGCATCCGCTCACGAAGCCGGATGCGTGAAGCGCAACCAGAACGTCGTGCGGACGTTGGGTTGGCTATTCACGCCGCATTCGCCGCGGTGATTCTCCATGATCGACTTCACGATAGCGAGACCGAGGCCGGTACTGCCGGCGTGACCGCGTCGCGATGGGTCGACCCGGTAGAACCGGTCGAAAATCCGTTCAATATGCGGCGCTGCGATACCCGGGCCCGTGTCCGAGACGCAAACCGTGGTTGCGTCGGGCGCCTCCACGCACTCGATCACGATCACCGAGCCACGCGGGGCGTGGGCGAGCGCGTTGGCGAGCAGGTTACTCACCGCGCGCTGGAAAAGCAGCAGGTTCGCATAGACGCGACCTTGCCCGCGAACTTCAATGGCGATATCGGAATCCTGGGCCAACGAATCGTAGTAACCGGCAATCCGGCCCGCTTCGCGTGCCGCGTCGAACTCACGTATTGAAAGCGACATCTCTACTCGCTCAGCGCGTGCGAGAAACAGCATGTCGTCGATCATTCTGGACAGGCGCTGATACTCGTCGACGCTCGACTCGATGACTTCGCGATACGCCTGCGTGGTGCGCGGTTGCGCGAGTGCGACCTGGGCAGCTGTCTGCAGGTTGGTCAGCGGCGTACGCAAGTCGTGCGCGAGATTCGAGGAGAATTCGCTCAGGCGCGTAAACGAATCGTCGAGACGCCCGAGCATGCCATTGAAGGCCTGCCCAAGTTCCTGCAGTTCGCCGGCCCCCCCCAATTCCGGCAGGCGTTGCGCGAGCTGGTTCGTCGACATGGCGTCTGCCTGAGCAAGAAGGCGACGCAACGGACTCAACCCGATCGTTGCCACACCGTAGGCCAATACGGCGGCAAGCACGATACCGATAGCCTCGATGGCGAATATCGTTCGCGCGTCCGCTCGCAGCACCGCGCGATCGTTGGTGAGATCGTATTGAACAACCACGCGGACGCCTTTTCCCACTTGCCCCTCGAAAGGCACGATCGCGACGAGATATCGAAGCCCCGTGCCCGTCGCGGCAAGGTCAACGGGATGATAGACCGACTGCACGTGATGTATCGGCGCATAATCGCGAAATCCCGCTGTGTCCAGCAAACGCGTTCCCGTGAGGTCGAAGATGGCGAGCGCCATGTGCTGGCGCCCGTGCAAATGGTCCTCCCAGGTCGCTTCGTTGGGCGCGATTGCGGCCGCTGTCGTGAGCGCGCCCAGATGGACTTCGAGCGCCGCCAGGGTATCGGTCATCTCACTCGTTGCGTCTGCGATAATGCGCGCTTTCAATGCGCTGTACACCGCAAGTCCGCTGAGTATCAGCACGGCGGATGCCGAAAGTACGATCAACGCCGTGAGCCGCGCACGCAAGCTATAAGGCATCAAGCGAAGCATCATCGGGCCAGGCCTTGATACGGACGAATGCTAGCCGGCGATCCGTTTTCTTTCAGAAGCATGCATTCCGAATTCATCGTCCGACTCCGAACTGGCGCGGCATCGACATGGCTCGCGATCCTGGCATCGGCGAAAGAATACCGCAATGGCGTCACCAACGCGCACGGCACTGGGGTTCGCTTCATGACAAACGTCCACCTTTTGCTTTCCCGGCTGACGGTGTATTTGTCAAAAATCAGCTGCCTGCGTCGCAGGTTTCCGGCGTCGCGCCTGGTTTCAGATTCAATTAACGTACAATTAAATATATTATTTTTTTAAAATTAAATGCAGAGAGATTAATTTACAAATTTCTTTCAATATCCCGTAAGCGAGCCATGGCCTGGCCTCGAGGCTGCCACGGCTTCCACACAAGTGCCGCCGTTCTCGTTTCTATTGCGCGCTTTCGCGGTAATGCGCGAGCTTTGAGGTCTTCCCGATGCCCGGGTTGAAGCAGTTGCACGGATCGAGGCTTTCGTAAAACGCCTTGAGCGCGGGCTTCGCATGATAGAGATGGCCGACGTTGTGCTCGGCGGGATACTCGGCGCCGCGCGCGTCCAGCAGCTTCCACATCGCGTGCTCGAGCGCGAGGCAATCGTTGCCCTTGTGTACGATGTAGTCCTGATGAAACACGTGGCAGAGAAAGTGCCCGTAGTAGAGCTTGATTGCGATGGGCCGCTCGATGGCCTCCGGCAGCGTTTCGAACCATTCGCGCTCGTTGCGCCGCAAGGCGATGTCGAGCGCGACGATGTCTTCCACCTCGTTGCCATGTACCGCGCGGTAGCGCACGGCCGCGCCCGCCGCCGCGAAGCGATGCAGGAAGGCCTTGGCACCTTCGTCGGCGGTGCATTCGAAGAAGTCGCCGCTCGCCTGCACGAAGTAGCGCTTGAGAAAATCGCGCGTCTCGTCGGCTGTGTCGGCCGAAACCTTGAGCATCAGATGATGCTCGTAACGGTTGCGATAGTTCTTCAGGCGCGCGGGCAGATGGCTCGGGAACAGCCGGCTCACGGCCTGCGCCACGCGGTCGGTGAGATGCGCGGGCAGGAAGCCGAAGCGCTCGAAGAACGCATCGCAGCGGCTCTTCAGCGCGAACAAGGCCGGCAGCCGCTCGGTGCCCAGATGCTGGATCATGAGGAACACGTCCTTGCCGTAGCGCTCGGCGATATCGAACGCGTCCCGGTGCATGTACTCGCCCGCAATCGGCAGACTCGACAGCTCCGTGAGCAAATGGCGGCGCACGTCGGTCAGCTCCGAAGCGGCGTTGGTGCCGATATAGAACACCTTGGCGCCCTTTTCCATGGGGAACGTGTCGAGCCGCACGGCGAACACCATCACCTTGCCCGCCGAGCCCGAGGCTTCGTGAAGGCGCAGCGGATCGGCGTTGTAGCGCGCGGGCGTGTCGGCATCCACGTCGCGCACGTGTTCGGCGTAGTGCCGGTCGGAGGCGGCGCCGGCGTCGTGGCGAATGTCGGCTCCCGGAAGGTCGCCGCGATCGAGCCGCGCGAGGATTTGCTCAGGCGTCTCGCCAAGGCGTATGCCCAGGTGATTGACGAGCTTGAGCTGGCCCTGTGCGTCGATCTGTGCGTACACACTCATCTCCGTGTAAGCCGGCCCGCGCCGCACAAGTGAGCCGCCCGAGTTGTTGCAGATGCCCCCCACCACCGAAGCGCCGAGGCACGACGACCCGATCACCGAATGCGGCTCGCGGCCGAACGGCTTGAGCGTCTTCTCGAGCTGATCGAGCGTGGCGCCCGGCAGGCAGACCACCTGCTTGCCGCCGTCGATCACGTAGACCTTGCGCATGCGCGTCATGCTCACGATCACGATGGGGCGGTCGTAGTCCTCGCCATCGGGCGTCGAGCCGCCCGTCAAGCCCGTATTGGAGGCCTGCGAAATGACGATGACGTTCGCGGCCACGCAGGCCTGCAGCACGCCCCACTGCTCGGCGAGCGAACCGGGGCGCACCACCGCGGCCACCTTGCCCTCGCCGAAGCGAAAGCCCCTGCGGTAACGACGCGTCGCCTCGTCGCCGGTGAGCACATGGCGAGCGCCGACGACGGATTGCAAGACTTCGACGAGCGGCGGGCGCTCCTCGCCACGCTGTGCGAGCGGCGAGACTGGATGATCGGAAACGGCGGGCATGCGGACAACTCCTGCGGGACCGGCACGCGGGCACCGCATTCGCGCGGCGGTTTCGCATGCCATCAAAGCCAGTTCGAGGCCAATTCAAGCAAAGGAGCCGAGCATATGCCGCGCGCTCGATTACGTCCAATATCGCGGATGCCGCCGATTCATATGAGAAAGATATTGATCCACCGCGCAAGCCTGACGCAAATCCGACTCAAGCCTCGTTCGAGCACGAGGCGCGGCGCTCACTCGCGCGACGCATGCCGGGCCGTATCGCGCAGCACGCGTACGAAATGCTGCACGGTAGGCGAGCGCTCGCCCGGCCGGTGCACGAGTGCGATAGTGGTATGGAGCGACCCGCCCTTGAGCGCGTGCCAGGTGACGCCCGGCGTCTGGATCTGCCGCATCGAAGACGGAATGAGCGTGACGCCGAAGCCGGCCGCCGCCATGTTGATCGCCGAGGAGATTTGCGGCGACTCCATGCTGATGACCGGATTGAAGCCCGACGCGCGGCACGCGCTGAGGATCGAATCGTAGAGATCGGGGCCGATGGGGCGTGGAAAGAGGATGAGGGGATCGCCCGCGAGATCGGCGAGATCGATGCTGCGCCGGCGCGCGAGACGGTGGCGCGGCGGCAGCACCGCGAGCACGTCCTCCTCCACGAGCGGCTCGGTGGCAAGCCCCCGGCAGTCGAGCGGCAGGCGCACGAAGGCGGCGTCCACTCGTGCCTCGCTCACACGCTCGAGCAGCACCGAGCTGTTGCTCTCCTCGCAGCCGATCGCCACGCCGGGATACGCGCTGCGATAGCGCTGCAATACGGTGGCCACGAGCGGATGAAACACCGTGGAACCCGCGAAGCCCAGGATCAGCCGGCCCGTCTCGCCGCGGCCCGCGTTCTGCGCCTCGGCCAGCGCCAACTCGGCGTCTTCCACGATGCGCCGGGCGCGCTCGCGAAAGAGCCGCCCCGCGTCGGTCAATTCGACGTGCCGCGAGTGCCGGATGAACAACCGCGTGCCGATCTCCTTTTCGAGCTTCTGGATCTGCTGGCTCAGGGGCGGCTGCGCAATGCCGAGCACGTGCGCGGCCTCGCTGAAATGCAGATGCTCCGCGACAGCGAGGAAATAGCGTAGCTGGCGCAATTCCATATGTTTTTCGTCTTGATGCGACCCGCGCAGGATGGACCGCGCAGTGTGAACCGAAACGGCGCGGACGTCTACCTGGCGCCACGGCTAACGCATTCAGCCCGTGCCCATGCGCGTCTCGTCGACGAACTTCTCGGTGGCGTCGTCGATCTTGCGGCCCTTGCGCCCGCTCGGGCCGTGAATATAGATGGCCTTCATGTCGATCTGGCGCTCGCCCGTCATGCCGGGTGGCGGCGTCATCTCGTAGTGCACCTCGCGCGCATGATCGGCGAGCTGCAGGCGCGGATCGAACACCGAGTTGAACTTCCACAGCATGCGCACGAAATTGGTCTGGCCGCGCAGCAGCAGATGCATCGCCTGTCCCGCGGCACCGCGAAAAGCGGTCCAGCCCATGTGCTTGCGGTTCAGAACTTGTTGTGTGCGCACCAGTTCCGCGTAGAACTCGGGTAGCGGCAGCTTCGTCGGCACCACGGCATGCTGAATGTCGTAGAGCCGGTAGTCGAGGCTCGTGAGCGGCCGCGCCTCGTGCTGCCAGTTCTCCGTGCCCGGATACGGCGTATTCACACTGATGTTGACGATCTCCGGAATCTCCAGACACCACTGGCGAATCGTCTCGAAGCGCGCCCGATCCCAGTCGGGATCGGCGATCAGGTTGATCGCGACCGTGATGCCCAACGAGCGCGCGAACTCCAGCGCCTCGAAATTGCGGTCGAGGCTGATGCGCTTGCGAAACGCCTTGAGCCCTTCGTCGTCGATCGCCTCGAGGCCGAGGAACATGTACTTCAGGCCGAGCGTCTGCCACGCGCGGAACACCGCCTTGTTGCGCAGGAGCACATCGCCGCGCGTCTCGAGGTAGTAGCGCTTCTTGATGCCGCGCTGGCGGATTGCATCGGCGATCGCCATGCCATGCTCGGCGTGCACGAAGGCCACGTCGTCGACGATGAACACGCCCGGCTCGCGCAGCGACGCCAGTTCCTCCGCCACGACCTCGGGGCTGCGCGTGCGGTAGCTGCGCCCATAGAACGTCCAGGCGCTGCAGAACGTGCAGTCCCACGGGCAGCCGCGCGCGAACTCGATCGACGCGCACGGATCGAGCGTGCCGATGAAATATTTGCGCCGATGCCGCAGCAAGTCGCGCGCCGGACGCACGGGATCGAGCTGCTCGACGAAGCGCGGCGGCGGCCCCGCCCCTTCGCGCGTGACCACGCCCGGCACGGCGAGCAGATCGCTGCCTTGCGCGACGGCTTCGAGCAGTTCGTTGACCGAGGCCTCGCCCTCGCCGCGCAGGATGCAGTCGATGGCGCCCTCGGCGTGGCGCAGCAGATCGTGCGCCGTGAACGACACGCTATGGCCGCCCACGAACACGAAGCACGTGGGCAGCGCGGCCTTCACGGCCCTGGAAAGATCGATGATCTCGGGAATATTCGCCAGATAGTTGCCGGAAAAGCAGAGTGCCTCGGGCTGCCAGTCGCGCACCATGCGCATCAGGTCGCGATGGGTTTCCACCTGCAGGTCGAGAAGGCGCACGTCGTGGCCCGCGTCGCGCGCCGTCCCGGCAACCGACTCGAGGCCCAGCGGCTCGAGCCGCAGAAACACGCGCGTATACATCAGCCCGCTCGGGTGGACAGCAAGCAATCTCATGAAGCCTCCTTGCGAGGCACCTGCCCGACTCGGTATGCAGTTCGGCCGTCCAGGGCAACGAGCGTGCGGCGCCTCGCCGGTGCATCGCCTCCCGGGCGGACCGGCGCGGTGGGCCGGATGCTCGCGGTGTCGTTCACGGTCATCGTCCGCAAGGGCACGCCGCCGCGACAAAGGCGCGGCAGGCGCAGCCGGTCCGGAAGTGCCGGACGCCTCCACGCGATGCGTGACATATGTCACGTACATCGAGGCGCCCGCAGGCGTGGCGCGCGCATCATGGCGCGCCTGCTGTCTGGCACTGCTGCTTCGTGCGAGTCTACGCGCCTTCGCGCAGCGGCGCTCGTGGCGCCTCCATGCCCCTCATCCTCCTCCACACCGGAAATCAGAAGCTGCCGAAGGCCGGGCCCGGCACGATCACCACGACCAGAGCAAGCGGCGCGCCCACGATGCTCACCACCGCGAGATCGACGCCCAGCGGCTCGGCACAGGCCTTGCAAGACTCCACGGCGCGCCGCGGCTCTTTGGTAGACTGGAACTCCCGTTTGCCCGCTCGCCGAAAACGCGTTCCCGCCGTGTCCAATACCCGCTCGCTCCCGCGCCTCCTGACCGAAATCCGCGCTTGCCGCGCCTGCGCCGACAGCCTGCCGCTCGGCCCGCGTCCGGTGCTGCAGGCGAGCGCGAGCGCGCGGGTCCTGATCGTCGGCCAGGCGCCCGGCGCGAAGGTCCATGCCTCGGGCATCCCCTGGGACGACGCGAGCGGCGAGCGCCTGCGCGAATGGATGGGCATCGACGCGCCGACGTTCTACGACGCCGCGCGCATCGCCATCGTGCCGATGGGCTTTTGCTATCCCGGCCGCGGCGGTGGCGGCGACAACCCGCCGCGTCCCGAATGCGCGCCGCTCTGGCACGAACGCCTGCTCGCGCTCATGCCCGACGTGCGCCTCACGCTGCTGGTCGGCCAGTATGCGCAGCGTTATTTCCTCGGCAACCGGCGCAAGGGCTCGCTCACCGAGACGGTCGAAGCCTGGCGCGACTACGCGCCCGCCTGCGTGCCGCTGCCCCACCCCTCGCCACGCAATACGCCGTGGCTCCGGCGGCATCCGTGGTTCGCGCACGACGTGCTGCCCGCGCTGCGCGAGCGCGTGGCCGAAGCCCTGTCGCCCACGCAGCAGGCCGGCGTGGTTCTGCCAAAAAAGGAGAAGCACAAGATGACTCAACCAGCGATTACCGTCCAGCGTGTCTACGAACCGCTGCCCGAAGACGGCGAGGCGTGCTTTCTCGTCGACCGGCTATGGCCGCGCGGCATCCGCAAGGAGACGCTCGCGCACGCGACCTGGGCGAAGGACGTCGCGCCGAGCACGGAGTTGCGCCAGTGGTTCCACAAGGACCCCACGCAATGGGACGAGTTCGAGCGCCGCTACATCGCCGAGCTCGATGCGAACCGTGCAGCGTGGGAGCCGCTCGTCGAGGCGAGCAAAACTCAGCCCGTGGTGCTGCTCTACAGCTCGCACGAACCCGTGCGCAACAACGCCACCGTGCTGCGCGACTATTTGATGAAGAAGCGGCGCAAATAACGCCGCATACCTTCCTGAAACACTAGAACAGATACATCCCGGCGACGAACACCACGCCCGGGAACAGCAGCGTCGTCACGCAGTAGCCCATGATGTCGCGCACGCCGAGGCCCGCGATCGCGAGCGCATGACCCGTGACGAGGATGAGCACCATCTGCATCGCGAAGGCCAGCAGATTCCAGAAGCCGGAGTCCCACATCATGACGAGCGCCTCGGGCAGCTGCGGCGTCAATGCGAAGGCGAGCGCGAAGGTCGCGATCGTCAGCAGGATCGCGAAGATGAGCGGGTCCGGCAAAAACCGGTGCGCCACGCCGGCACCCTCTCACACCCGGCCCGCTATCCAATAATGTCCGGTGCGTGGCGCGCACGAGAAGCCACTGCTCGATAACTTGCGGTTACATGGGAGCCGCGCTCGCGCACGCATATCTGCTACCGTAACGATTGCGAATTGGTTGATATCGCAATAAAGATTCGTCGGGCAGTACTCATCGAGGAGGAATAGCGATGCGCAAGCAGCTCGTCGGCGCGACGCTCGCCGGTCTGGCCGCTGTATCGGCCGCACCGGCGCTAGCACAGACTCAGGCGTTCACCAGCACGACTGTCAATCTCTATGCCGGCCCGGCCGGCGACTATCCCGTCGTGGCGCAGATCCCGGGCGGCGTCTCACTCGCCGTAATGGGCTGTGTGGCCGGCTACAGCTGGTGCGACGTGAGCCTGCCCGGCCTGCGCGGCTGGGTCTACGGCGCTTATCTTGCGTATCCGTATCAGGGCGCGAGAGTGCCGTTGATGAACTATGGCGCGACCATCGGCCTGCCCATCGTCACGTTCTCGCTCGGCACGTACTGGGGCAACTATTACCGCGACCGTCCGTGGTATGGCAATCAATCGCGCTGGTATCGGCACCCGGGACCGCGTCCGGGACCGCCCCCGGTCATCCGCCCGCCCGCACGGCCGCCGGCACACGGCGCGAAGCCGCCTGGCGGCCATCATGGCAACCGGCCCGGCGCCGGCAATGGACACGGCCATCGTCCCCCTGACCAGGGTGCGCGGCCGCCCGGCCATGGCGGCGCGAGGCCAC
>DATEJU010000375.1:0-5517 GCA_035277805.1 Paraburkholderia sp. | reverse complement strand
CAGGCTGCGCCAGACCCCATAGAATCTCGTTCTCTGCTTTTGTTGATCCCCGATAGCTCAGTCGGTAGAGCGCCGGACTGTTAATCCGTAGGTCCCTGGTTCGAGCCCAGGTCGGGGAGCCAAGATTCGCAAAAGCCCGTTGGTGTTAATCACAGCGCACAACGGGCTTTTTCATGAAGTTAAAGTCGTAGTTGCACTGCTGTTCCCCGATAGCTCAGTCGGTAGAGCGCCGGACTGTTAATCCGTAGGTCCCTGGTTCGAGCCCAGGTCGGGGAGCCAGAATATCGAAGCCGTTGCGCACATCGCGCAACGGCTTTTTTCTTTTCTGCGGCGGCTTGGGCTGGCTCACGTCATTACCGGAAGTTTGGGCATAGGGGCTCATCGACTGGTGTAGTATCGGCAGCTAACGCCCCGCTGCAGGGAGCCGTTGCCATGGCCATCTCCATCAAGCTCGACGACGATCTGAAAGACTGCATCCAGCACATCGCCGGGCTGCAGCATCGGACGCCTCACGCGATCCTGCGCGAGGCGGTCGCCCAATATGCCGAACGTGAAGCTGCGACCCGCGAGCGTTTCAGGCAGGAAGCACTCGCATCGTGGCAACACATCAAGGAAACCGGGCGGCATCTGAGCGGCGATGAAGTGTGCCGCTGGATAAGCACCTGGGGAACTGAAGACGAGAAGACAATACCCGAGTGCCACGACTAATCGTCACGCAGCGCGCCGCTGAAGGATTGGAGCGCTGCCGACGATTCTTGTCTCAAAAGCACTTGAAGCCGCACGACGAGCGGCGCAAGTCATCCCTGCAATTTCTCTCGCTAGAGACAACGCCCGCGATCGGACGTCCATTGCCCGACTCGCCCAACTTGCGCGAACTCGTGATTCCGTTCGGCGATTCCGGTTACATCGCGCTATATCTCCATGATCCGGGCAACGATACGGTTTATCTGCTGGCCTTTCGGCATCAGCGTGAACTCGACTATCAGGTCTGCGCTTAATCGCGGCGCCTCCGCCCCCACCACCCCGCCCTGCCCGATAATGTCGCTTCGTCATTTTCGGGAATCCGCATGAATTCGACTCGCTTCGCCGCCCGGCTGCGTCCGGCCCTCGCCTTGTGCGCCGGCGCGCTCGCGCTTGGCGCCGCCCACGCCGAGCAGATCGGCAGCGTGAACACCAACTTCCGCGTCACCGGCTCCGACAAGGTGGTCGTCGAGGCCTACGACGATCCCGCCGTGAGCGGCATCACGTGCTACGTCTCCCGCGCGCGCACCGGCGGCGTGAAAGGCACGCTCGGTATCGCGGAGGACCCAGCCGAAGCGTCGATCGCCTGCCGCCAGGTCGGCCCGATCAGCTTCGCCGCCCCGCTCAAGCAGCAGGCCGACGTCTTCAACGAACGCATGTCGTTTCTCTTCAAGACGCTGCACGTGGTCCGCATGGTCGACACGAAGCGCAACGCGCTCGTCTACCTGACGTACAGCGACCGCGTGGTGAGCGGCAGCGCGAAAAACAGCGTCACCGCCGTACCGATGCCCGCAGGCACGACCATTCCAGTGCGCTAAACTGAGGGGTCCAGGCCGGACCCTTGCCATGACCCTCCCCCGTTTTCGCGATTTCGCCCGCTACTGGCGCACGCCGCTTTTGCCCGGCGCGGATCTGCTCACGGCCGAATATCACGATCACGAATTCACGCCGCACTGGCACGAGGCCTACACGATCCCTGTGATCGAGGACGGCGCCGAGTGCTATCGCTATCGCGGCGCGCAGCACGTCGCGGAGGCGGGCAGCGTGCCGGTCATCAATCCGGGCGAGGTCCACACGGGCTCGCGCGCCGTGGACGAGGGCTGGCGCTATCGCGTCATGTACGTGCCGGTCGATTATCTGCACGCGCTCGCGAGCGAAATTGCGGGTCGCGCCGAGCCGTTACCGTGGTTCGACACCGAAGTGATCCGCGACCCCGATCTCGCACGCCGCCTCGCGCGCGCGCACTGGCTGCTGGAGGAGGACGCCGACCGCCGGCGCGAGAGCAACGCACGAGGCGCGCCGCAGTCCGATCTCCTCGCCGTGGAAGGCGCGCTGCTCGATGCACTCTCGACGCTCCTCACCCGCCACGCGCGCACGCGCGAAGCGCAGTTCGGGTCCGCTGCGAACGAGCCGCGCGTCGAAATCATGAAGGCGCTACTGGCTGCCGATCTCACTGCGCCGCTGCGCGTGGCCGATCTCGCGCAGGCGGTTGGCCTCTCGCCGTTTCACGCGACGCGCCTGTTCACCCAGGCCACGGGGCTGCCGCCGCACGCCTGGCGCACTCAGTTGCGGCTGCAGCGTGCGCTCGGGCCGCTGCGCGCGGGCGCCTCGGTCGCCGAGGTCGCCGCCGCGAGCGGCTTCACGGACCAGAGCCACTTCACGCGGCACTTCCGCCGCGTGTTCGGCGTACCGCCGGGCCGCTGGCAGGCGAACTAGCCAGCCGCCTGAGCCGCCACGCCCGCCGCACGTCTTCAGCTCAGGCGCGCGTCAACGCTAGCGCCGTCGCCCAACTGCCGGCACAGGCGCGCCCCACTCGCCCGGCGCCGACGGCGCGCAAGCGTGAGCGCACGCCACGCCACGCCACCCCGCCCGCGCGCCGCAAGAACGTACAAGCCACACGAACCGCGCCCCGCTAAGCTGACTGCTCTATCTGGAGACTCGCTTGACCCGCCACCCTCACCGCCTCAAGGAATTCGTCGCCGGCGCGCGCGACACGATCCCCATGATGATCGGCGCGGCGCCCTTCGGCGTCATTTTCGGCACGCTCGTCACCTCGGGCCCGCTCTCGCTCTGGCATGGCCAGTTGATGTCGCTCGCCGTGTTCGCCGGCTCGGCGCAGTTCATCGCGCTCGGGCTGATCGCCGCACATGCGAGCTTCGCCGTGATCTGGGCCACCACGCTCATCGTGAATCTGCGCCACGTGCTCTATAGCGCGACGCTCGCGCCCTACGTCTCGCATCTGCCGATGCGCTGGCGTCTCGTGCTCGGCGGTCTGCTCACCGACGAGGTGTTCGCCGTCGCCTGGGCGTATTTCCGCCGTCATTCGCCCGGCGACGTCTCGCCGTGGCATTTCCTCGGCTCCGGCGTCTCGATGTATGTGAACTGGCAGATCTGGACCGCCGCGGGCCTGTTGTTCGGCGCGGCATTCCCGGGCCTGCAGTCGCTCGGCCTCGACTTCGCGATGGTCGCCACGTTCATCGCCATCGTCGTGCCGCAGCTCGTCGCGGTGCGCTATCTGGCCGCCGCCGCCACGGCGGGCGCGCTCGCCTTCTTCTGGCAGGGCTGGCCGTACAAGCTCGGCCTGCTTGGCGCCGTGCTTGCGGGCGTGGCCGTGGGCGTCGCGCTCTCGCTGCCGCGCAAGCCACGCGCAGCGCGCGCCGCTACCGGCCACCATGACGCTCATGCCGCCGCCGGCACGGCCGGCAAGAGCACGAGCGAAACCAGCGCCGCGTGCATGCCCTGTCATGACGCACACCCCGCCGCAGGAGGCCGCCCATGAACTACGTCGTCCTGATCCTCGGCATGGCCCTTATCACTGTGGCGGTACGCACGGCCGTCTTCGTGCTGGGCGAGCGGCTCGTGTTCCCGCCGATCGTGCGCACCGCGCTCGGCTTCGTGCCCGTCACGGTGCTCACCGCGATCATCGTGCCGATGGCTGTCTCTCCGCACGGCCAGCACGCCGAGCTCACGTGGCGCAACCCGCAGCTCGTCGGCGCGATCGCCGCTATCGCCGTGAGTGCGCTCACGAAGCGGCCGCTCCTCACCATCGCCGTGGGGCTCGCCGTGTTTTTCCTCTGGCAGGGCGTGGTGCTGCGCTGAGATTGCCCGCGGATTTCCCGCGCCCCTTGCCCCTTGTGCCCGCTGCACACGCGCCCCCGCTGTTGCCAGCAACCGTCCTGGCGGCATGCCTTTGAATGTCCTGGCTCAAGTTTCGCGCCCGTGCGCCGATAAACCGTCGAGGCGTGCATTGGCGCCGCAGCCAGGCACCGCCAGGAATACACCGGGGCAACCACAATGGGGCACATCACCCTCAATCTCAAGGATGAAACGCTTGCGTCGCTGCGCAAGGACTTCGACGCGTTCCTGCGCGTCTCGCTTAAGCTCGACCCGCAGTTCCTCACGCCGTCGTTCGAGGATTTCCTGCGCGCGAAGCTGCTCGACAACATGACGCCGCTCACCGAGCAGGCCGTGCAGCGGCTTTTGCAGGGCGGGCAGTACGCATGGGCCAAGCGCACGCTCGACAAGGAATTCCCCGAGGTCGTCTCGATCCTGCTGCACCAGGCGGGCGAATTCGGCTTTGGCTTTGCGTCGCGGCCCGAGTGGACGCCCGACGAGCTCTCGAAGCAGTGCCGCGAGTGGGCCGCCGCAATCGTCAACGAGGCGCGCGCCGACGAGGCGCTGATCGACCCGCTCGCCGCGCAGATCAAATCCGGCGCGCAGGATATCCAGACCCTGGAGGAATCGATGCAGACGCCTGCGTGGCGGCTCGCCGAGTCAGTGCGCCAGCGCGTCTACGAAGCGAAGATCGGTTGCGAGCAGGCGAGCGGCAGCCTCGCGCGCGAGCGTCTGGGCGAACTGCGCGGCCTCTTGCGTCTGGCCATCGCGCACGGCACGTTCCAGAAGCAGGAAGCGCAGCAGATCATGGAATATCTGCGTCTTTTGAAGCCGGAAATTTTCGTCGAGGAGCCCGACGACGTGTTCACGCGCCTCGCCGCGTGGCTGCGCAACTTCTTCGTGCCACCGCAGAAGAACCAGGCGCGCGGCTAAACCCGGCCCTACTCCCACATCTTGCGCAGCTTCGCGCCGATCTCGACCTTCGCGCGCGCCGCGGCGGCCAGTCCCGCCGCGCTCGGCGGGCTCGCCACGGGCGCCGGCGGCCAGGCGCGCGACTCGAAGAGCGGCAGCATCTGCGCCGCGATGAAGCGCGTGCGCGACGCCCACACGTGACGGTCGCCGCTCGCGGCCTGGTTGTGCACATAAAAGCGCTGCGGCACGACGATGTGCAGGTCCTCCTTCGCGCGCGTCATCGCCACGTAGAGCAGACGCCGCTCCTCTTCGAGCTCCTCGTCGCTGCCCGCGCCGAGATCCGACGGAATGCAGCCGTCCACGCCATTGAGCACGAACACGTTGCGCCACTCCTGGCCTTTGGCCGAATGGATCGTCGAGAGAATCAGATAGTCCTCGTCGAGGAGCGGATCGGCCGACTCGGCACTCGTGGCGTCGGGCGGGTCGAGCGTGAGCTCCGTCAGGAAACGCTCGCGCGACGCGTAGGTGCTCGCGATGCTCTCCATCTGCAGCAGATCGGCGAGACGCACCTGGGCATCTTCGTGATTGCGCTCGAGATGCGGCTCGTACCAGCGCCGCACGCGCTCGAACTCGGCGGGCCAGGGCGTCGCGCGCGCGCCAAGCTGCTCCACGAGCCCCGCGAATGCGGGCCAGTCCTCGGCCGCACGCGGCGGCGGCGCGAACGCGGCGAGCGCCTGCGCGGCGCGATAT
>DATEJU010000374.1:0-23345 GCA_035277805.1 Paraburkholderia sp. | reverse complement strand
GATGACGACGCGCGGCTTCGGCGTGAAGGAAGCCGAGCAGGTGGGCAACCTGATTGCAGACGTGCTGGAAAGCCCGGAAGATGCGGAGACGATCGAGCGCGTGAAGGCGCAGGTCGCCGAACTCACCAAGCGCTTCCCGGTCTATCGCTGATCCGTTCCCAACAGGGACTCTGGTCTATTTATCGTTGATCGCCTGAGGGGGCAGTTGCCTGGCTGCCCCAGCCCAGCCCGAAACGTCATGCGCGCAACATCGCCTGCAACGCTGCTCGACAAACCGCCCGGCTAGCGTGGTCGAGAGGCGAGTTCTTTCTCTGCGGGATCCGCCTGGCTAGAATTTTAGCTACAGTAGATCCATAGTATACAAACTAAAGACAGAGATCCCGCATGAAAGCCAGTCCCAATCTTGATTCAGACACCGAGGCCGCGCCGCCGACCGATCGTAAAACCGCGCTGGGCGAAGCGTTACGGCACCGTATCCTCAACATGGAAATGCGCCCCGGCGCCGTCGTCGACGAGCTGGCGCTCGCCGAGGAATTCGGCCTTTCCAGGCCGCCGGTGCGCGAGTTGATGCGCCAGATGGCGGCCGAAGGCTACATCGAACTCGAAACCAATCGCCCTGCCCGGGTTTCGTCGATGAACCATCAGTCGCTGCGAAGCTTCTTTCTCGCCGCTCCGCTGATCTACATTGCCACGACCCAGCTGGCAGCCGTCAATGCCACACCGGCCGACGTCGATCGTTTGCGGAAGATTCAGCAACGCCTGAAGATCGCCATCAAGGAAAACGACGTCGATAGCCGCGTGCTCTATAACGACCAGTTCCATCTGGAAATTGGCAAGATGGCGCAAAACGACTATCTGATGCCGAGTCTGCGCCGTCTGCTCATCGATCACGCACGTCTTGGCAAGATCTTCTATCGCTATCCTGCCGCCGAGAACATGCAGCAGGACATGGCGGACGCCGTCGACCAGCACGAGCAGATCATCGACGCCATCGCGCAACACGATGCACTCACTGCCGGCGAGCTCGTTCGCGCGCACTGGGAACTCTCACGCACCCGAATGGCGGAATACGCCGTGCCCGAAGGCGTCAACGTGCCCATTGGCGTCGTCTGAGCATCAAGAACGCTTTCCGGCCCGAACCGGAACTGTCGCCGTGCCACGCCGGGCCCGAGTGGCGAGCCAGCACAGGATCGATCCGCCACAGACCATCACGGCCCCCTGCCAGAACTGCACGGACAGCGGCGCATCCAGCAGCGTTGCGGCCAATGCCGCGGAAAGCACAGGAATGAGGTATGAGGCGCCTGCAAGAACGGTGACATTGCCATGCAGGATCCCCACGTTCCATGCGCCATAACCGAACCCCATGGCAGCGGCGGCCAGCAGCAGGTAGACGATCGCATGGAGATTGAGCGCCATCTCGCCGCCGCCGTCGGCGAAGTATTTGATCCAAAGAACGCCGGAAACCAGCATGAAGAACAGCGTCACGCCATTCTTGCCGTTGGCGAGACGCGCCGTTACCGTGCAATACGCCGCCCAGATCAAGGCACCGAGAAATGCCAGGCCGTAGCTCAGCGGATTGTCCTTGATGTTCCCGAGCATACCCGGCAGATCCAGGCCCTGGTCGCCACCCAGCACCCAGCAAATGCCGAGCATCGAAAGAATAAAACCTGGCACAACCAACAATAGATTCGCCCGCTGCTTGTTGAACACGATGGCCGCAACAAGCGTGAAGGTTGGCCACACGTAGTTGACCATCCCGATCTCGATGGCCTGCCTGCCATTGTCGGCATAGCCGATGGACAGTGAGAGGCAGAGCTCATAGGCGACAAAAAGCAGGCTTCCCCATATCAGATAACTCCGCGGAAATCCCTTGAGCCTGGGAAAGCCGACCGTAAACAAAAGAAATACGGACGCCATCGTGTACATCATGGCAGCGCCACCGGTGGCGCCGAGGCTTTCGCTGACGTCCCGAATGAGGGCGACAATCGTGGCCCATAACAGGACCGCGATGAGCCCGATTAGCGTTGCCTTGTTCCTGCTTTTCATACTCCCCGCCTGCTTCAGATTATTCAGTGCCGCCACGGCGAGCCGCCGTGGCAAATGACAAAAACCGGCCGCGCCCACCATAACTGATGGCCGCGGCCGGCAACATTGCGCGGCGTGCTTACGCGTGATTCACAGGCACGTCGATCCAGATCGTCTTGATCTCGGTGTATTGGTCGTGCGCCCAAACCGATTTGTCTCGGCCGCCAAACCCCGACTCCTTGTAGCCGCCGAACGGTGTCGTGACGTCGCCCTCGCCGAAACAGTTGACGGTCACCACACCCGCGCGAATTTCGCGCGACAGGCGAATAGCGTGGTTCAGATTGCTGGTGTAGACCGAGGCCGCGAGTCCATAGACCGAATCGTTTGCCAGTGCGATTGCCTCATCGAGATCGGCGAACGTCGTCACGGACAAGACCGGGCCGAAGATCTCTTCCTGGAACAACCGGCTGCTCCGGCCTACCCCATCCACCACCGTCGGCTCGACAAAAATGCCGCCCCCGGTATTGCCGCCGAACGCCACGCGCAAACGCTCGGCCTCGGCCTGCTCGAGGTACGAGCGCACCTTTTCGAAATGCGCCTTGCTGACCATCGAGCCGAGGCGGTGCTCCGGATCGAGCGGATTACCCATTTTCCATTCGCGCATATGGGCGCCGATACGCAGCAGCAGCGCGTCCTTGATGCTGGCATCGACGATCAGACGCGACGACGCCGAGCAGTTTTCCCCCATGTTCCAGAAGGCACCGTTGACGATGTGCTGCGCGACGGCATCGAGATCTTCCACGTCACGCAGCACCACGGCCGGATTCTTGCCCCCGCACTCGAGCACGATGCGCTTCAGATTGGATTCGGCGGCATACTTGAGGAACAGCCGGCCCGTCTCCGTGGAGCCGGTGAAGCTGACCATATCGACATCGGGGTGCCGGCCCAGCGGTTCGCCAACATCCCTCCCGCCACCGGGCAGGACATTGAAGACGCCGGCCGGCACGCCCGCTTCATGAGCGAGTTCCGCAACGCGCAAGGCCGTCAGCGTCGTTTCCTTCGCCGGCTTCACGACGATGGAGCATCCAGCCGCCAGCGACGGGCCGATTTTCCAGCCCAGCATCAAGAGCGGGAAGTTCCAGGGCAGGACCAGACCGACAACACCAATCGGCTCGCGCACGACCAGCGCGAGCGCATGGCTCCCCACGGGGGCGGTGTTGTCGTAGATCTTGTCAATCGACTCGGCATGCCAGCGGATCGTGTGAATCGTCTCGGGCACATCCGTGTTCTGGCATTCGCGAATCGGCTTGCCGCTGTCGAGGCTCTCCATGGTGGCGAGCTCGTGCGCGTGCTGCTCGAGCAGATCGGCGAACTTCAACAGGATAGCCTTGCGGCGCGACGGCGGCAGACTGCGCCAGCGCCCGTCCGCGAATGCAGCCTTCGCGCTGGCAACGGCAACGTCCACATCGGCGGCATTGCACGCGGCGATTTCCGTCAGCACCTCGCCCGTGGCCGGATTGACCGTCGGAAACGTTGCGCCGGAGCTCGAGGCCCGGAACGCGCCATCGATGAATGCCTGCGTCGGGAGCCGCAGCTCCGCGGCAATTGCCGCGTACTCCGAAGCACCAAGTAGATGGGACATCAGGCCTTCCCCCCGACCACCGCTGCGATCTCGCGCTTGAGTTCGGTAACGACGTTCTGCAGGCGTTGCTTCTCCTCGTCATCGAGTGCTTGCAGCGGTGCCCGGACGCCTCCGGCGCGCAGCCCCGCCAGTTCGCAGCCGTACTTGATCGACTGCACGAACTTGCCGCCCTCGAGGAAGTCCATGAGCGGCATCATCGCCGACATGATGCGGCGGCCCTTGTCGAAGTCCTTCTCCACGGCACACGCCTGGTACAACGCAATATGTTCCTCAGGCAGGAAGTTCGAGCCGGCGCACACCCAGCTGCGTGCACCCCACGCAAAGAATTCGAGCGCCTGATCGTCCCATCCGCACGACACGGCAAGATTCGGGAATTCGCGCGCCAGCATATGCAGTTGGCCCGTCTGACCCGAGCTCTCCTTGATCGCCACGAAGTTCTTCGATGCCTGGCAGACCGTATGGAAAAACTCGCGGTCCATCGAGATGCTCATGCGGCCGGGATAGTTGTAGAGCATGATCGGCAAATCCGCCGCGCGGTCGATCGTCAATGCGTGCACCGCGTTTTCTTGCTGCGTGGGCAGTGCATACGGGGGAGAGCCGACCAGAATCGCGTCTGCCTTGATGGCCTTCGCCGCCTTGGCGTACTCGACGGAGTCTTCCGTGCGCACCGCTCCCGTGCCGACGATCAGCGCAACGCGCGAGCCGATCACGTCTTTGGCGAGTGCGCCGAGATCGAAGCGCTCCTGAGCGGTATGCGCATAGTATTCACCGGTCGAACCGCCGATGATGATGCCGTGGACCTTGGCTGCGATCAGCGATTCGAGCACTTCGGCAAATGCCGCCTTGTCGATTTGCCCTTCTCCGTTCAAGGGCGTGATGGCCGGAGTGTAGATGCCTTCAAACTTCATGATGTTCTTCCGCAGAGATGGAAACTAGCGTTTTGACGAAGGGCGTGCCACGGCGCCGTTGGCGGCGGCACACCTTGGTGGAGGTCAATGATTGAGCGAAGCGGCCTCTTGCAGGCTGAGCGCCCGCGTTTCGGGCGCCAACGCGAGCGAGGCTGCCAGGCCGACGAACGAGACGGCTGCGGCTGCGTACATGGTGTTGCCGATGCCGATGGATTGCAGCGCGATCGGTACCAGCCACGTGCCAATCGCGGCGCCGATACGCGAGAGCGAAGCGCCCATGCCGACGGCGAATGCCCGGATGTCGGTCGGGAAGATTTCATTCGGGTACACGAGCTGGAGCACCTGGGCACCGCCGATGAGGACGGCATACGCGCCGAACAGGACCAGGATCGCCACCGCCGAGCCGTCCGAGCATGCCCCCAGACCCACGAGCGCCAGGCCGGACCACAGGAAGCTGTGAATCACCATGGCGCGGCGGCCCAGTACATTGATGATGCGTGTGGCGATGATGCAGCCGACCACGAACAGCAAAGTGATCACCACGGAGCCGAACGACTCCCACTTTCCGGTCAAGTTCAGCGCCTCGAGCACGCGCGGCGCGAAGGAATAGACCGCGAAAACGGGAATCACGGAGCAGCTCCAGAACAACGAAACAAAGAGCATGCGCTTGCCATAGCCGGAATGCAGCAGCGACGACAGCGAGACCTTCTTTTCGGCGTGCTCTTCCGGCAGGTTCTTTATGGAGAACGAAGGACCGTAGACCTTTTTGATGACGGCTTCGGCTTCGGCGACGCGGCCTTTGCTGAGGAGCCAACGGGGCGACTCGGGCGTGCCGATGCGCATGACGAACAGCACCAGGCCGATGACGGCGGGACTGGCCAGCACCCAGCGCCATGCATCGGGACTGCCGCTGCTCAAGATGACGTTACCGACGATATAGGACAATGCCGCGCCAAAGAACCAGATGATCGTCAGCGTGGCGAGGCGCGGACCGCGGTACTTGCGCGGCATGAATTCGACGAGCAGCGAACCCGCAACCGGATACTCGATACCCACGCCCACCCCGACGAGAAAGCGCAGAACGAACAGAGCCTCGCCGGACTGAACCCAGAGCTGGGCGAGGGAGCAAACGAAGAAAATGACCGGGCCAAAGAAATAAGGCTTCTGGCGTCCGATTCGATCGCTCAGCCAGCCTCCCAGAAACCCGCCAAAGAAAATGCCGATCAGCGCCGACGCCGCAACCATGCCTTGCCAGAAGTCGGTCAGGCCGAGCGCCGTGGAAAACTGCACCATCGCCACGCCGATAATGCTCAGCACGTAGCCGTCCATGAGCCAGCCGCCGCTCGAGCGGACCGTCAGGAGTTGATGGAATCCATTGAGCGGTACGTCCTCAATGGACATGTGAAACTTCGACATTGCTTGTCTCCTTCCTTGAAATCGGGCGCAAAACGTCCTGGCGTGAGCCATCGGTGCTGCGTCCTGAGCGAGTCGTATGCGGTTGGTCCGGTCGATCTGCCGGTTGGTGGCGACCACCCTGACTGCCGGCGCCTCGCTGCTGCGCCGGTAAGCGAAACGTGATCAGCTTTCGAGTCCTGCCTTGCGCTGGCCCCACCAAAGGGTTGCGTTGACGCCGATCGAGAGGAACGGCTCCGGCGGATTCTTGTTCGGCCCCGACGTCGCAAGCAGAAAGTCGATCAGGTCGCTGCGCTTGCCCGCAAGCCAATCGGCGAGCAGCGTCCCGGTCACGGTTCCGCGTGTAATGCCGAGACCGTTGCAGCACAACGCGCCATGGACATTGGGCGCGAGTTGCCCGAAGAATCCTTTGTGGTTGTGAGCAAGCGCGAGAGAGCCACTCCACGTGTATTCGAAGTCGACGTCCGGCAGCATCGGAAAGCGTCGTGCGAACGACAGCCGGTGCCGCTCGAGAAAGCGGGAAAGGTACTGCTCCTTGGGGCGGCCGTCCGGATTGAAGCTGAAGCTGTTGCGTACCAGAATGCGGTTGTCATGCGTGCGGCGCACCGTGCTCCCGAACGGATCCGCCGGTATCACGCCCCAGAACGGCTTGCCGCCAAGCTGCGCCTGTTCGGCTTCGGTCAGCGGCCTCGTCAGGCTCGCATAAAGGAAGACGGGCAGCATCGCACGCGGCAGGAAGCCGAAGCGCATGCCGAAGGCGTTATTCGCAAGCACCAGTTTGTCGGCGGTGATGCGGCCCGTGCGATGCTCCAGCACGATTTTCTCGCCGTACTCCACGCCGGTAATGGGCGTGTTTTCGTACAACGAAACATTGGGCGGCAAGCAATCGGCCAGGCCTTTGACGAGCGCCGAGGGCTGGACCAGCAGCGTTCCGGGCGTAAACAGCGCCTTGCGGTAAAACGGCGTGCCGATATGCTCGGGCAAGTCCCTGCCTTCGATCACCTCATACGGCTGCCCGAGTTTGTCCAGACCGCGTCGATAGGCGTCGAGAACGGCCATACCACTCTCTTCAACTGCCGCCTGATATTTTCCGGAGGCCCTCATCTCGCAGTCGATGCCATGCTCCGCAACGAGATCGCGCAAGACTGTCTGGCCCAGCAGATTCAGTTTCAGCGTGCTCTTCGCCGTCGCAATGTCGCCGATATAGTCGTCGGCGCCGATATCGTGCGGCAGGTCGATCACAAAGCCCGCGTTTCGCCCCGACGTGCCGAATCCCACTTCCTGCGCTTCTATGAGAACGACTTCATCGTCCGGGAAATTCAGCGCCAGTTGGCGTGCGGCAGCAAGGCCGGTATATCCGGCGCCGACTACTGCCCAGCGCGTCTTCGATTCTCCCGTGTGTGGCGGCCGCGGCGTGCGAGGCTGGCTGGTGTGGTACCAGCCGCACATCTTGTCGTCTGCGGGGAGCGATGTGACCCTTTGCATTCCTGTACCCACTGTCTCTTACAAATTTACAACGCGCTCTCAGGCCGATGGCGCAGGGCTCCTGCCGCGCACCGGTCGTGCACCAAGCTGAAAAGCCAGGCCCGACCCTCGGGGATGACGTGCTCAAAGCTGCTCATCCGGTCATCGCACGTTGTGTCTATACTTGGTAGACAAAGTATAGTTTGTAGATAGACTGACGAAAAATCAGGGTTTACGTGTACTGGTGAGTCACGCCGGGACGCCGCGCAAATCAACGTGCGGCAAGGGCCGGGCGCGCGGCCGCCGGAGTCGTTCGCCGGCTGCCGCTGCCCTGCCTCGAGTCGCAAACGCACCAGCAAAAAAAGGTTGGACGTGACTGCCACGTCCAACCTTTTAAAGCACCCGCTTTAATGTGTTGCGGGCTCTGCGGTGCCGGCCCTCTTTGAGCGTGGATGCATGCATCACGCTCGCATGACCTCACTCGATGGTTAATCGATTCGATGAAAGGTCCAGTTTTGCCATTTGAATTAGCCCGGCAACCAAAATCACGGCCAGAGAGATGACGATGAGCCAGTTGGCGAACCAGCCTGCTTCCGGCGTTCTCGGCCAGGCAAGATTGACGATCGAGACAATGCCAAAAACCAGCGCGATGATTTTGATTGCAATAGCTTTAGAGCCCAGTTGAAATGCACCGTCGGAGCGCCACCCTCGCAGACTGGAGACCAGCGACGCAAACACCACCATCTGGAATGCCGTGTAAATCCCGGTGGTTGCGAAGCTGATGATCTGAGTGGCGGCGTTAGCAGAAATGAAGCCGACCGAGAGGACAAGGAGCGTCAAGATGGACGTCGCCCAGATTGCAGGAATCGGTTGCTGTCGCGTTCCGCTGAGTCGGCCGAGGAAGCGGGCACCGATGATCATGTTGTCCCGGCCCAGCGAGAACATCAGGCGGCTGATCGAGGCAATCACCGACGCCACGGCGCTGACGACGACGGCGAGCAGGCACGCCATGGTGATCTTCAGGCCGAGCGGACCCATCGCCTGCTGAATAGCGGCGCTCGCCGGATCGGCAACTTTGCCGCTGAGCGCGCCCGCCATATCGGGAATCGCGAACAGCAGGCCCACCGTCATGAGCAACGCCGACGCGCCGCCACAGACGATCGTCAGCAGCATGGCTCGCGGTACCGCATGGGACGCACCGTCGACTTCCTCGGCGAGGTCCCCGCAGGCTTCGAATCCATAGAAGATCCAGATGCCGATGAGACCCGCTGCAAACAATGCGGGCGTGTAATTCCCATGCGCAATGTTGTAGGTGTTCCAGAGAATCGCAGCCGGTTGCACGCGGGCAAAAATGAGCATATAGACGCCGCAGACGATGAGTCCGACGATTCCGGCCCATACTCCGATTTCTGTGGCTTTCGCCAGGACGCGCGTTCCCGCGAAGTTGGCGATCACCGCAATGCCGGCAATCGCAATGCCCGCAATGGCGTTGAATGTCGGGGTCGCGGGCGCACCCAAAAGGCTGGCAAGGAACGGCGCCCCGCCAGCGGAAATGCCGGCGGCGGTTCCAATGAGCGCGAACAGGTAGATCCACGCGGTGAGAAATCCCCAACGTGTTCCGCCAAGCTGGCGAGCCCATTGGTAAATCCCGCCGGCAATCGGATAAGCGGAAGCTGCTTCCGCGAAGACCAGGCAGACAAAGGCCTGACCTGCCAGCACCACCGGCATGGTCCAGAGAAACGGCGGCCCGGCTCCTATCAGCGCCGTCGAGAACAGGGCAAAAACCCCGGCCATCGGGCTCATGTATGAATACCCGAGGGAGAAGTCGGCGAACAGACCGAGCACGCGGCGAAATTGCGGCTGATAGCCCAATGCCAGCAGCCTGCTGTCTTCGCTGTTGCGTTCACCGGAATGCACATTCTCTCTGTCTAACATTATGGAATCCTTACAAATCAGACGATATCAATTCGTGTATCGGCACGCGCGATCAGCCTTTTGAATACCAGCCGTTATCGACGTAAAGGGCGGCACCGTTGACGAAGCTTGCGTCATCGGACAAAAGAAAGAGTGCCGCCGCCGCGGCCTCCCCGGCTTCGCAGATACGGACCTGCGTGGCGGCAAGGCCCGCGTCTTCCCACTTCTGGCCCAGCTGGTCGAGCTCGTCGATTTCACGAAGCCCATGAGCCGTGCGAACGAATCCGGGGCAGATGGCGTTGCAGCGGATGCCGTTACCCCTGTACTCCGCCGCGATGGAACGGGCGAGTTGCAGCACCGCGCCTTTTGTCATGCAATACACGCTTTCGAGAGCAAATCCTTTCTCGCCGCCGATGGAAGAGGTGATGACGATGCTGCCTCTGCCCCGCGCGAGCATACCCGGCAGCACCGCTCTGCACGTGAGGAAAGCAGATCGTGCATTGATCGCCATGAGCCGGTCGTATTCTTCGTCGGTGGTTTCATGCAGGGGCTTGACCACAATGGTTCCGGCGTGATTAAAAAGGCCGTCGATCCACCCAAGCGACTCCGTGGCCGCGCGGACCGCATGATTGACTTCTTCGGAGCTCGATGCGTCCGCCTGATGAAACGTCGCGCGGCCGCCCTGGCTTCGAATCTCCTCGACGACCTGTTCGCCGGCATCGCGCGCGATATCGACGATCGCCAATTCGGCACCCTGCTGCGCAAACAACAATGAGGCGGCGCGCCCCATGCCGCCGGCGCCGCCTGTGACAAGCACCTTTCGGTCTCGCAGGCGCGCCTGGTTGATCGCGGGCGTCAACAAACCGTCGGTCATTCGCTCCATCGTCTCTCCTTGTGGTCTAATGGTCTAAAATTAATACCAGTAGACACCGCGAAAATGCCCGTGTCAACGCCGGGACGGTAAGGGAGAACCATGAGTTTTGTGGTCGACGCGGCACGACGCCAAAGCCCTTGATCATTGCCGCTGCCGCGCTGTATTCTCGGGCCTTCATTCTTATTGGTAGACCCGTAACCCATGAAGCCCCGAGATCGACTCGCCGGACGTGTTGCGCTGATCTCTGGCGGCGCGAATGGTGCTGGCGCCTCTTCCGTGCGATTGTTCGCTCAGGAATCAGCCAAGGTCGCAATTGTCGACAAGGACATCCCTGCCGGCCGCAAACTTGAAATGGAACTGCTGGCGAAAGGACATGAAGTTGCCTTCATTGCGGCCGATGTCTCGAGGCCGGACCAGGCATCGCGAGCCGTAGAGCGCACCCTTGAACGGTTCGGCCAGATCGACATTCTTTTCAATCATGCGGGCATCATCATTGTTAAACCATTTCTCGAGTTCTCGATTGAAGAATGGGACGAGTTAATGGAAAACAATGCCAAAAGCGTATTCCTGATGACTCGTCTCGTGCTGCCTGAGATGCTCAAGCGAGGCTACGGCGTGATTGTGAATACATCATCGTCCGCCGTTCGCTCCGCAACCCACCTGGAATCGCTCTATTGCGCCTCAAAAGCAGCCATGAACCAGCTAGCGAGGGCACTGGCGGTGGAGTATCGCGATCGCGGCATTCGATGTAACAATATTTGCCCCAGCTTTGTTCGCACCCAGCACGGAGAGCATGAGATTAAACAATTGCGCGCCTACGGCGTTTTTGCATCGGAGCGCGATGTGAACGTGATGCAAGGACGGATCTGCGAGCCGGAAGAGGTTGCCAACGTCGCGCTTTTTCTCGCGAGCGACGAATCGAGCTTCATCAACGGCGCTGAGATTTTTGTCGATAACACTTTTACGGCGGTCTGAAAGATGCTCTGGGGGCTTCAACCGGTCGAGCAGCAGCCAGCCTATGGCCTGGCCGTCGAGGTGTTACGTCGGCAGGTTCACCTGGGCCATCTCGAAGCTTCCGAGCGCCTGCCGGCTGAGCGTTCGCTGGCGGAACAACTCGGCGTCTCCCGTGTGACCCTGCGCGAAGCGTTACGCGTGCTGGAAGCCGAGGGCTACTTTGTGGTTCGCCGGGGCCCGCAGGGCGGCACCTTCGTGAACGACGTGGAGGCCCTCAGAGATCTGTCCGCGCGGCGCATCAGCAGGGATCCCGGGATGGTGATGCGCGTGCTGGAATTTCGCGATGCTAACGAAACAACCGCGGCGCGGCTTGCAGCGACGCGGCGCACCCCCACCGATCTCTCGAACATGGAGGCGGCGCTCAAGTCCATGAGGTCCAGCGAAGCGCCCACCAGTCTGCGACGTGCCGAGGCCATGTTCCATCTCGCGATCGGCGACGCATCGCACAATCCCTTACTGGCAAAGTCAATCGAGGAAGCTCATGCCGCACTCTTCGTGCTTCCCGACGCGCGGGGGAATGTCGCGCTGAGAAAGCGGGTTCTGGACACGCGCGAGCGCCTGTTTTCCGCGATCCGCGACAGGCGTGGGCCCGACGCGGAAGAAGCGGCCAAAGAGATCATCGTGGCCGATCGCGCACGTTTGCAAGTTCTCGCCCGCATTGCCTAGCCCTATAGCAGCACCCGCGCTACGCTGAGGCGAACTGAACCGCGTCGGTGCTGAATACAGCCCTGATCAGTTTCGTCGACTCAGGCGACTCGAACCATGCGCAAGAAAGCTGCGCTCCAAATGCCGTAGGCACGACCTGGTTCACCGTCATCAACGGCCCGCCTGAACAAAGGCGCACCGTCCTGCCTTTAAATCGCGCAGCGACCGAACTCAATGTTTCGGAGCGCAAGTCACTGCGGGCCGGACAGACTGTGGACATGTATCCTCCCCGATCCTCATGACGCGTTGCCGAAGCATCAATCGATCTCGACAACGTCTGGAGCGCGTATCTTCGCTCTTGTCGGCATGCTCTGAATATAAATTTTTCGACTTCATATCAGAATAAACACGACATCCGCAGTTAATCCTCAGCATCCCGTTCGCGCGATGAAATGATCCCCGGCCCGCAAGCTTCAAACCTCCCTGCCATCGGCCGCGCCCGCCAACCGAAGCACGAACGCGAGGCCAGTGAAGCCGAAGCCCACCGCGCATACGCCGTCCCACCCGGCCCAGGCCCACATTGCGGCCGATAGCACCGTGCCCAGCGCACCGCCGATAAAAAACACGCCGACGAATAGCCCATTCAGTCTGCCACGCGCTGCCGGGTTCATCAGGTTGATTGCGCGGCGGCCCAGCGTCTGATCGGTGACGACACCGGCGTCCAGCGCGCCCGCGCCGGCCACCAGCATCGCCACCGCGAGCAGCGGATGCGCGCTCGCTGAAAACCCTCCCCAGCCGGAGCCCGCGACACCGTTCATGACGAGCGCAACAAGCATCGTCACGTGCCCGGCCAACACGGTCTTGCGGCCGAAGCCGCGATCGCCCGCGCGCCCCGCGAGCGGCGTGGCGATCGCGCCTGCCGCGCCGGCCAGCGCGAACAGCGCAATTCCGTTCATCCCGAAGTTGAACGGCGGCTGCACGAGCCGCAGGCCGATCGCGGTCCAGAACGCGCTGAATGCGCCCATCACCAGAGCCGCCGAGACAGCGTTGCGTTGCAGCACGCGCTCGTTGCGCAGCAGCGTCCATAGCGAACGCAGCAAGGCCCCATAGCGCGTCGAGACCGACGGCACGCGAACCGGCAACTGCAGGTAAAGCACGGCAGCGAGTAACGCATCGATCACCCCGGCGATGCCATAGAACGCACGCCAGCCGATCGTGCCGGCGACCAGACTGGCGGCGGGACGCGACAGCAGGATGCCGAGCATCAGGCCGCTCATCACATTGCCGACTGCGCGTCCGCGATGACTTTCCTGCGCCATCGACGCGGCCATCGGCACCAGCATCTGAATCACGCTCGATGCACCACCGGCTGCGAACACGGCACCCAGAAATACGCCGCGTGAACCGGTGAACATCGCGATCATGAGAGCGACGGCGCAGCACGCCAGCGTGTACACGATCAGGCGGCGGTTTTCGAGGAGATCGCAGAGCGGCACCAGCAGCACGAGACCGGCGGCATAACCGAGCTGCGGCAGCATCGCGGCCAATCCCGCGAACTGCGGTGCAAGATGCAGACTGCGGCTGATCGCGCCAGTCAACGGTTGCGCGGCAAACAGGTTCATCACGATCATGCCGGCTGCCGTCGCGAAGAAGACGGTGAGCAGCGGCGTGAGGGTATGCGCGTGCGGGTTTTCGGCGGAAATCGCGGCGACGGTGTCGGCACGTGTTTCAGCGGAGGGATTCATCGGGATGGCGCTCCGTCGACAGGACATAGCCCATCGTAAGCACCCATCTAATATGCTACAATTGAAATATCTGCATGATAATTATGCGAGTTTGTTTTGAACACACGCGATCTGCAGGCGTTCGTCGCGGTCATCGAAAGCGGCTCGATGGTGCGCGCCGCCGAGCGCCTTCATCTGACGCAGCCCGGTCTGACGCGGCGCGTGCAGAGCCTCGAAACCACGCTCGGCGTCGAACTGCTCGATCGCCAGAGCAAACCGCTCAAGCCGACCGCCACGGGCAACGAGGTCTATGCGCTCGCGCGCAGCGTGCTGGCCGCGGTCGACGATCTGCTGTCGGTGGCCTCCGCCGACAGCGAGCCGGCCGGCGAGCTGAGAATCGGCATGCCGCCGTTTCTGGCCGACATGGCGCTCGAAAATCCCGTCGACCATTTGCGCAGCGCGTTCCCGCGGCTCACGCTGCGGATCACAGCGGGCTGGTCGCCCGGCCTCGTGCAAAGCGTCGAACGTGCGGCGCTGGATGCATCGGTGGTCCTGATGCCCTCGAACTTCGTCCCACCCGACACGGTGCGCGCGGCCGCCCTCGCATTCCAGCCGATTGTGATCGTCGCGCCGCGCTCGCTGGGCCTGCCCGATACGCCCGTGGCGCTCGCCGATCTGGCGAAACACGCCTGGGTGCTCAACCAGAACGGCTGCGGCATGCGCTCGACGTTGAGCCGCGCACTGGACATGGCCGGCCTGCCATTCAACGTCGCGGTCGAGGCATTTGATTCGGACCTCCAACTATCGCTGGTGGCGCGGGGTTTCGGCATCGGCGTCGCAACGCCGGACGCATTGGAGCGTTCGGCGCATCGCGACGCGCTGCAGGTGGTCGACGCCGTCGATTTCCGCACCGGCGTCGACGTGTGGTTCGTGCACGGCTCGCTGCCTGGCCGGCTGATTCGGCCAGTCGAGCTGCTGCGTCGTTCGTTGACCGGGGTGCTGGCCGATAGCGGCCTCGCGACGTATGGCGACAAGCGGACGTCCCTTTGACGGCTCCCGCGCGCGCAGGCGGGCGTAATCAGGGCGTATTTGCCCTGATTGCCTCGATTTGGCCAACTGTGCCGAAATGCGCATTGGAATCGTCGCAAACGGTCAAGACGGAGCGATTTTGGCTTCCTATAGTCGCTTCCAGCATTTCACCGCGGCGTTTCTCATTCCACAGCAGTGAACTCACGCTTGCCGACAAAAGGAAACAACATGCGCTTTGCGAAGACTCTCACCCCTGTCGCAGTTGCAGTTGGAGCACTTCTCGCTGTTGCGCCGCTCGCCTCCCGCGCGGATACCGTCGTAAAGATCGGCTTTGCCGCGCCGCTCACCGGGCCTAATGCCAACTACGGCAAAGACCTGGAGAACGGCGTCAAAATGGCCCTCGACGACGCCAAGGCGCAAGGCGTCAAAATCAACGGCCAGCCCGTCACGTTCGAACTCGTCGCCGAGGACGATCAGGCCGATCCGCGCGTCGGCGTGCAGGTCGCGCAAAAGCTCGTGGATGAAGGCGTGTCGGTCGTCGTCGGCCACTTCAACTCGGGCACGACCATCCCCGCTTCCGATCTCTACGAAAAGGCGGGCCTGCCCGACATCGACCCGGCCGCCACGAACCCGGTCATCAGCGGCCGCGGCTTCAAGAATGTCTTCATGGTGATCTCGAGCGACGCGCAAAACGCCGGCACCGCGGGCGCCTACGCAGTCACGACGACGAAGGCCAAGCGCATCGCCGTCATCGACGACCGCACGGCGTTCGGTCAGGGCGAAGCCGACGAATTCGTGAAGGCGGTCAAAGCGCATGGCGGCGACATCGTCGATCGCGAATACACCACGAATCAGGCAACGGACTTCAAGACACAGCTCACGACCATCAAGAGCAAGAACCCCGATCTGATTTTCGTGGGCGCCCTCAATCCGCAGGCGGCCGGCATCATGAAGCAGATGAGCCAGCTCGGCATCAAGGCGCAGTACGTGGGCGGCGGCGGCGTGAAGGACATCGACTTCATCAAGCTCGCGGGCGACGTGTCCGAAGGCGCGATGGCATGGGAGTACGGCCGCCCGCTCGACAGCACGCCGGTAGGCGCGAAGTTCGCCGAACGCTTCAAGCAGAAGTTCGGCGAGGACGTGCTCTCGTATGCGCCGTTCGGCTACGACGCGGCGTGGGCCGCCATCAAGGCGATGCAGGCCGCCAATTCGACGAAGCCCGGCGACTATCGCGCGAAGCTGCAAAGCATCAGCTTCGACGGCATCACCGGCCATATCGAATTCAACGCGAATGGCTCGCTGAAGAACGGTTCGTCCACCGTCTATCAGGTGAAGAACGGCCAGTGGATGACCGTCAAGACGGTAAGCGGCCTCTGATCGCTGATGCGGTCCCGCCGCGTCACGGCGGGACCGCATACCGTTCTTGTCGCGCTTTCCGACGGGGGACCACTCGGACACTCCCGCGCCGCACCGCTCCTTCCGTACCGGTTTTCGTGCGCCCATCTGTACCGGTACTGTACCGATTTCCGCGGATAAACTGGCTGCCAGTCAATCGACGCGATCGTCAACGATCGCCGCCCTTTCCCTGGAGCCACCGCACCATGCTGTCCGAAATGCTCAGCGCCAGCGCTCTGCCCGCCGGCATGCTCTTCGTGGTCGTCACGACCATCACGCCCGGCCCCAATAACACGATGCTGCTCGCCTCTGGCGTCAACTTCGGTTTCAGACGCACGGTGCCGCACATTCTGGGCATCAGCGCGGGCGTCGTCGTGCTCATGCTCTCGGTGGGATTCGGCCTCGGCGAGGTCTTCCGGCACGTGCCCTGGCTCTACACCGCCATGGAGGCCGCGAGCGGCGCCTATCTGCTGTGGCTCGCGTGGAAGATCGGCACCTCGGGAATGATCAAGGAGAAGAGCGGCGAGCGCCGCCCCATGCGCTTTCACGAAGCCATCGCGTTCCAGTGGATCAACCCGAAGGCGTGGATGATGGTGCTCACCGCGGCCACCACGATCCGCCTCTCGGCGGACTTCGGCGTCAACAGCGTCGTGATGGCCGCGCTGTTCTATGTGATCGGCCTGCCCTGCATCTGCCTGTGGGCCGCATTCGGCACCGGCATGCGCCGCTTTCTCGACGACCCGCGCCGCCTGCGCACGTTCAACATCGCGATGGCGCTTGCGCTCGTCGCCTCGATGTATCCGCTGTTCGCACATTTGCTGCAGCGCTAAAGGCGGCCCGCGTTCGGCCGCCCCGCGCTGAAGCCCGCTTGTGCCCGCTTGTGCCCGCTTTTAAGCGCCGCCGTTGCCGCCCACGGTGCGCAAGCTCTTCCACTGCCCTTGCTGGACCTCGAAGAGCGTATAAGGCGGCTTGATCAGGTCGCCGTGCGGATCGAACGCGATATTGCCGGTCACACCCGTCACGGTCACCTTGGGGAAGCTCGCGACGATCTTCGCGCGGTCGAGCGAGTTGGCGTCCTCGATCGCCTTGATCATCGCGAGCGCCGCATCATACGCGAACGGCGCATACAGTTCGACATCCTGATTGAAGCGCGCCTTGTAGCGCTTCGCGAAGGCCTGGGCGGCCGGCAGCTTGTCGAGTGCGGGGCCCGGCTCCAGATCCTGGGTGCCGTCGCCGGCCGCGCCGGCGATCTGCAGGAACGCATTGCTCTTGAGCGCCCCCGCGCCGAACAGGTGCGCCTGCATGCCGAGCGAGCGCATCTGCTTGACGAGCATCGCGCCCTGCTCGTCCAGGCCGCCGAAGAAGATCATGTCGACGTTCTTCTGCTTGAGCGTCGTGAGAATCGCACGGAAATCCACGGCCTTGTCGTTGGTGAACTCGCGGTCGACGATATTGCCGTTGGCCTCCTTCGCGCCCTTTTCGAACGCGTCCGCGAGCCCCTGCCCGAACGCCGTGCGGTCGTCGATGATGCCGATGCGCTTGGCCTTGAGCTGCTCGACCGCGAAGCGCCCGGCGATCACGCCGCCAATGCCGTCGTTGCCCATGGTGCGAAAGACGTTCGCGAAGCCCTGTTGCGTGAGCGCCGGATTGGTCGAGCCCGGCGTGATCATCGCGACGTCCGCCTTGTGATAGACCGCCGAAGCCGGAATGCTGCAGCCGGAGTTGTAGTGGCCGATCACGCCGACCACGCCGTCGTCCACGAGCTTTTGCGCCACCTGGATCGCGATGCGCGGGTCGGCCTGATCGTCCTGCACGTCGAGCACGAACTTGACCGGCTTGCCGCCGACGGTGGGGTGTTTCGCGTTCTCCTCGTCCAGCGCGAGCTGCGCGCCATACTGCAGATCCTTGCCGACACGCGCGACCGGGCCGGTGAGCGGCCCCGCAAAGCCGATCATGACGACTTCCGGATCGGCTGCGTACGACGAGACGTGCGCACACATCAGCCCAAGGGCCATCGTGATGATCAAAGTGCGACGGTTCATGATGCTCATCCTCTTGTGAAGACTATAGCGGTGGTTGAAGAAGGTCGTTAGTTACACTGATTAAAAACGCCGGGGGCTGTAGGGCGCGAGATCGAGTGCACTCTCGCGGCCGGCAACGAGGTCGGCGACCACGCTGCCCGTGACGCCGCCGAGCGTCACGCCCAGATGCTGGTGGCCGAACGCGTAGATCACGTCAGGCGTTCGGCTCGACGGGCCCACGACCGGCAAGCCGTCCGGCAGGCTCGGGCGAAAGCCGAGCCAGTCGCTGTCCGGTTCGGGCAAGCCCGGCAGCGCCGCTTGCGCCGACTTCGTGAGCAGCCTGAGCAGGTCGGCGTTCTTGCCCGCTTCGTGGCGGGCGAGCTCGACGGTGCCCGCCGCGCGGATGCCGCCCTCCATCGGCGTCATGTAAAAGCCGCGCTCGGCCCAGCCGCAGGGCCGCGAGATCAGGCTGGACGTGCCCGGAAAACGCACGTGATAGCCGCGCTCCGTGCCGAGCGGCACGGCGTCGCCGCATTGCCGCGCGAAGCGCCCCGAGCGCGAGCCCGCGCAGATGATCGCGCGCTCGGTCTCGTGTGCGGCTCCCGCGGCATCGATCAGCCTGAGCGCACGCGCGTCGGGTACAACCGACTCGATTTCCATCTGCCGGTACTCCATGCCACGCTCGAGCAGCGACGCATGCAGTGCCTGCAAAAAGCCGCGCGGATCGCTCAGGAACCAGCTTCCGGCGAACAGCGTGCCACGCTCGAACAGCGGCGCGAGCGACGGTTCGAGTTCGCCGATCGCGTCGCGCTCCAGCGTGTCGAACTGCACGCCGAGCGAGCGGCGCAGCGCCAGCGATGGCTGTGCCGCGTCGAACGACGCCTTGCTCGAATACAGATACAGGCATTCGCGTTCGCGCACGAAGGCGGCAAGCCCGTTTGCCGAGAGCATCTCGCGATAGCCTTCGAACGCGCGCGAGAGCATTTGCGCTAGCGCTTTCGCGCTCCATTCGTAGCGGCGCGAGGTGGCGCAGAGCAAAAAGCGCGCGAGCCAGGGGGCGAGCGTGGGCGTATCACGCCAGCGGATCCGCAACGGGCTCGTTGCCGAAAACAGGAAGCGCGGCAGATTGCGGAACACGTCTGGATTGTTGACGGGGATGCACGCGTAGTTCGCGAACGTGCCCGCATTGCCGTACGACGCGCCTTCGCCCGGCCCCTGCGCGTCGAACAGCGTGACGTGGTGCCCGTCGCGCATGAGCCAGTAAGCGCACGAGAGTCCCACGAATCCCGCGCCGATGACAGCCACTCGAGCCATTACTTCTTCCAGTTCGTTGCAGGTTCAGCAAAGCCAGGCGCCTGAGCGCGGCGCTTGCTGCGCATCAGCACGTACGCAAGCGATACCACCGCGAGACTCGCGAGGCTCGCCATCAACTGGCTGGAGAGCGAGTGGTCGAAGCCCATCGCGATCAGCACGCCGGCAATCGCCGCAACCACCGCATAGGACAGCCAGGGGAACAGCCACATTTTGAAAGTGAGACGCTCCGGCGCCTGGGCTTCGAGGCGGCGACGCAGGACGATCTGCGAAACGGCAATCGCGAGATAGACGAACAGCATCACCGCGCCCGACGCGTTCACGAGGTAGAGAAACACGCCCTGCGGCGAGACGATAGCCGCGACGATGGCCACATACCCCACCACGCTGCTGGCGAGCACCGCGAGACGTGGCACGCGAGTGCGCGAGAGCTTGAGCAGCGAGTGAGGCGCGTCGCCGCGCTCGGCGAGACGGAACACGATGCGCGAGGACACATAAAGCCCGGAATTGAGCGCCGAGAGCACGGCAACGAGCACGATCGCGTTCATCATGTCGGCGGCGCCGGGGATGTGCATCGTCTCGAGCGCGGCCACGAACGGCGAATAGCCGACCTTGATCTGCGCCCACGGCACGATGCAGGCAATCA
Source organism: Paraburkholderia sp. (assembly GCA_035277805.1). GTDB lineage: Bacteria > Pseudomonadota > Gammaproteobacteria > Burkholderiales > Burkholderiaceae > Paraburkholderia. The sequence continues at coordinate 3,320 of DATEJU010000374.1, read as the reverse complement.
CGAAGAGCGAACCCACATAGAAGGTGATGACGCGCAGAATGACCGAGCGCGTCATGGAGGCCACGTTGCGGCTGGGGTCGTCCGACTCGGCCGCGGCGATGGTGGCGATCTCCGCGCCGCCGACCGCGAAGATCACCGTGGGCACGCCCGCGAAGATCGACATGGCGCCGAACGGCATGAAGCCGCGGTCGCCCGAGAGATGCGCGGCGGTCTGGTGCCACGAGCTGAAGCCGAACAGATAGCTCGCGCCCACCACGATGAAGACGATGATGGCCGCGACCTTGATCGACGCGAACCAGTACTCGAATTCGCCATACGATTTGACGGACAGCAGGTTCACCGCCGTCATCACCGAGAGCAGCACGAGTCCGATCACCCAGACCGGCGCGGGTATCCAGCGCTGCAGGATGCCCGCGCCCGCGACCGCTTCCACGGCGACCACGATCACCCAGAAGTACCAGTAGAGCCAGCCGTTCGTGAAGCCGGCCCAGTCGCCGAGACCCAGGCGGGTGAACTCGGTGAACGAGCCCACGCCCGGATGCGCGAGCGCCATCTCGCCGAGCATGCGCATCACGAACAACACGACGATGCCCGCGAGCAGGTAGCTCAGGCACGCCGCCGGTCCCATCGCGCTGATGGTTGCGCTACTGCCGACAAAAAGCCCCGCGCCGATGATCCCGCCGAGCGAAATCATGGTCACGTGCCGCTTGCGCAGCGAATGGCCGAGGTGGGTGGATCGTTCGCCGGACGGCGACGTGGGTTGCTGAATTGCCACGAGCATCTCCTCATGTACTACAGTGCGGGGTGCACCGCATCTGTGTCCAAACAAAACCGTGGACTCATACTCACACAATAATTTTTTGTGTGCAAATGAAAAATCTTTGTGTGGAGACCAGGAATTTCCCTGGAGAGAGACGCGTCTGTTCGGCGAAAATCTGGCAAACCTCTTGCCATACAGTAGGTTATTGGGTTTAAGATGCGTCAGGACCGTTGCGCGGCGAGCATGCAGCAACGGCTTGCGGTGGCAGGAGACCGAGCTTTGTATGGAGCTATTACTTGAATGAAAGTGGACGAAAACCAGACAAAATCTGACGGCAATAGCCATACAAAAGGGCGTCAGGCCACCTACCTCGAGGTGTCGCGCAATCTCGAGGAGCAGGTTCGCAGCGGACACTATCCGCCTGGCAGCCGGCTGCCGCCGCAACGCGATCTGGCGCTCGAACTGGGCATCAACGTGTCGACCGTCTCGCGCGCCTACAAGGAGCTGCAGGCGCGCGGCCTGATCGTCGCGAGCAAGCGGCGCGGCTCGATCGTCACCGGCGGCGCGATGCCGGCCGTGCATCCGTCCGCGCAGCGCAACGCGCAGGCGCCGGGCGAGCACCCGGGCGGCGTGATCGACCTGACGGTCAACCGCCCCGCGACCGGCGAATTCCTCACGCAGCTCGCGCGCACCATGGCCGTCATTGCGCGCGATCCGCGCTTTGCCGAAACACAGGAGTACCAACCGCCTCAAGGCCCGGAATGGGCGCGCGCGGCGGGCGCCAGGTGGATTGCCGCGCCGGGCTTCACGCCTTCGCCGGAGAATCTCGTCGTCACGAGCGGCGCGCAGCATGGGCTCTACGCAGTCCTGAGCAGTCTGATGGGCCATGAAGGCGTGATTCTCTCGGACAAGCTCACCTACTACGGCCTCAAGGCGCTCGCGCCCGCGTTCCAGTTCGAACTCGTCGGCATTGCGAGCGACGCCGACGGGCTCTTGCCCGAGCATCTGGAGGACGCGTGCCGGCGCATGCGCGTCAAGGCCATCTTCACGGTGCCGAATCTGCAGAACCCGAGCGTCGTCACAATGAGCCTCGAACGCCGGCTCGCGCTCGTGGAGGTCGCGCGGCGACATCACGTGGCCATCATCGAAGACGACGTCTACGGGCCGCTCCTGCGCAAGCGCCTGCCGACCATCGCGAGCCTGTGTCCCGAGCTGACCTTCCACATCGCGTCCACCTCGAAGATCCTGGCGCCGGGCCTGCGCATCGGCTATCTGCTGACGCCGCCGCACGGCGCCGCACTAGCCGCCGAGGCCGTGCGCACGACGGCGTGGATGCCCGCGCCGCTCTCGACGCTCATCACGACGCGCTGGATCGAAGACGGCACCGCGCAGGTCATCCTGGAGGCCCAGCGCGTGGAGCTGGAAGCGCGTCAGACGCTCGCGCGCGAACTGCTGCCGCAGGAGCTGCTCAACAGCGACCCTGCGTGCATGTTCGTCTGGCTGCGCGTGCCCGAGCCGTGGCGCTCCGACGACTTCGCCGCCAATGCGCAGGCGCGCGGCGTGAGCACGATGCCCGCTTCGGCGTTCGCCGTCGACCGCTCGACCATCGAGCACGGCGTGCGGATCAACCTCGCGTGCGCGAGTTCGCGCGAGCAACTGGCGCGGGCCCTGCAGATTCTCGCGCGCACACTGCGCGACCGGCCGCGCGCGCTGTACGGAACCATCTAATGCTTTGTGTGGACCTTGTGTGGCGCGCCAGAAGGCGGCGCTTCACGACGCCCCGTTGCCGACCCGCTCGATGAACCGCCACAGCGCGTCGTTGAGCGAATACGGCGCATTGAAGCGGAACCAGGCGCTGGCCGCGTCGTCGGTCCGGAAGTAGGAGCCGGGCGCAAGCCAGATGCCGTCGGCGAGCGCCGCCGTGGCAATCGCGCCGGCACGCGCGGCCTCCACGGGCAAGCGCACCCACACGAACAACCCTGCGCGCGGCCGGCAAAACGGCTCGAGACCCAACGCGTCGAGACGATCCTCGAGCGTGGCATGCGCGGCCTTCAGGCGCTCGTTGACGAGCTCGACGTGGCGCGCGTAGCGCCCTTCGAGCAGCACTTTGTCGACGATGCGCTCGATCGTCTCCGACGACGTGAGCCCCACCGCCATCTTCGCGCGCGCGAGCTCGCGCAGCACGTCGCGCTCGGCAACCACGTAGCCGCAGCGCAGCGAAGGCGTCACCGTCTTCGAGAATCCGCCCACGTAGAGCACGCGCTGCAGCCCTTCCATCGCGGCCAGCAGCGGCGCGCCGGGCGGCGCGAGCTCGCGGCTCACATCGTCCTCCACCACCCACATGCGCTCGCGCTCGGCAAGCTGCAGCAGGCGAAACGCATTCGCCATCGTGTAGGTCGCGCCCGTGGGATTTTGCAGTGTCGTGTTCACGAAGATCGCCTTGGGCCGGTGCGCGGCCACCTGCTGCTCGAGCACGTCGAGATCGAGGCCGGCCGGCGTGCGCGGCACGCCATGCACTGCAAGCCCTGCAAGCTTGAGGATCTGCAATAAATTGCAGTAG
>DATEJU010000373.1:0-13892 GCA_035277805.1 Paraburkholderia sp. | reverse complement strand
GAGGCTGCGTCATTGGGCTCATCGCCCAGGCTATAATCGCTGATGCTGTTTTGGGCGCCGGGAGCGCCGGCCCCCGGAATAACTGAACGACGGGTCATTGAGTCTGGGTCACCTGTGGACCTGTAGCTGGACTGGATAAATGCGAGCCTTGAACACGATTACGAAACTGGCCCAAGATGCGGTGGCCCGAAACGCAACGCGCACGGCGCGAGCGAACATGCTCGGCAAGATTGGCAACGTTATTCGCATTGCCGCCTGCGGTGCCGCGCTCGCCGTGGTCGCGGCCTGCCACGGCCTGCCGCAAAAAACCGACGAAACGGCAGCGTGGAACAACAACAAATTATATACGGAGGCCCAGGACGCGCTCTCCGGCGGCGACTGGGGCAAGTGCGCGAAATACTTCGAGCAGCTCGAAGGCCGCGACCCGTTCGGCCACTTCGCCCAGCAGGCGCAGATCAACGTCGCCTACTGCAACTGGAAGGATAACGAGAACGACGCCGCCGACCAGGCGATCAACCGTTTCATCCAGCTGCACCCCGATCATCCGGACATCGCCTACGCGTACTACCTGAAGGGCATGATCCACTTCAACGACGACCTCGGTCTGTTCGGCCGCTTCTCCGGCCAGGACATGAGCGAGCGCGACCCGAAGTCGCTGCGCGAGTCGTATGACGCGTTCAAGGTCGTCGTGGACAAGTACCCGCAGAGCAAGTACGCACCGGACGCGGCGCAGCGCATGCGCTACATCGTGAACGCGCTCGCCTCGCACGAAGTGCACGCGGCCGACTACTACTACCGTCGCGGCGCCTATGTGGCGGCGATCAACCGCGCGCAGCTCGCGATTCAGGATTACAAGAGCGCGCCGGCGATCGAGGACGCGCTGCACATCATGATCCTCTCGTATCAGAAGCTGAATCAGCCGCAGATGGCCGACGATACCCGCCGCGTGCTCGCGGCCACCTTCCCGGACAGCCCGTACATCACGGGCCACGCGCGCCCCGGCAAGGACAACAAGTCGTGGTGGCAGATCTGGTGATCGCCGCCATAACCTGATGAGCCCAATAAAAAAATCGCCACGGAAATCCGTGGCGATTTTTTTTGCCGCCATCCGGTGAGATCAAGCGGCCAAGGCAAGCGCGGCGCGCGCAAGGCACGCCGTCTTCGTTCAGTCGCGCTCGAACAGCGCGATCGATTCGACGTGCGAGGTATGCGGGAACATGTTGACCACGCCCGCGCCCTTGAGCCGGTAGCCCGCTTCGTTCACGAGCACGCCTGCGTCGCGGGCGAGCGTCGCCGGGCTGCACGACACGTAGACGATACGCCTGGGCAACGGGCCTTCTCCGCTCTGCGCGATCTCGGCCAGCGCCTGCGACACCGCAAGAGCGCCTTCGCGCGGTGGATCGACGAGGAACTTGTCGAAGTGACCGAGCGCGCGCAAGTCGTCGGCGGTGACTTCGAACAGGTTGCGGGACGCGAATGACGTATGACCGTCCACGCCGTTGGCGCGCGCATTCTCGAGCGCACGCGCCGTCAGCGTGTCGCTGCCCTCGATGCCCACCACCTCGCGCGCGAGCCGCGCGAGCGGCAGCGTGAAGTTGCCGATGCCGCAGAACAGGTCGAGCACGCGGTCGTCCGGCTCGGGCGCGAGCAGGCGCAGTGCGCGGCCCACGAGCACACGGTTGATCTGATGATTGACCTGGGTGAAATCCGTCGGCTTGAACGGCATGCGGATATCGAACTCGGGCAGCGTATAGTCGAGCGCCTTGTCGAGCGGATAGAACGGAAACACCGTGTCCGGGCCCTTGGGCTGCAGCCAGAACTGCACGTTGTGCTCGTCGGCGAAGGCGCGCAGCAAATCTTCGTCGGCGGCGGTGAGCGGTTCGAGGATGCGCAGCACGAGCGCCGTCACACTCGATCCGACGGCGAGTTCGATCTGCGGCATGCGGTCGCGAATCGACAGCGCCTCGATCAGCCGGCGCAGCGGCACGAGCATGTCCGACACATGAGGCGGCAGCACCTCGCAGCTCGTCATGTCGGCGACATAGCTGCTCTTGCGTTCGTGGAAGCCCACCAGCACGCCGCCCTTCTTCGGCACATTGCGCACGGTCAAACGCGCGCGATAGCGATAGCCCCACGACGGCCCATGAATCGGCCGAAACATCGTTTCCGCGCGAACCTTCGAGAGATGCATGAGATTGTCTTCGAGCACGCGCTGCTTGACGGCGATCTGCGCGCGCACGTCCAGGTGCTGCATCGAGCAGCCGCCGCAGGTGCCGAAGAACCGACACTGCGGCCGCGTGCGGATCGCGCTCTCGCGCAGCACATTCACGACCTGGGCCTGCTCGAAGCTCGGCTTCTTGCGGTAGCTCAAATAGGTGACGCGCTCGCCCGGCAACGCGCCCTCGACGAAGATCACCTTGCCGGGCTCGCCCGTTTCGGTGACCGTGCGGCCAACGCCACGCGCCTCCATGTCGAGGGACTCGATTTCCAGAATCGGGGCATGAGCAACCGATGCTTCCACGGCGGCGCGCTTCTCGGCGCGGCGCTCGCGCTTGCTGAGCTTCTTTCCAGGCATGGGCGTGGGCGCAGCGGTGGCGGATTCGGCGTGGACGGCTTCGGCTTGAGGGTCGGGGGCAGCTTGAGACACCAGCGGGTTCCTGACAGACAGTGAGGTGAATTTTTCAGGCGAAGGCGAGATTGTAGTCGATTCAGCGTTGCCCTCCCTACGCTTGCCGTGGCGCGGTTCATCCGCACCGGCGCGCGAGCGCTCCGGCCGGCCATCGGAACCCGGGCATTCGCACCAATGCGCTTTCGGATTCATTCGATATTCGATGCCCTGCCCCGTCAGTACGATGTTTCTTGCGTCGCATCATCCCGGTGCGGCGTCCGAGACCCAACACCATGAACACATTCATCGCCGCCCCCGGTTTTGCGATCCCTCTCGCGATGCTTTGCACTGCGATCGTCTTGCTCTCGCCCTTCCCGGGAGCGCCACGTCGCCGCACCGCCGCGCGACGCCAGTCATATCTCGTCGCGGCAATCTTGCTGGGTAGCCCGGTATTGATGATCGGTCTCCTCTACCTGGTCGCTCGGCTCCTGTTCGATTGAGCGTCACGCCCGCATCTCATCCTGTGCACCCTGCGTCGTGCCATCAACGCACAGACGCGCTGGATTTTTCCCTGGCACGTTGATTTGAGACAAGTCCGATAGGAAGTTTCGCGCTGCGGGCGTACAGATGGAGCACCCAACATGATCTTCAGGTTTGACATGAACAAACTGCTTTATGCGACGCTTGTCGCAGCCATCTTCGGAGCAAGCGCCTGCACGTCGCCGACTCCCGCACCGGACGTGACCATATCCTCCGTCGCGCAGGGCATGACGCAAAACGACGTCATCAAGCGCATCGGCCCGCCCGACCGCATGCTGGGCGAGAACGGCAACGAATGCTTCCAGTATGCGCTCGGGAAATACGGAGACATCCCTTTCGCCGTGTATTTCAGGCAGCGTGCCGTGGCGGCGACAGCACGCGCGAAATGCAACCTCGCGGCGGTGCGCGCGGCAGCCGGGCCGGCCGTGGCCTATCATTCATCCGACTACGCGGTCATGCGCCGATAAGCCGCTCGCGGCGCCGCCCTGGCGTCCGGCGCCATCCGCCGCTCAACGTTGCGTGAGCCGGAGCCAGTCATGAGACTCGTCAGCTGGAACGTGCAGTGGGGGCGCGATGCCTCGGGCGTCGTGGACCTTGTGCGCACGGTGCGCGAGGCACGCCACCTCGCCGACTTCGACGTACTGTGCCTGCAGGAAATCACTCGCGGATTTCGCGCGTTGCCGGGCGGCCCCGGCGACGATCAGTTCGCCGAACTGGCAGCGCTTCTACCCGGCTTTACGGTGATCGAGGCGATCGGCGCCGATCTGGGTGTCGATGTACGTGCCAACCCGGCCGCCACGCCGGGCACGGGACACGCACCGCGCCGGCAGTTCGGCAATGCGCTCGCCACGCGCCTGCCCGTCGCTCAGGTCTTCCGCCATTTGCTGCCCTGGCCCGCCGATCCAGCCGCGCCGTCGATGCAGCGTGTCGCGCTCGAAGCAGCGCTCGACATCTCCGGCGCGAGCTCGTCGGGAGGCGCGTTGCGCGTGCTGGTGACGCACCTCGAGTTCTATTCCGAGCGCCAGCGGCTCGCGCAGGTCGATGCGCTGCGGCAATTGCAGCAGGAAGCCGCCGCCCATGCGGCGCACCCCGCCCCCGCGGAAAATGCCGAAGGCCCGTTCGCACGAACCGCGCGGCCGGTGAGCGCAATCGTCTGCGGAGATTTCAACAGCGCTTTCGGCAGCGCCGCCTACACGCGCATGCTCGAGCCGCTAGCCGGCAGTCCGGCGTTCGTCGATGCCTGGACGGCGCTGCATCCCGGCGCGACGCCGCCGCCCACGGCGGGCGTCTACGATACGGAGCAATGGTCCGACGGGCCGCTCGCCTGCGACTTCGTGTTCGTAACCGAGGATTTGCGCGGACGGCTCAAGCGTTGCGAGATCGACGGCGCCACGCAAGCCTCCGATCATCAGCCAATCGTGCTGGATCTGGACTGACGGCACGTGTGCGCAAGCGCGCGAGCGGGCTCGGGCGCCGCCCCGCTCGCGCGCTCACTTGCCGAACGCTTCCAGATATCCCTTCCAGTGCGACGCGGGCTCGGCCGCGAGCGACTGCTTCACGAACTCGATTTCATCGTCGTATTCGCGCTCGGTGAAGCCACCACGCATCATCTGAAAGCGGCAATAGAGCAGATACGTGTTGACGACGTCAGTTTCGCAATAGTTGCGGATTTCCTCGATACGGCCCTGCTGGAATGCAGTCCACACCTGGCCGCCGTCCATCCCGAGCTTGCCCGGAAAGCCGCACAGCTTCGCGAGCGCATCGAGCGGCGCGTTGGCGCGCGGCTGATACATCGCGAGCAGGTCCATCAGGTCGGTGTGGCGCGAGTGGTAGCGGCTGATGTAGTTGTTCCACTTGAAGTCGCGGTCCTCTTCGCCCATTTCCCAGTAGCGCACGGCACGGATGCCATGCACCAGGGCCCGATAGTGCAGCACCGGCAGGTCGAAGCCACCGCCGTTCCACGAGACGAGTTGTGGCGTGTACTTCTCGATGGTGCGATAGAACGAGTCGATCAGCTTCGCCTCGCTGTCCTCGGGCGTGCCGAGCGAGCGCACCCGAAAACCCTGGCCATCGCGGAACACGCATGAGATCGCGGCCACGCGCTGCAGGTGATGCGGCAGGAAATCGCTGCCGGTTTTCTCGCGGCGCGCGGCGAACGCGTGCTCGGCCACTTCGGCGTCGGTGAGCGAGGCGGGCAAGTCTTCGAGACGGCGAATGCCGTCGACATCGGGAATCGTCTCGACGTCGAATACAAGTACAGGAACTGTCATTCAGGTGGACTGCGAGATGAGCAGCAAGGTTTTATAGGACGGCGTCCTTGCGCACGCCGTTCGAGGCGAAAAAGCGCTTGAGGCGCACCAGCGCTTCCTGCTGGATCTGCCGCACGCGCTCGCGGGTGAGGCCCATTTCGTCGGCCAGCTCTTCGAGCGTGGCGGGTTCGATATGGTTCAGTCCAAAGCGCCGTTCGATGACGTGGCGGTGCTTGTCCGAAAGCCGGCCGAGCCAGGCGCGCGTGAGCGTCTCAAGCTCCCGGTGCTGCACTTCGGCGTCGGGCGACTGGCTCTGGTCGTCCGAGAGCAGATCGAGCAGACTGCTCGCCGGATCGAGATCGAGCGGCGCATCGAGCGACGCCGTGTGCTCATTGAGCGCGAGGATGTCGGTGACCTCCTCGGTGGTCTTGCCCGTGAGATAGGCGATGTCGTCGATGCTCGCGTCGCGCCGGTCGGAAGCCGAGTCGGCGTTCAGCGAATTCTTCTCCAGATGGCGCTTGGCGCGCAGCACCTGATTGAGCTCGCGGATCACGTGCACGGGCAGACGCACCGTGCGCGCCTGATTCATGATCGCGCGCTCGATGCTCTGGCGGATCCACCAGGTGGCATAGGTCGAAAAGCGGAAGCCGCGCGTGGGATCGAACTTCTCGATCGCGTGCATCAGGCCGAGGTTGCCTTCTTCGATCAGGTCGAGCAGCGGCACGCCACGATTCAGATAGCCCTTCGCAATGCTGACGACGAGACGCAGATTGCGCTCGATCATCACTTGCCGTGCCTCGAACTCTCCGGCCTTGGCGAGGCGCGAATAACGCTGCTCTTCCTCGACGGTGAGCAGCGGCTTCACGCTGATCCGGTTCAGATAATGCTGAATGGTGTCGGCTGTGAGCTCGGCCTGCAGGAGCGCGCGAAAGTCGTCTGCGTCGGACGGCGTTTCCGCGGCTTCTTCGGTTTCGCGGCCGCCCTCTTCAGAGGCGGACTCGCGCTCGTCGAACTCGCGCGTGTTCTCGAGTTCTTCGTCGTCGCCCTGCCGAGCGCTGTCCTCCACCGAAACCTGGGCGGCTTGACTGTCAGACTCGGACTGCTGCAGACGGCGCTTCGATTTCGGCATAGTCGGCTCGCTTTATTGCGGCGGCAAGTACTTCAGTGGGTCGACGGGCTTGCCCTGGCGGCGTACTTCGAAATGCAGCATCACGCGGTCCGAGTCAGTATTGCCCATCTCGGCGATTTTCTGACCCTTCGTGACCGCATCCCCCTCTTTTACCATCAAAGCCCGGTTGTGTGCGTACGCTGTCAAAAACGTCGCGTCATGCTTGATGATAATGAGATTGCCGTAACCGCGCAGCCCATTTCCGGCATAAACCACCCGCCCATCGGCAGCCGCCTTGATCGGGTCGCCGGCTGCGCCGCCGATATTGATGCCCTTGTTCTTCGAATCGTCGAAGCTGTTGAGCACCGGGCCGCGCACCGGCCATGCGAGCGCAATGCTGCCGGGCGCTGCGGCCATGTCGCCGCTGTTCGCCGGCGCAGGCACAGCAGCAACCGGCGGCGCCGACGTCGCACTCGCGCCCGAACCGTACATCGGCGGCATCGCGGCCTGCGAGCCCGGCGCTGCCACGCCCGGCACCGGCGCGGCGACGACGCCCGGCGTGCTTGCGACACCATTGCTCGCACCCGGCGGCACCACGCGCAGCAACTGATCCACCTCGATCTGATTCGGATTGGTGAGGTTGTTCCACGCGGCGACATCGCGGAAGCTCTGACCGTTTTCGAGCGCAATCCTATAGAGAGTGTCGCCCGGCTTCACCCGGTAGTATCCCGGAGGCGGCGGCCCGAGCGGCACGGGTGGCTGTGCGCCCGCAGTCCCGAGCGGCGCGGTGCGGTCCACGACAGGTGCATTGTCGAGGCGCGTCGCGCAGGCCGTCAGCAGGCAGAGCGCGATGACCGAGGCACCGTTACGGGCCGCGGTCAGGTCGATATTCAAGCGTTTTCTTTGCATCGCGCGCAACATACTCATCGGTTTCAAATCACTCCGGATTTTAAGGGGACAAAGAAAACGCGATCAAGCCTCGACTCCCGCCACTGCGCAGGCCCCGTGCGCTCGACGAGCGTGAGCACCTGGGTGGCCTCGCCCTGCTCCGCGACCGGCGCGACGAGCCGTCCGCCGATGGCGAGCTGCTCGAGCAGCGCCTGTGGCACGTCGAAGCCGGCCGCCGCGATCAGAACCGCGTCGAACGGCGCCGCCGACGGCAAGCCGAGCCGTCCGTCGCCGTAGTGCAAACGGATGTTCGGGATGCGCAGCGGGCGCAGGTTCGTCTTCGCGCGCTCGTATAACGGCTTGATGCGTTCAATCGAATACACGTCGCGTGCAATCCGGCTCAGCACGGCGGCCTGGTAGCCGCAGCCCGTGCCAATTTCGAGCACGCGCTCGAGGTTACGGCCCGCGCCCGCGAGTTCGAGCATGCGGGCGACGACAGAAGGCTTCGAGATGGTCTGGTGATGGCCGATCGGCAACGCCGCATCTTCGTAGGCCTGGGTCGCGAGGCCGGGGTCGACGAACATGTGGCGCGGCACACCCGCGAGCGCCTGGAGCACACGCGGATCGGCAATGCCATTCGCACGCAGGCGTTCGACCATGCGTTCGCGAACCCGTTCCGAAGTCAGCGCATGCGCGCCGTTCAGCGCGACGCCCGGCGCACCCGAACTGGGCGCAACGCCCGGGCGCGCATTGACGGCGGGCCTCGCCTGGGCGCCCTTCGGCGGCGCGCCCTTCGGCGGAGCGCTCTTCGGCGCGGGCGTTGCAGCAGCGGAAAAGGACGACGCGGAGCGCAGCGCGGGTTCGCTGCGGCGCGCCTCGGACTTGCGCGCGGGCGACGCCGCTGCGTGCAGCGCGCCGGGCGCTTTGGCGGCCTGAATGCCGCCCGCCGGGGCATGCGTGCCGGGCAGCGGCGAGCCTTGCACGCGCGTCACCCCTTTCACGCCCGCGCCTTTTGCCGGCGCGGCTTTCGCTACAGGATTGACCACCCGCTTCGTGGCACCGGGCTGGCCCGCGCGCCCAAGCGGCGCACGCGCCTCGCCCAGACGACCGTCGTGACGATCCTGGCCGTCATGGCGTCGCGGCTCACGCACGAGATCTGCGAGGCCGAGCGGAAAACGCTTCGTGCGCTCGCCCGTCATGAAGCGCTGCCACCCTGACGCACCCAATCGTGCGTCGCTGGCAACATCTGCGTATGAGTCAGGTCGAGTTGCAGCGGCGTGATCGACACGTGGCCGTGCGCCACCGCATGAAAGTCCGTACCCTCGCTCGCGTCGCGCGCGCTGCCGGAGGGGCCGATCCAGTAGATCGGCTCGCCGCGCGGATTGGTCTGGCGGATCACGGGCTGCGAGGGATGGCGTTTGCCGAGGCGCGTGACGCGCCATTCGCCCAGTTCGTCGTATGGCAGATTCGGAATGTTGACGTTCAGCAGCGGGTTGCCCGGCAGCGGATGCGCGAGGTAATGCGCGACGATGTCGGCTGCCACGCGCGCGGCGGAGTCGAGGTGCACCCAGTCCTTGTCGACGAGCGAGAACGCGATGGCCGGCACGCCGAACATGATGCCTTCCGTGGCTGCGGCGACCGTGCCCGAATACAACGTGTCCTCGCCCATGTTCTGGCCATTGTTGATGCCGGACACCACGAGATCGGGCTTGTGATCGAGCATGCCCGTGAGCGCGATATGCACCGAGTCGGTGGGCGTGCCGTTGACGTAGTAAAACCCCGTGCTCGCCGAGCGCAGCACCGAGAGCGGGCGCCACAGCGTGAGCGAGTTCGAAGCGGCGCTGCAGTTCTGCTCGGGCGCCATCACCGTGACCTCGCCGAGCGGCTTGAGCGCTTCGTAGAGCGCGGCAAGGCCTGGGGCGAGATAACCGTCGTCGTTGCTGAGTAGTATTCGCATCCGCCGATTGTAACCGAGGAAAGAAGGCAGGCGAACGACAGCCCGGTGCACGCCGCGCCGCCGCGCACGTCCCGAACTGCGGCGTATTCCGACGTGCACGGGGAATCTCGCGCACACCGCCTTTCACACCGCCTTTCGCGTCGTTTTCGTACCCTTTGCCTACGCTTGCCGCACGCGTTTCTGGCGAGATACGCGCCGGATTGCTGCAGCACTCGCAAAAATAAACGCACGATCGTTCGCATATCGCCGGATTGCCGTACACTGTGATGCTGTGCGGGATCCATGACCGACGTACCCAGAAAACAGGAGACACAATGCGCGCAATCCGCTGCAACCAGTACGGCCCGCCCGAGACGCTCACCCTCGAAGACCTGCCCGATCTCGTGCCCGGCGTGGGCCAGGTGGTGATCGACGTGAAGGCGGCCGCAGTCAATTTTCCGGACGTCCTGATCATCGAGAACAAGTATCAGGTCAAGCCGCCGCTGCCCTTCACGCCCGGCGCGGAAGTCGCGGGCATCGTGCGCGCCGCCGGTGACGGCGTGAAGCTCGCGCCCGGCACGCGCGTGGTCGCCTATGTGGGCAACGGCGGGTTCGCGGAGCAGGTGCTTGCCGATGCCGCCGCGTGCGTGGCGCTCCCCGAAGGCGCCGACTTCGCGACGTCGGCCGCCTTCACGCTCGCTTACGGCACCTCGCATCACGCCGTGGTCGACCGCGCCGCACTGCGTGCCGGTGAGACAATGCTCGTGCTCGGCGCGGCGGGCGGCGTGGGTCTGGCAGCGGTGGAGATCGGCAAGGTGCTCGGCGCACGCGTGATCGCGGCGGCATCGAGCGACGAAAAGCTCGAGGTCTGCCGCCGTTTCGGCGCCGACGCCACCATCAACTACAGCACCGAGGACCTGCGCGAGCGCATCAAGGCGCTCACCGACAGCAAGGGTCCCGACGTGATCTACGACCCGGTCGGCGGCGTCTATGCGGAACCGGCGTTTCGCAGCATCGGCTGGCGCGGGCGCTATCTCGTGGTCGGCTTCGCCAACGGCGAAATTCCAAAGCTGCCGCTGAACCTCACGCTGCTCAAGGGTGCAAGCATCGTCGGCGTGTTCTGGGGCGATTTCGCGCGCCGCGAGCCGCAACACAACGCGGCGGCGTTCGCGCAGATGGTGGGCTGGATCGGCGAAGGCAAGCTCAAGCCCTATGTCTCGAAGCGCTACAAGCTCGCCGATGCCCCGCAGGCGCTCAAGGACATGGCCTCGCGCAAGGTGACGGGCAAGATCGTGATCGAGCCCTGAGCGGCGTCTCACGCGCGCAGGAATGTAAAAGGCTCGCAGCGTGCGGGCCTTTTACATTTTCAGCCACGACGATGCGCGCGCCGCTAAACGATTTGTTGCGCGTGCAACTGTGCAATGCGGTCCGCATCGTAACCGAGCGACTGCAGGACTTCGTCGGTATGCTCGCCCAGTTCGGGGCCGAGCCAGCGCGTGTCGCCGGGCGTCGCCGAGAGCTTGGGCGTGACCGCCGGCAACGCAATATCGACGCCCTCGCCCGACTGCGCGTCCTTCTTCTGCCAGCGAAACTGCTGGATCATCTGGCGCGCGGCGAACTGCGGGTCGGTGAACATGTCGGCCACCGTGTAGATGCGGCCCACCGGCACGTCGGCGGCATTGAGCACCTCGAGCGCCTCGTCGATGGTGCGCGTCGATAGCCACGCCGCGATAGCGCCATCGATCTCCGCCGTGCGCGGCACGCGGCCGTCATTGTGCGCGAGGCCGGGATCGTTCGCGAGATCGTCGCGCTCGATCGCCGTCATGAGCCGCTTGAAGATCGGATCGCTGTTGCCGCCGATCACGATGCTGCCGTCACGGCACGGATAGGTGTTCGACGGCACGATGCCCGGCAGCGACGCGCCGGTGCGCTCGCGCACCATGCCGTACACGCCGTACTCGGGCACCACGCTCTCCATCATGTTGAACACGGCCTCGTAGAGCGCGACGTCGACGATCTGGCCGCTGCCGCCGTTCATGTTGCGATGATGGAGCGCCATCATCGCGCCGATCACGCCATGCAGCGCCGCAATCGAATCGCCGATCGAGATGCCGATGCGCGGCGGCGGCAGCTCGGGATAGCCGGTAATGTGGCGCAGGCCGCCCATCGACTCGGCAATCGCACCGAAGCCCGGGCGGTCGCGATACGGACCGGTCTGGCCATAGCCCGAGAGCCGCACCATCACGAGCCCGGGGTTCTCCTTCGAGAGCACGTCGTAGCCGAGCCCGAGCTTTTCGAGCAGGCCGGGCCGGAAGTTTTCGATGACAATGTCGGCCTCTTTCGCGAGCCGGCGCACGATCTCCTTGCCCTCTTCGGCCTTGAGATTGACCGTCACCGACTTCTTGTTGCGCGCCTGCACCGCCCACCAGAGCGAGGTGCCGCCCACTTCGGGATAGAGCTTGCGCCACTTGCGCAGCGGGTCGCCGCCCTTGGGGTCTTCGATCTTGATGACCTCGGCGCCAAATTCGCCGAGAAAGCGCGCCGCGAACGGGCCCGCGATCAGCGTGCCGAGCTCGAGCACTTTCACGCCCGCGAGCGGGCCGGCGCTTTTTTCGGCGCTCGTCGCTGCGTTTGCCGTTTCGTTTGCCGTTGTGTTTTTCGTGCCGGATTCAGGGAAAGGGGCTGCGTTCATGGGTCTCCTTTCATGTTCTTCGAAGCGGTGCGCAAGGTGCGCGTCTCGCGTGTCGCACGTGGTGCATCGCCTTACGGCAGCGCGGCGCTACATCGAGCGCCGATCGAGCATCGCGCGCGCGATGGTGCCCGCGTCGACGTATTCCAGCTCGCCGCCCACCGGCACGCCGCGCGCAAGGCGCGTGACGGTCAGGCCGCGCGCCTTGAGCGTCTGGCCGAGGTAATGCGCGGTCGCCTCGCCCTCATTCGTGAAGTTGGTTGCGAGCACGACTTCCTTGACGACGCCGTCCGAGGCGCGCTTCACGAGGCGGTCGAAATGAATCTCTTTCGGGCCGATGCCGTCGAGCGGACTCAGATGGCCCATCAGCACGAAATACAGGCCGCGATACGTCATGGTCTGCTCGAGCATGATCTGGTCGGCGGGCGTCTCCACGACGCACAGGAGCGTGGGATCGCGCTCCTCGTCGAGACATGTTTCGCATACCTGAGCTTCGGTGAAAGTGTTGCACTTCTCGCAATGCTTCAGGTGGTCGGTCGCGAACAGGAGCGCGCGGCCGAGCTTTTCTGCGCCGTCGCGGTCGTGCTGCATCAGGTGATAGGCCATGCGCTGCGCCGACTTCGGCCCGACGCCGGGCAACACGCGCAGCGCCTCGACGAGCGCCGCCAGGGCGGAAGGTTGTTTCATGCGGATTCAGCGTGGCAATGCATGGTCGAACGTGACGGCACGCGGCCGGATGTGGGCGAAAGAGCAATACACGCGCGCACCAGCGGCGTGCTTTGGCGCGCTTGACAACGGATACGTGCGCGGCAGCCGCAAAGACCGCCGCGCGTGAGGCTGCGCGCAGCCACCGGGCCGCGCGACGCCCGCGTTAGAACGGCATCTTGAAGCCCGGCGGCAGCGGCAGACCGGCGGTCATGCCGCCCATCTTTTCCTGCGACGTGGCTTCGGCCTTGCGCACGGCGTCGTTGAACGCGGCGGCGACGAGGTCTTCGAGCATGTCCTTGTCGTCGGTGAGCAGGCTCGGGTCGATCGACACGCGGCGCACGTCATTGCGGCACGTCATCGTCACCTTGACGAGACCGGCGCCCGCCTGACCCTCGACTTCGATCTGGGCAAGCTGCTCCTGCATCTTCTTCATGTTTTCCTGCATCTGCTGGGCTTGCTTCATGAGCCCTGCGAGTTGACCTTTCAACATTTCACTGCTCCTTCTGGATCGTGTGATTCATATGTGATTCGACCGCACACGCGGCGCCTCGCGCGCCACGTGGCGCAATTCAATGGGCGGCCTGGCTGCCGCCCGGCACGGCCTCGGGCACGATCGGCCGGATCGAGCCCGGCACGATGCTCGCGCCGAAGTCGCGAATCAGTTGCTGCACGAAAGGATCGGCGCCAATTTCGCGCTCGGCGTCGCGCTGGCGCTCGGCGCGCGCTGCGGCGTCGAGCGCTGCCGCCGTGCGGCGCGCAGGCCCGACGGTGACGTCGACTTCCACGGGTTTGCCGAGGCTTTCGGCCAGCGCCGCCTTGAGCTTGGCGACCTGCGAGGCCTCCGCGTACTGTGGCACCGGCACGCTTAGCTTGAGCACGCCGCCTTCGAGCGCGGTGAGTTCGCTGTTGAACGCGAGCTGATACGAGATGCCCTTGAGCGGCAGCTTTGCGGCGAGCGCGGGCCAGTCGCCCGTGAAGCCGATGGCGTCGAGCGGGATGC
Source organism: Paraburkholderia sp. (assembly GCA_035277805.1). Classification (GTDB taxonomy): domain Bacteria; phylum Pseudomonadota; class Gammaproteobacteria; order Burkholderiales; family Burkholderiaceae; genus Paraburkholderia. The sequence continues at coordinate 166 of DATEJU010000373.1, read as the reverse complement.
CCGGCGGCAGCTTGCTCACGTCGACCACGGCCGCGGACGGGGCCGCGGACTGAGCGGCGGCGCGCGGCGCAGCGGACTCGCTCTCGTATGCAGGCGCGAAACTATCGTCGGGGGCCGCGAAATAAGCGTCGTCAGCGCTGAGCGGTACGTAATCGTCGGGCGGGAT
>DATEJU010000372.1:0-10410 GCA_035277805.1 Paraburkholderia sp. | reverse complement strand
GAGCAAGAGGAACGGGATTGTATCGACTCGTTGCCGGTTTTTGAAGACCTTCGTCGAAAAAAATATCAGCCGTCGACCTCATGCAGGAATTCCGCCACCATCGCCGCCACCTGCGCTTCCTGCTCGCGGTGCGGAACGTGGCGCACGCCTTCCATGATCGCCGCGCGTGCCGGGCCGCTCACGCGCGCCGCGATCGTCTCGGGATGCACGCGCGTGCCGTACTCGTCCAGGCTGCCGTGGATCGCGAGCGTTGCGCACTGCACGCGCGGCAGCACCGCATCGAGCGACCAGTCGGCGAACTCGGGCGAGAGCCATGTCTCGATCCACGCATCGAGCACCCATTGCGTCTTCTCCCCGTGGTAGCGCGCCAGACGGGCAAACTGCGCGGGATCGCGAAACTGCTCGCGCGCCACGCGGATGCCCGCCAGCGTGCGGTCTTCCGCGAAGGTCTGCGCCGCCTCGGTCACGAGCGCCACGCAACGCTGCGCGTGCTGCGCGGCGCACTCGATCGCCATGCCGCCGCCCACGCTATGGCCGAACGCGACGAAGCGCTCGATCCCCATCTGCTCGCACAGCGCCGGAAAGAACCGCTGAGCTTCGTCCCGCACGAACTCGGGCGAAAGCCGGTCCGTGCGCGCGCCGGAGGCGCCAAAGCCGGCACGGTCGTAGGCAATCACCCGCCGGTTGGTTGCGCGCGCAAGCGTCTGCGGGAATGCGCCCCATAGCGCGACGCAGCCCAGCGAGTCGTGCAGCAGAACGATCGGCGCGCGGCGCATGCCCGCTTCATGCGTCGCGTCCGGCGATGGATCACCCGGGGCATCGGGCTCCCAGCTACGTGCAAACAGCCGGCCCGTTGCGGTTTCGATCCAGTGGTCCTGCGGATTCCGCGGGTTCTGCGTCCTGGCTTGCGTCTCGCTCATGCTCGTTCAGTTGTCGATGGTTTATCCGATCAGATGCCGCAGTATGCCCGCCGATGCAACGCCGACGATCACCGTCGGCAGCAGCGAGAACCGCGTCGCAGCAAACAGTGTAATCGCGAGCGCCAGCAGATCCGCGGGATGGCGCGACACGAAGGCCGGCGCGATCACCGAGATCAGCACGCAGCCCGGCACGTTTTCCATCACGGCGCGCATGCGCGGACTGAGCGTTCGATCGCGCAGCACCACGTAGCCGAGGATGCGCGTGAGGTAGGTCGAGGCGGCCATCAGCACGATGGTCGCAACGGTCGCGGCTGTGGTGGAATCAAGCATTGCGCGGCTCCATCAGCACGGCGGCCGCCAGCCCGGCGCACGCACCCGCCGCCACGTACCAGGCGCCCGGTGCCAGCAGGTAGGTCACGGCCGCCACCGCGAGGCTCACGAACCAGGGCAGGCTCGCGCGCGCACCCTTCCACATGCCTTTGAGCAGCACCAGAAAAACGGCCGTAAACGCCATGTCGAAGCCGTACTGCTGCACATCGCCCAGCACTGGACCGAACACTGCGCCCAGCGCCGTGAACGAGATCCACGTAAGCCACAGATTGATCGCGACGCCCAGGTAATACGCCATGCTGACGCGATCCGAGCCGCGCGCCTTCGCGTCGGCCATCGCCAGCGCCCAGCTTTCGTCGCACATCAGGAAAAGCGAAGCCAGCGCGCGGCGCAGCGGCACGTGCCGGATGTACGGCGCGAACGCCGCACCCATCAGGATATGGCGCGCATTCACGAGAAACGACATCGCCACGATCAGCGCGATATGCGGCGGCGACGTCCACAAACGGATCGCCGCGAACTCCGATCCGCCGCCGAAGTTCATGCCCGTCATCATCGGCACCTCGAGCGGGCTCAGGCCCTTTTGGGTGGCCTGCGCGCCAAGGACCAGCGCGAACGGGATGAAGCCCATCATGACGGGCAGCGCCGCGCGCATGCCGCGCGCGAGTTCCGTCGAGTCATACGATTGCCGCGTTCCGGCGGTCTGGCCAGGGATACTGCTCATTGACTTTATCACTCCTGCAAAGGAGCGATATTTTCTGCCGAATGCGTTCGAATCGGGTTGCGTTCTCGCCATCCGCGCAAGAGAATTTGGCATTCAGTGCCAACAACTCGCAAAAAATCGACATGGAACACCAGGTGAAGCTCGATGCCATCGATCGGCGCATCCTCAACGCGCTGCAGCGCGACGGGCGCTTGCAGAATGTCGATCTCGCTCAGCAGGTCGGTCTTTCGCCCTCGCCGTGCCTACGGCGCGTGCGTCTGCTCGAGGAAGCGGGCGTGATCGAGAAGTACGTGGCCGTGCTCAATCCGGCCAAGGTCGGCAAGGCGCTAACCGTGTTCGCGCGCGTCTGGCTCAAGGGCCAGGACGCCCAGACGGTGGACCGCTTCGCCGAGGCCGTGCGCCAATTCCCCGACGTGGTCGAATGCCATCTGATGGCCGGCGACTGCGATTTCCTGCTGCGTATCGTGGCCGCCGATCTCGACGAATACCGGCGCTTCCAGATGGAATACCTCACCCGCATTCCCGGCGTGCAGAGCGTGAAAACCGATATTCCGATGCAGAAAATCAAGCTCACCTCCGAGATACCAATGTGAATTCGGGCGGCGGGCGGGCTGGGGCAAATTCAGGCCGGGTCTCGGGTTATCGTCAACGCGAGATTAACAATGTCTGACAGTAGCCGACGAATTACCGACACATAATGAGATAAAAGACGGATCGTCCGCCAACGCCTCGCTGTGACAACAGGGCTGGCCGGATGGCCGAACCAGGCTGAACACCACATGCCGAGACCACATGTCCAACAACAACGCCCTGCCAAGGCGCGCGAGCTATGCCGCGCGCGCCAGATCGCATTCCCCGCCAATGCGCAGCCGCAAGGCTCGCGCCATTCGCGAGCCGTCGCGGCTGCTCGCACGCACCGAGCGCCTGCGCCTGATCCGGCGCATTCGCGAGCTGGAAGCCGAAAATTCGGTGCTCGCGCAATTGTCCATTACCGATTCGCTGACGGGCGCGTATAACCGCCGCCATCTCGAAACGGCGCTGGCGAGCGACGCGCGCCTGCGCGAGCCCACGCGTGCCGCCGCACTCTGCGTATTCGATATCGACAACTTCAAGGCTTTCAACGACACCTACGGCCATAGCGCCGGCGACCAGGTCCTGCGCGCCGTCGCGAGAGCGGTCATGCGATGCCTGCGCGCCGGGGACGATCACCTCTTCCGGCTGGGCGGCGACGAATTCTGCGTGCTGCTCTTCACGGACTCCGCAGCCGGGGCGCTGCGCGTCGTGCAGCGCATGCAGCGCGCCGTGAAGGCGCTGCTGCTGCCGCAACGCGAGATCGCGAGGCGGGCGCTCACGATCAGCTGCGGCGTGGCATGGCGCGGCAACGAAGCGTGCAATCCCGAAGCGCAGGCGAGCCCGTGGGACATGTATCTGCGCGCGGACAAGATGCTCTACGACGCCAAGCGCGCGGGTCGGGACAGGATCGAGTTCGCCGTGGTGTAGGGCGCGCATGCCTCGCGCGCGTTGCCCTTGGGACGCGAAGGCGCGCAGCGCGGCATTCTCAAACCGACTTCACTTCACCGCCGTCCATCCTGAGCGTCGTGCCCGTCATCCAGTGCGCGGCGGGGGACACGACGAACGCCATGAGCTCGGCGATTTCCTCCGGTGTGCCATAGCGCGCGATGCCCGCCTCGGCGGGAAAGCGTGCCGTCGCTTCTGCCACGCTCATGTCGTGCAGCGGCGCCCAGTGCTCCAGATACGACTGGCGGCGGCCCGTCATCACCGGACCGGGCAGCACGCTGTTGACCTGCACGCCGTCGGCAATGCCGCGATCCGAGAACGCCTTGGCGAGCGCCACGATGGCCGCGTTGACGGTGCCCACCGCCGCATACGGCGCCTTCGGGAACAGCGCGGAGTTGCCGGACATCAGCACCACCGAGCCCCCGCTCGACTTCAGCGACGGCCATGCCGCTATCGTCAGGTGACGCGCGCCGTGCAGCTTCAATGCGAGGCCGCGCTCCCACTCGTCGTCGGTCATCTCGAAGACGTCGATTTGCGGCACCGCGCCGGCAATATTGAGCAGCGCATCGATCCGGCCATACGCCGCGAGGGTCTGGGCGACCACCCGCGGCGCAACTTCGGGCCGCGCAAGATCGACGTCGATGACGAGCGCCTGCGCGCCTGCCTCGGTCACCGCCGCGGCCGTCTCTTCGAGATGCTCGCGGCTGCGCGCGACCAGCGCGAGCGCGTCGAAGTCCCGCGCGAGACGAATGGCCGTCGCGCGTCCGATACCCTGGCTCGCGCCCGTGACGATTGCAACCCGGCTAACCATGATGCTGCTCCTCGTGAGTCGCGGAATAAAGTTCGCAAATCAGGCTCGCAACGGCGAACGGCGCACGCCGTTGGGTCGCCTGGGGTTATCGGCGAATCAGGAACTCAGAGATGGCTTCGGCGATTTCCGCCGCATGCGTCTCCAGCGCGAAATGGCCCGTATCGAAGAAGCGCACCACGGCGTCCGGCATGTCGCGCTTGAACGCCTCTGCGCCCGCAGGCAGAAAGAACGGATCGTTCTTGCCCCACACCGCAAGAAACGGCGGCCGGTGCGTGCGGAAGTAGTCCTGGAAGGCCGGATACAGCGCTACGTTGTTCCGGTAGTCGCGAAAGAGATCGAGCTGAATCTCGCTCGCACCCGGCCGTTCGAGATAATGCGCGTCGAGCGTGTAGCCGTCGGGCGATATGGACTCCGTATCGATTACGCCATGCGTGTATTGCCACACCGTGGTCTCGTAGGTGAGCATCGCGCGCAGCGCTTCGCGATTCGCTGGCGATGCATCCTGCCAATACGCGCGGATCGGGTTCCAGCCGTCGCTCAGGCCTTCTTCATAGGCGTTGCCGTTCTGCGAAATGATCGCCGCGATTCGTTCGGGATGCTTGAGCGCGAGCCGAAAACCCGTTGGCGCGCCGTAATCGAAGACATAAACGGCAAAGCGACCGAAGCCGATCACTTCCGTGAAGCGGTCGATGACCGTGGCGATGTTCTCGAAGCTATAGGTGAAGCGCTCGCGCGCAGGCATGTCCGACTGCCCGAACCCCGGCAGATCCGGCGCGACGATATGAAAGCGTTCGGCCAGCTTCGGAATCAGATCGCGAAACATGTGGCCCGAGCTCGGAAAGCCATGCAGCAGCAAGAGCTTCGGGGCGCCGGCGCGGCCAGCTTCACGGTAGAAGACGCGAAAGCCGTCCACGTCGGCGTGACGAAAGGCGATGGTGCTCATGAGGTTCCTCCACGGGAATCAATGCGGTTACGCGGATCGATACGAACAAGCTTTAGTAACCCCTAAGGACATGATTTAAAGGTTACAAACCAGCCATGTAACTTGTCAAGGCGTTTTTTAATGGTTACGATTTCTTGACCATCAACGCAGATTCATCACACGAAATGGACTACCAACCGCTCCCCGCGATCTTCGTGGCCGATGCACCTAGCCTCGACTTCCTGAATTCAGTCGCCACGCCGGTGGATGAACCGGTCGACTGGATCAGCGATGGGGAGGGCTTGCTCCACTGGCTGGAGCAGGCGCGGATGGTGCCGCGCGAGGCGCTGGCGGCCTTGCGCGCGCAGTTCGCGCGGGCCGACATCGACGCGGTTGCCGAACAAGCCCGCACGCTGCGCGAGTGGTTCAGGGCATTCGTGCGCGAACGCAAAGGCCGGCCGCTGCGCGCTGTGGATCTGCGCGAACTCGAACCGCTGAACCGCCTGCTCGAACGCGACGAGCATTACGGCGAGCTCGTAGCCCACGCCTCCGGCAGCGAGTCATCGTTCGAATTGCGCGCAAAGCGCCGCTACAAAACGCCGGAGTCCTTATTGATGCCGATTGCCGAAGCGCTGGCGAAGCTGGTGTGCGACGAGGACTTCACACACGTGAAGGCTTGCGAGGGCCCGCGCTGCACGCTGCTTTTCGTAGACCACACGCGCGGCCATGCGCGGCGCTGGTGCAGCATGGCGATCTGCGGCAATCGGGCGAAGGTGGCCGCGCACCGCAAGCGGCTCAAGGACGCGCAGGCTCACGACGGCAACGCGCATTAGCCGGGCGGGACTCAGTCGGGCTGGGTCGGCCTGGTCGTATCGAGCGGCTGGAACGGCGCCCACTGATAAAGCGGCCCCTCGGCACGCGAACCGCACAGATGGCCGCGAAAACGCGTCGTCAGCGTGCCCTCGCCAATGCCGATCCTGAGAAAAGCCGGATCGATGCACTGCGTGTTATCGAAGACTTCGCCCGTCACCCAGCGCAGGCTCGCGCGCACGCTCGCCTGCGCGGGAATCTCGACGGGCAGCAGCACCGGCCCCGGATGCATGCCGCGTATCGGCTGCAACGACGCTCGCAGTGGCTCCTCGCGCGCGTCGAGCAAGGTCAGGTCCGGGCGCGCGGGCACACGGCACGCGGTTGCGCCGAGGTTGCGCAACACCACATAGGTGCCGCTATGAGACATGCCGTTGAAGTCGCCACCGCCATCTGCGAGGCTCAATTCGAGTTGATCTGGTTGGCATGACTGAACATCTGCGGATGCTCTCGTGGTAAATGACGAAACCGTCGCGAGCAGCAATGTGCCGATGCATGCAGTCCTCATGCGTTTCCTGTCGTTTGCGGTCATGGCGCTCCCTTGCGGTGCTGCGTTTGTGTGGCTCCGGTGCGTGCTGGCCCAATTCGCGGGCCTGAGACGAAACGCGCCGGGCGATCGTCGGGCATTCATCGGACGATTTTCGACTATACCGCGCGCGGTGCGCGCCGCGTCCATAACCGGTGCGCTGCCCGTATACCGCGTATACAAGCCGCCGCATCAAGTTCTCGCCGAATCGACCGATAACGTTTAACGGACCCCCGTTTTAACGTTGCCGAGAGCCCCTTATGTCTATCTGGCGCAAGCTTTCCATTCAGAACAAGCTGGTTCTGAGCATGACGACCTGCCTGCTGATTTTCATTGGAATTTCGAGCGGGTTGAGCATCTGGCTGATCGGCGACACGGTGCACGAGCGCGTCGTGCAAGACGAGTTGCCTACGGCCGTGAACGGCATTCGCTCCGACGTCGAGCGCCAGCTCGCGGGGCCGATCACCGCGGCGCGCGCCATGGCGACCGATCCCTTTCTCCAGCAGTGGGAAGCCGATGGCGAACCCGACGCCGGCACCGCCACGTGGATGCGTCTCGCGCAGAACGTGAAGACGGAGCAGAAAGCCGTCAGCGTGCAATGGGCGTCCACAAAGAGCGGCAACTACTTCACCGAAGCCGGCCTGCAGCGCAAGCTGGGCGATCACGATCAGTGGCTCCAGACCTTTCTCGCCACCGGCAAGCCCTATGAGGTGAGCATGGACCGCGACGTCAGTCTCGGCACCTACACCATGTTCATCAACGCGCGCGTGGAAGGCGCCAACGGCCCGACCGGCGTGGCGGCGATGGCGCTCTCCGTGGATGCGCTTGCCGCCAGCATCGCGAACTACAAGATTGGCGAGACGGGATTCGCGTATCTCGTGCATCCGGACGGAGCGATCATGATTCATCGCGACACCGCGATGGTCGACGGCAAGCACTTCCTCAAGGACCTGCCCGGCATGCCCGCGAACGCCACGTCCACGCTGCTGGCCGGCAAGCGCTACACTTTCATGACCTACACGCCGCCGGGCGGGCCGCGATTCATCGCCACCTCGTTCGTTCCGCAGCTCGATGCCTATGTCGTGGTCGAGGTGCCCCAGGCCGAAATGCTCGGGCCGTTCGAGCGCGCGATCCGCACGGCGACGCTCATCGCCGCCGTCGTGGGCCTTGCCGGAGCGCTCGCGGTGATCCTGCTGGTGGGCCGCGCCATCGCCGCACCGGTGCGCCGCGCAGCCACGCTGCTCGCGGAAATCGCGAGCGGCCAGGGCGACCTCACCCGCCACATGAAAGTCGACAGCACCGACGAGATCGGGCAGCTCGCCGACGCGTTCAACCGCTTCGTTGCGTCGATGAACACCCTCGTGCGCCGCGTGCGGGCCTCATCGACTTCGATCGCCATTGGCTCCACGCAGATCGCGACGGGCAACGCGGACCTGAGCCAGCGCACCGAAGAGCAGGCCAGCAATCTCGAACGCACCGCGGCGTCGATGGAGCAGATCACGGCCGCCGTGAAGAACAACTCGGACACCGCGCACACAGCCGCGCGGATGGCGAGCCGCGCCTCCACGGCCGCCGCGCAAGGCGGCGAGGTGGTCGGCCAGGTGGTGAGCACGATGGAGCAGATCAGCGATGCGTCGCGCAAGATCTCCGAGATCATCGTGGTCATCGACAGCATCGCTTTCCAGACCAACATTCTCGCGCTCAACGCGGCGGTGGAAGCCGCGCGGGCCGGCGAACAGGGGCGCGGCTTCGCGGTGGTGGCTTCCGAGGTGCGCAATCTCGCGCAGCGCAGCGCGCAGGCCGCCCGCGAGATCAAGTCGCTGATCGAGCATAGCGCCGGGACCGTGGATGCGGGTTCGCGCCTCGTCGCCGACGCGGGCAAGGTGATGGACGATGTCGTCTCGCAGGTGCAAAGCGTGAGCACCATGATGAGCGAGATCACTTCGGCGAGCCTCGAGCAAAGCGCGGGGATCGGCCAGATCGGCGATGCGGTGCAGTTGCTCGATCAGGTGACGCAGCAGAACGCGGCGCTGGTGGAAGAGAGTGCGGCGGCGGCGGAGAGTTTGAAGCAGCAGGCTGCGGAGCTCGATCGCCTGGTGGCGGTGTTCAAGGTGGGGGAAGAGGTTTAAAAGGCGAGGTTTCTTCGCGAATCGCCAGACAAAGAAACCGCCGTACCTGCGCACGGCGGCTCCCTGAACCGCCCGTCCATCGACGGGCACCGCATTCACATCTTCAACCCGCGGTAGCCAGATTCCGCTCGGCCACCTCGTCCACGGCCTCGCGCACGATACCGACGATCTCATCGGCTTCGGCACGCGTCATCACGAGCGGCGGCGCAAAGCCCAGGATGTCGCCATGCGGCATCGCGCGCGCGATCACGCCGCGCTTGAGCGCCGCCGCCGACACCTGCGGCCCGATCTTGAGCGCTGCATCGAACGGCTTGCGCGCTTGCTTGTCCGCCATGAATTCGAGCGCGCCGAGCATGCCCACGCTGCGCACTTCGCCCACAAGCGGATGCGCATCGAACGCCTCGCGCAGCTTCGTGCCGAAGTAGGCACCCACCTGGGCGGCGTTATCGACGATGTTCTCGCGCTCGAGAATGTCGAGATTGGCCAGCGCCGCCGCCGCGCACACCGGGTGGCCCGAGTACGTCCAGCCGTGGCCCATCGGCCCATGCTCCTGCGAGCCGCGCGCGATCACGTCCCAGACTTTCTCGCCCACGATCACGCCCGAAAGCGGTGCATATGCACTCGTGAGCCCCTTCGCGACGGTGATGAGATCGGGCTCGATGCCGTAGTGCTGCGCGCCCATCTTCGAGCCCAAACGGCCGAAGCCGCACACCACCTCGTCGGAGATCAGCAGAATGTCGTGCTTCTTGAGCACGGCCTGGATCGCGGGCCAGTAGCCTGCGGGCGGCTCGATAATGCCGCCCGTGCCCATCACCGGTTCGGCAATGAAGGCCGCGATCGTATCGGCGCCCTCACGCGCGATCAGCTTTTCGAGTTCTTCCACGCAGTATGCGGTGAACTGCGCCTCGTTCATTCCGGCGGGCGCCTTGCGATACCAGTGCGGGCAAATCGTGTGCTTCACGCGATCGATTGGCAGATCGAAATGTTGATGGAAGCTCGGCAGACCCGTGAGGCTGCCCGTCACGATGCCCGAGCCGTGATAGCCGCGCTCGCGCGAGATGATCTTCTTCTTGTTCGGCCGTCCCAGCACGTTGTTGTAGTACCAGACGATCTTGACCTGCGTTTCGTTGGCGTCCGAGCCCGACATGCCGTAGTACACCTTCTTCATGCCGGCGGGCGACCAGTCGATGATGCGCGAAGAAAGTTCGATGATGGCATCCGACGAGTGGCCCACATAGGTGTGGTAGTACGCGAGCTGCTTCGCCTGCGCGTGCATGGCGTCCGCCACTTCGGTACGGCCATAGCCGATGTTCACGCAGTAGAGGCCCGCGAAGGCGTCGATGTACTGCTTGCCTTGATGGTCTTCGATACGAATGCCGTGCGCGCCACGCACGATCTTGCCCAGCAGCGCGCCGCTTTCGTGATCGTAAGCGTGCGTGGAGGGGTGCATGAAATGCGCGCGGTCTTGCTGGAACAGTGTGTCGAGGTTTTGCGTCATGATTGCTCCTGATACGGAATTCAGGCCATTGCCGCGAGCGGCAGGCCGAGATTGCCAAGACAAAAATATTTGGTTTCCACGAACGGCTCGAAGCCTTCCACGCCGCCTTCGCGGCCGAGGCCCGAGGCCTTCATGCCGCCGAACGGGATGGGCGCGCCCGTGAAC
>DATEJU010000371.1:0-8402 GCA_035277805.1 Paraburkholderia sp. | reverse complement strand
CGATCTGTACAGCGTATCGTGCAGAATGTAGTTCAAGGCGCAAGCCTGTGTTGTCCCCTTCGTCTAGAGGCCTAGGACATCACCCTTTCACGGTGAGTACAGGGGTTCGAATCCCCTAGGGGACGCCAAAATTATGCGGCGCCACAAAGCAGCAGGGCGACGCCGCCAGCGGGCTCTAACCGACCGCCGGTGCAGTTAAAGCAGGACTGGAGCGGTAGTTCAGTCGGTTAGAATACCGGCCTGTCACGCCGGGGGTCGCGGGTTCGAGTCCCGTCCGCTCCGCCAGAATCAAAGCCCGCTGGATTTCCAGCGGGCTTTTTCTATTTCTCCCATCCTCCCTCTGCCTTCAGGTCCGCGTCCTCGTCCGGATACGGACAAACGGCCATTGCCTGAGCGGGCGCGTTATCGTAGCGTTGTCGGAACTTCGAATTTCCGCGTTTTGCCGCGTTGCCTGCCATGTTCGCACCGAACGACATCCCGTCGCGCTTCCAGTTGCGTCACGCCACCATGAACGACTTCGAGTTCGCCGAGTCGCTGACGCGCCGGAACATGGGGGGCTACTACCAGCGGCATCATCTGATCTGGCGCGGCGACCTCTTTCTGGCGAGCTACCGCGAATCGGAAAATTTCATCCTCGAACTCGATGGCGAGGCCATCGGCGTGCTGCGCGTGACGCAAGAGGGCGACTCGCTGCACATCCGCGACGTGCAGATCGCCGAAGGCTATCGCGGCAACGGCGCGGGCACCTTCCTGCTCGACATGTCGCATCGCTGGGCGCGCGAACGCGGGTTGCGCGAGTTGCAGTTGCGCGTGTTCGTCGACAATCCCGCAGCGCGGCTCTATTTGCGCATGGGCTACCGGGTGGCGGGGCCACGTCTCGCGCGTCTCGGCTCGATTCGTCATATGACGCGGCAGGTTTGACGAACTTGCGCGGGTAATTCGCTCGAAGGCTGCCTTGGCGGACGGAGTGCGCTCAGGCGTCGTGCCGCGCGGTCCCTGAGCCAGTTGGCGCCGCGGCGATCGGCGTGTCGGTCGCCACCTCTTCCTCATGCGGAGCGGACTCCCGCTCGCCCGTTCCCCGCGCAATGAATGCGCGCGGGCTCTCGCCGAACGCGCGCCGGAACATTGCCGAAAACGCGCTTTGGCTCTGATAGCCCAGCTCCTGGGCCACGACGGCCATTGGCTTGCCCCGGTTCAGGAGCGGGATCGCGCGCGCGAGGATCGCCTGCTGGCGCCACTGCGAAAAACTCACGCCGAGCTCCTGCCGGAACAGCCGCGCGATCGTGCGCGTGCTTGCACCCACGTGCGCCGCCCAGTATTCGAGCGAACCCGGACCGGCCGGATCGGCAAGCAGTGCCTCGCACAGCGAGCGCAAGCGCTTTTCCACGGGCATCGGCACGGAGAGCGGCAGCGGCGCCGAGCGTGTGATCTCGTCGAGCGCAACGGCGCCCAGCAGGCGCTCGCGCGCGGGGCCGAGGCCGTGCTCGTCGAACGCGGCAATCGCTTCGCGCAGCAGACCGGATACCTCCACCACGCGGCAGGCGTCGAGTCCCGGCGGAATTACCGATGCGTCGACATAGAGCGTGCGCAGGAACGCGTCCTCGATGATCACCACTTCATGCGTGACGAACGGCGGGACCCAGATCGCCCGCGAAGGCGGGACCATCCACGTCGTGCCGGGCGTCGCCATGCGCAGCACGCCGCGCGACGCATAGGCGAGCTGCGCCCACGCGTGCGTATGCAGCGCGATGCGCACGCCGGCCGCCATCGGCCGGGAGCGTACGCGGATGGGGTGCGCGGGCGTCGGCTCGAATTCGGGTGGAATGTCGGCGAGCTCCGCGGGCGGCGAGGCGACGGGCGAGGAGAAAAGCATGGCGGGTCGGGGCGGTTCTGTCGGCACCATTGTAGGCGTGAGCAGATCTAGCCGTGCGAATGCGTCTGAAGGTGTGAGTGCAGGCGCATAATGCTGCGGATTCGCCGCACTAGCGCGGCTTCGGGCGCGTCTCGGACGACGCGCCACGGCACTGAAGCGAGCGGGCAGGGCGACGGCTTTTCCCGCCGCGAGAGGCATTGGCAACAGGCAATCAGAAGCAAGGAGCACAAGTCATGAAGTACGTATTCATCTACGGCACGCTGCGCGCGGGCGAGGTCAACGACATCAATCTCGCGGCGGCGCGCAATGCGATCGGGCAGCCGCGACTCGTTGGCCGCACGGCGGTGGCGGGCCGCCTGTTCGACTTCGGGACGTATCCGGGGATGGTTGCCGATGCACACGCCGCGCCGGTGATCGGCGAAGTCTACGAGGTCGACGATGCGCTCGTGGCCGTGCTCGACGAGATCGAGGAGGTTTATCCCGGCGTCGATGGGTTGTTCGTCGCGCAGAAGGTGAACGTGGAAGTGGAGGGCGAGCAGATCGAGTGCCTGTTCTATCCGGTCGCGCATCATGCGGTGAAAGGACGTCCGCAGATTCACGGCGGCGACTGGGTGGCGCACCGCCTCGGGCGCTAGACACGCCGCGCGCACGAACGCGAGCAAACGCGCGAACGCGTAAACACACGCTGCGCAGGAGCACAAAGGCCCGACAGATTCGCATCTGCCGGGCCTCTTTTCATCGACTATTCGTCAAGCAGCACGAACGATCAGATCTCTTCGTAGAGCGGCAGCGTCAGGAATTCGACGAAGTTCTCCGACGTCGACATTTCCTCGAAAATCTGCGAAGCGCGTTCGTACGGCTTCGTGTCGCCGCCAACTTCGACCTTCACCTTGTCGAGCTCCTGCGGGATCAGTTCGCGCACGAGCTCGGCCGTGACCTTGCGGCCGTCTTCGAGCTTGCCCTTCGGGGAGCGGATCCACTGCCAGACTTGCGAGCGCGAGATTTCGGCCGTCGCAGCGTCTTCCATCAGGTTGTGGATCGGCACGCAGCCATTGCCCGCGAGCCACGAGCCCAGGTAGTGAATGCCCACGTTGATGTTGTTGCGCAGGCCTGCTTCGGTGATCGGCGCTTCGGGACGGAAGTCGAGCAGATCCTTGCTCGTCACGTTGACGTCGGGGCGCTGCTTGCTGATCTGGTTCGGCTTGTCGCCGAGCACCTTCACGAACTCTTCCATCGCGATGGGCACGAGACCCGGGTGCGCAACCCAGCCGCCGTCGTAGCCGTCGGTGGCATCGCGCGCTTTGTCCGAACGCACGCCGCCCATGGCCTTGTCGTTTGCCGCAGCATCGTTCTTGATCGGGATCAGCGCGCTCATGCCGCCGATGGCCGGTGCGTTGCGGCGATGGCAGGTCTTGAGCAGCTCGAGCGCGTAGGCGCGCATGAACGGCACGTTCATGGTGATCTGCGAGCGGTCTGCGAGGCAGAAGTCCTTGTCGTTCTTGAACTTCTTGATCGCCGAGAAGATGTAGTCCCAGCGGCCGGCGTTCAGGCCCGAGCTGTGCTCGCGCAATTCATAGAGGATCTCGTCCATCTCGAACGTGGCGAGGATCGTTTCGATCAGCACCGTTGCGCGGATCGTGCCGCGCGGGATGCCCACGCTTTCCTGCGCCGCGACGAAGATGTCGTTCCACAGACGCGCTTCGAGGTGGCTCTCCATCTTCGGCAGATAGAAGTACGGGCCGGTGCCGCGCGAGATCAGTTCCTTCGCGTTGTGGAACAGGTAGAGCGCGAGATCGAAGATGCCGCCCGAGACGCGCTGGCCGTCAATCGTTACGTGCTTCTCGTCGAGGTGCCAGCCGCGCGGACGCACGATCAGCGTGGCGGTTTGCTCGTTGAGCTTGTACGTCTTGCCGTTCTGCTCGAGCGAGATGGTGCGGCGCACGGCGTCCTTGAGGTTGATCTGGCCGGTGATCTGGTTGTCCCAGCCCGGCGCGTTCGAGTCCTCGAAGTCGGTCATGTAGGAATCCGCACCGGAATTCAGCGCGTTGATGATCATCTTGCGCTCGACCGGACCCGTGATTTCGACGCGGCGGCATTCGAGATCCTTCGGCAGCGGCGCGATCTTCCAGTCGCCTTCGCGGATCGACTTCGTTTGCGCCAGAAAGTCGGGGCGCTCGCCGGCGTCGAGGCGCTTCGTGCGCTCGACGCGCGCCTTGAGCAGTTCTTGCCGGCGCGGCTCGAATGCGCGGTGCAGCTTCGCGACGAGCTCGAGCGCTTCGGGTGTCAGGATGGTTTCGAAGCCGGGCTTGATTTCACCCGTGATCTGCATGCCTTGCGGCAGTTTCAACGTGTTTGCCATGATTGCTTGCTCCTTGGTCGGTCAGACTTTGAATGCGATTGTTGTAATGGCCGTGCTGGTCAGGACGATTTCGTCACGCGCCCGGGCTGGGGCGCGGGGCGGCTTCGCTCTGCCGGCACAGCGGTTTCGAGAAAGGCGGCGAGTTCTGCCATGCCGCCGCCGGTGCCATGCGGCGGCACGCCGAGTTCTTCGGAGGGCAGTCGCTGGCGGTTGATCCAGAATGTGGTGTAGCCGAACCAGCCGGCGCCCGCGGCGTCCCAGCCGTTCGACGAGACGAACACCATGTCGCGCGGCGCGGCGTCGAACGCGGCGGTGCCGAGCGCATAGGCCGCGGCGGCCGGCTTGTAGGCACGCACGGCATCGACCGAGAGGACGTGATCGAACAGGCCGTTCATGCCGGCGCTCTTCACCGCGATGTCGAGCATCTGTGGATTGCCGTTCGAGAGGATGGCGAGACCCATGCGCGTGCCGTCCTCGCGAGGCTCGCGCAGGCGGCGCAGCACGGGCAGCACGTCGGGGAAGGCCGAGAGGCAGGCGTATTCGTCCATCAGACGCTTTTCGCCCGCGCCGGAGAGCGACAGGTTCAGACGGCGCGCCGCGTAGCGCAGCGCATCGACGGTGATGTCCCAGAAGGGGCGGTAGCGCGCGCCAGCGGGGTCCGAGAGCGTGCGCAACTGCGTGTATTCGATCTGCTTGAGGCGCCAGAGCTGCGAGAGCGCGTCGCCGTGACCGGGGAACATCTGTTCGGCTGCGGCGACGACCGAATGCACGTCGAAGAGCGTGCCGTACGCGTCGAAGATCACAGCCTTGGGAAATCGGGGTGTCGCGGATTGGGCCGCGCATGGTGTCGTTCTGGCCGACATAGCCTTGCACTCCATCATCAGAGGTCGGGATGAATTGTATTCATGAGCGCCGGTACTGAAAAAGACGGGAATGATCACTTGATCTTTTACTTTTACCCACCTAATCTGACGATCAGGCAGATTTTTGCCATCAAGGATGTTCTGTAATTCCGTTTTTCTGGTTTTCCGATGGATCGCTTCAAACAAATCGAGACCTTCGCCAATGTTGCCGCGAAGGGCAGTCTCTCCGCCGCTGCGCAGGCCGAAGGCGTCGCGCCCGCGATCATCGGCCGTCGCATCGACGCGCTCGAGGAGCGGCTCGGCGTGAAGCTGTTCGTGCGCACCACGCGGCGCATTACGCTGACGTTCGAGGGCTCTGCGTTCCTCGAAGACTGCCAGCGCATCATTCACGACATGCAGAACGCGGAGGCCAGCGTCTCCGCGGGCGGCGTGAAGGCAAGCGGGCACTTGCGGGTTTCCGCGCCGGCGGGCTTCGGCAGACGCCACGTGGCGCCGCTCGTCCCCGATTTCACGTCCGCGCACCCGGACGTGACAACCACGCTCGATCTCTCGGACCGGCTCGTCGACCTCGTCAACGAGGGTTTCGACTGTGCGGTGCGCCTGGGCGAGCTGCCCGACTCGTCGCTCGTCTCGCTCAAGCTCGGCGAAAACCGGCGCGTGTGCGTGGCGTCGCCCGCGTATCTGTCGCGCCGCGGCGCGCCCGAGACGCTGGCCGATCTCGCGCGCCACAACTGTCTCGCGCTCGGCGCGAGCAGCGCGAACCAGCAGCGCGGCTGGACCTTCCAGCAGGACGGCAAAGTGGTGTCGATCCGCGTCTCCGGCACGATGGAATGCTCGGACGGCGCGGTGCTGCACGAGTGGTGTCTCGAAGGCTATGGCCTTGCCTGGCGCTCGTGGTGGGAAGTCGGGGAGGACATCGCGGCGGGCAGGCTCGCGAGCGTGCTCGACGCGTACGCTGCGCCGCCCATCGGCATTCATGCCGTGTTTCCGCAGCGCCGGCACCTGCCGCTGCGCGTGCGCCTCTTTCTCGACTTTCTCAAGCATACCTACGGTCAGCCCGGTTACTGGGGCCAGGACTGAGTGCCTGGCGTATCGTGCGCTCGCGCCCTCGCGGATCCATTCGCGTTTCCGATATGCGGAGATGCCCGCATGCGCTCCGTGCGCCGATTATTCGCGCACTACAATCGATTTCAGGGCTTCCCGGCGCGCAGCGCGAGGCCGTGGCGCGTTAGCGAGGCCGATCGAAGCCGCAGACGAACACGGAGGGCGCCATGTTCAAGCACATCCTCGTGCCGACCGACGGCACCGATCTGTCGAAGAAGGCGATCGACGGCGCGATCGACCTTGCGCGGACCGTGGGCGCCCGCGTCACGGCTTACGCATGCCTGCCGCAATATCCGTACTCGCCTTACGCCGACGTCGTGATCGAGCTGCCCGGCGACTTCCAGACCCGCAGCGAGCGGGAGGCGCGTATCCATCTGCAGGAAGTGGAGGAGGCGGCGCACAGCGTGGGCGTCACGTGCGACAGCTGCACCAGCGTGCATCCCTCGCCTTACCTCGGCATTATCGAAGCCGCCGAAAATTGCGGCTGCGACGTGATATTCATGGCTTCGCACGGGCGGCGCGGTCTAGGCAGCCTTTTGATCGGCAGCGAGACTCAGCGCGTGCTCACGCATACGAAGATTCCGGTGATCGTTTATCGTTAGCGCGCGGCCGCTTGCTGGTCTTGCATCGAACGCTCGCGCGTGCCGCAGTCGGCGCATGGACATGCACGGCCGATGTCCATGCGCCTTCCGTGGCTTGCTTCGTCGCGTCCGTAGTGCACCTGCGATGCACCTGCAGTGCGTCTGTAACGCGACTACCGGCGCCCGTCCGGCGGTGGCGGCGGCCGGCACGCCCCGCCAAGGAAATGCGAGCCGGCCCCGCCGCGCCGTGCGTCCGGCGCCAGAACAGAGCAGGGGGCGAGCCCCCTGCGTGTGGTCTTACGCCACTTTCTTGTCGAAGAACTGCTCGTCTTCCGTCGAACCGTGCAGCGCCGTGGTCGACGCTTCGCGCTCGACCGTCTGCGTCACGGCGTCGAAGTAGCCCGTGCCCACTTCGCGCTGGTGCTTCACAGCGGTGAAGCCCTTTTCGGCTGCGGCGAACTCGGCTTGCTGCAGCTCGACGAACGCGCTCATGTTCTGGCGCGCATAGCCGTGCGCGAGGTTGAACATCGAGTAGTTCAGCGAGTGGAAGCCCGCGAGCGTGATGAACTGGAACTTGTAGCCCATCGCGCCCAGCTCGCGCTGGAACTTCGCGATCGTCGCGTCATCGAGATTCTTCTTCCAGTTGAACGACGGCGAGCAGTTGTACGAGAGCAGCTTGCCCGGGAACTCCTTGTGGATCGCTTCCGCGAACTTCTTCGCGAACTCGAGATCCGGCTTGCCCGTTTCGCACCAGATCATGTCGGCGTACGGCGCGTAGGCGAGGCCGCGCGAGATCGACTGCTCGAGGCCGTTGCGCGTGCGGAAGAAGCCTTCGACGGTGCGCTCGCCCGTGAGGAACGGCTTGTCGTTGTCGTCGATGTCCGAGGTGACGAGATCGGCGGCTTCGGCGTCGGTGCGCGCGAGCAGCACGGTCGGCACGCCGCAGACGTCGGCGGCCAGACGCGCGGCCGTCAGCTTGGCGACGTTCTCGCGCGTCGGCACGAGCACCTTGCCACCCATGTGGCCGCACTTCTTCACCGAGGCGAGCTGATCTTCGAAGTGCACGCCGGCGGCGCCCGCTTCGATCATCGCCTTCATCAGTTCGAACGCATTGAGCACGCCGCCGAAGCCCGCTTCAGCATCGGCCACGATCGGCTGGAAGTAGTCGACATAGCCTTCGTCGCCCGGGTTCTTGCCTTCGGACCACTGGATCTGGTCGGCGCGCGTGAGCGTGTTGTTGATGCGCTTGACCACTTGCGGCACCGAGTTGGCCGGGTAGAGCGACTGGTCGGGATACATTTCGCCGGCGAGGTTGGCGTCGCCCGCGACTTGCCAGCCCGAGAGGTAGATGGCCTTGAGGCCGGCCTTCACCTGCTGCATGGCCTGATTGCCCGTGAGCGCGCCGAGTGCATTGATGAAGGGCTCGGTGTTCACGCCTTTCCAGAGCTTCTCGGCGCCGTTCTTCGCGAGCGTGTGCTCGGGCTGGATCGAGCCGCGCAGGCGCACCACGTCTTCAGCCGTGTAGTTGCGCTTGATGCCCTTCCAGCGCGGATCCGTTTCCCATTGCTGTTGGAGTTGCTGTGCTTGCTGTTGACGAGTCGACATGGTGTGCTCCTTCGTTT
>DATEJU010000370.1:0-5737 GCA_035277805.1 Paraburkholderia sp. | reverse complement strand
TCCGTTCATCGTCTACACGAGCAACATCTTCGCCGTGCTCGGCCTGCGCGCGCTGTTCTTCGCGCTCGCGGCGATGGCGCACCGCTTCCACTACCTCAAGCATGCGCTCGCGCTCGTGCTGGTGTTCATCGGCGCGAAGATTTTTCTCGTGGGCATCGTCGGCAAGATTCCCGCGCTGCTGAGCCTCGGCGTGACGGCGGCGCTGCTGGCGGGCGGCGTAGTGGTGTCGCTCATCAAGACGCGTGCGCACGATAGCGACGCCAGCAGCCTGGAGGCGCGATAACCGGAACGAGAACGGGCGCGGCCCGGTACGCGGCTTGGCACGCCCCGCGCCTTCCTCATTCTTCGCTCATTTTTCTCTGCGAGGATGAATTCATCGCAGCCGCAGCGGCCCGCAGCAGCGGGCCACGCCGGTTTCGACAGTCAACCTCCATGGAGCGCATCATGAAATGCCCGAACTGCCCTGACACCACGCTCGCGATCTCGGAGCGTCAAGGCGTCGAACTCGACTACTGCCCGCAATGCCGCGGCGTCTGGCTCGATCGCGGCAAGCTCGACAAGCTGATCGACCGTGCGGCGGCCGCAAGCGCTGCCCCGCCGCAGCGCCTCAACGACGGCTACAGCGCGCAGCAAGGCGCGCACCACGGCAGGCACGCCGACGACCACGGGCAGCACCGCACGCACGAACGTCAGGGCGGCCATGGACGCCGTCGCAAGTCGTGGTTCGGCGATCTGTTCGACTGAACGCCCGCCAGGCCGCGCCCAGCTATCGCACCCCCTTCATCAGGACAACCGACCATGCGAACCTACATCAGCAACAGCCCGCAGGCCGCGGGCCGGATCGTCGCCATCGCCCTGCTCGCCGACGGCCACCTCGGCGCCAACGAGCTCGCCGCCGTGCATCGCGCGCGCATTGCGGACCGGCTTGGCCTCGCGCCCGACGAGTTCGGCGCAATTTTGCAGGACCTCTGCGAGGACTTGCTCGCGAGCGCGCATCTGAACTGGAGCGATGCCTGCAAGCTCGACTCCGGTGTGATGCAGCAGGTCATGAGCGAACTGGAGGATCCGGCGCTGCGCGCCGAGGTGCTCGGCCTGTGCCTTGTCGCGGTCCATGCGGACCGCCATCTCGCGGATAGTGAAGCCGAATGGGTCGGCGCGCTCGCGACCGCATGGCGCGCGCATCCGTGGCAACGATTGCTGGCGTCCTGAGGGCTCGATAGCGACTCGTAAGTACCGCTGCCATGGTCCCCGGTTTTGGCGTGCGCAACAGCGTTCCCCTTGGTTCGCACGCCGCGCGGCGAGCATCGCGCTCGCCGTTTTTTCATTGCGGTTGCCCGTGCACACCTGGCACACGCCTCGCGCGCTTGCTCAAACGCACACCGCCCAGCCGAGGCCCCGCACGTTGCGAATGACCGCGTGGCCGAATTTGCGCCGCACGCTGTAGATCACCGCGTCGACGGCGTTGCTCTCCACCTCCTCGCCCCAGCCGTAGAGCCGCTCTTCGAGCTGCTGGCGCGAAAGGATCGCACCGGGGCGCTCCAGCAGCGCGAGCATGAGCGCGTACTCGCGCGCCGAAAGATCGTCGGACTGGCCGTCGAAGCTCAGACGGCGCGCGTTCATGTCGAGCGTCACGCGCGCGCTACCCATCGTCGAGGAGGCGAAGCCCGACTTGCGCCGCACCACCGCGCGGATGCGCGCGAGCAGTTCCTTGCTCTCGAACGGCTTGACGAGGTAATCGTCGGCACCGAGATCGAGGCCCTCGACGCGCGTATCGACGTCGTCCTGCGCGGTGATGATGATGACGGGCGTGGCGTCGTTGGCCTCGCGCAAGCTGCGCAGCACGTCGAGGCCGCTCATGTCGCCGAGCCCCAGATCGAGCAGGATCGTCGTGTAAGAGCCGTCGCGCATCGCGGCTCGGCCACTCTCGCCCGTGCGCACCCAGTCGACGCTATAGGAGGCGTCCTTCAGCGCCCGCAGCAGCGCGGGCCCGATCAGCAAATCGTCTTCGATCAGCAGAATCCGCATCGCTCAGTTCTCCTCAATATCGTTTTTCGCTTGTCGATGTATGCCGTTTCAGGCGAGCGGCAGCTCGATGCGCGCGACGATGCCCGTATGGCCATCGACACGATTCGCGAGCGTCACGCGAGCGCGATAGCTCTGCGCCAGCGCCTGGGCGATCGCCAGCCCAAGACCACTGCCTTCGGCGTCGTTGCCGCCCGCGCGAAAGAAGCGGTCGAAGACGCGCGGCAAGTCCTGCGCGGCAATGCCAGGGCCGTTGTCGGTCACCTCGATCGTTGCCGTTTGCGCCTCGCGGCGCACCGTCACGTCGACGCGCCCGCCCGCACGCCCATAGCGAATCGCGTTGTCGACGAGATTGCGTACCAGCACCCGCATGTCGGCTTCGGTCGCGCGCACGCTGGCGTCGTCCAGATGCTCGACGCCGAGATCCACGCCGCGCGCGTCGGCAAGCGGCAGCAGGTCGGCGAGCACCTCGGTCACGAGCTCCGGCAGCGCGACGTCGGCGACCGCGCGCTGCCCGCCGCCGATCTCCGCGCGCGCGAGGCCGAGCAGCTGCGAGACGAGCGAGCCCGTGCGCGCCACACCGCGCCGCAGCTCGTCGAAACGTTCGTGGTACTGATCGGGTGGTGCGTCGCGCAGATTGTCGATCTGCAACTGCATTGCCGAAATGGGCGAACGCAGCTCGTGCGCGGCGTCGGCGATGAACTTGCGCTCGGCGTTCACGAGCACCGAAAGGCGCTCGATCATGCGGTTGATCGACTCGACGAAGGGCCGCAGCTCCACAGGCGCCTTCTGCGCATCGAGCGGCTTGAGCTCGTGCAGATCGACCTTCGCCGCGCGCCGCCCGATGCGCTCCAGCGGCCGCAGCGACAGCCGCACCGTCACGGCGATCGTCAGCGCGAGCAGAGGCAGCAGTGCGAGCACCGGCAGCAGGCTCCAGAACGCCACGCGCAGTGCGTTGCGGTTGCGCATGCTGCGCGATTCCGCGACCTGGATCTGCTCGTCGCCGGTGGCGAGTGCGAAGACGTCCCAGGCCTCGCCGTCGTATTGAATCGACGAGAAACCCGACTGCACGCGCGGCAGCGCGATGTCGGGGTCGCTCGTGCGGCCTGGTGCGGCGGTGTCCGTCGCGGACCAGATTTGCACGACGAGGTCGTCCGAGGGCAGGCGCATGCCGTTGGGCTCGCCGCCCGGCTCGGCGTCGCGGTGCGGCACGCCCGATTGCACGTGCGCGGCGGCGTCGCGCAGGCTCGAGCTGAATTCGTTCGCGAGACTGCGCACCACCAGAAACGTGCCGAGCGAGCCGAGCAGGCCGACAAGAATCGCCAGCGTGCCGATGGCGATGCTCAGGCGGCGGTGCAGGGAGTTCGCGGCGAAGAACATGGAGCGGCTCGGGAATTTGGGCGCGTTCCATCATAAAGGATTCGCCGTGATCCGCAGGCGGCGCGCCGCAGTTGACGCACGGCGGGCTGCGCGCCGCCAAATGGCGGCGCTGATCGCCTTGACGCAGGCGCGAACCGGCCTAGCGCCGGTGGCCGCCGCCCATGCCGCCGCCCCATACGGCACCCGTATGGGCGCCGCCAAAGCCACCGTGGAAGCCGCCATGGAAGCCGCCGTGAAAGCCGTTATGGACACCGCCATGGAAGCCGTTATGAAAGCCGTTATGGAAGCCTCCGCGCACGCCCATCATCGGCACGCCGGGGCCGCCGGCGTGGACGTGATCCATGTGATGAAAATGATGGAAATGGTCGACGAACACGACCGACGCGCCCACGAAAAACGGCGGCCACACGCCGTACCACGGGGCGCCGTAGTAGTCGATGGTTTCTGGATAGACCAGCGTGCCGTTATCGTCCTGCACGATCTGCCAGCTGCCGTCGGGCTGACGGCACGCGAGGCCGCTGATCTGCTGCGGCGTGCCGTCGATATCCGCGGTGCCGCTGACCGTGCGGCAAACCGACGTGTCCGCCACCGGCACCTCCGCCACCGGCATGTCCGCTACCGGCATGTCCGCTGCCTGCTGGGACGCCACCGGCGTCGTGCAGCCCGCCAGCACGCCGCACAGCAGGCCCGTAAAGGAAAGTTTGCGCATGTGCTGCCCCTCGCGATGGACCGGCCCGTCGGCGCGTGGTGCGCGCCGGCGCCGTGAAGACCCCATCGATACGCCTTGCACGAAACGCGCGCCGATGCGTCGCGCCGACGCCCGCGCGCACGTGTCATCTGCAAAACGAGGCGTATGGCATCGCTATTCCTGGCGCAGCGTCCGAGCGTTCCGCGCCCTGTTTACCAGCTGTTTCCACGGTGTGATTTTGTTTCCCCTCTTTCGTTTGTGCCGATCCCTCGCCCGGACAGCGCGCGCCCCATCGACGATTCATGCCCTGCAAAGCCTTGCGAATGCCGCGATATCCGCGTTCACGCGTGCGGCCCGGTTCAGGTACATGCCATGCGTGCCGCCCTCGTAGACTTTGAGCGAGGCGCGCGCGAGCAACGCTGCGGTAGGCTTGCCGGTCAGTTCGAGCGGCGCCGATGCGTCACAGTCGCCGTGCAGCACGAGCGCGGGCACGTCGATCTGCGCAAGTTCGCGGCGCAAGTCCGTCGAGGTCTGGACGCGGCTCAACTGCGCCGCCGCGTAAAGCGAGGCGCGCAGCATCATGTCGGCGGTCCACTGGATCGCCGCGCGCGAGGTGCCGGGCTCGAAATAGGCCTGCGCGCGCCGCTCGATCCAGTCGGGGAACGAAGTCAGCATCTCGTCGAGCGAGGCTTCGAAGAGGCTTGCGGCGAGGCCGTTGGGGTTGTCAGCGGTCTTGAGCAGATAAGGCGTCGAGGCCGGCGACAGCAGCACAATGCCCGCCACGCGCCGCGCACCATGGCGGCTCAGATAGCGCACGATTTCGCCGCTCGCGAACGAGTGCCCGACGAGCGTCACGCCTGCGAGATCGAGCGCGTCGAGTACGGCCTCGAGATCGTCGGCGAGCGTGTCGTAGTCGTAGCCGCGGCCCGGATCGCTCGAACGCCCGTGCCCGCGACGGTCGTACGCCACGCAGCGAAAGCCTTCGTGCACGAGCGGCACGCTCTGGTACTGCCACATGTCGGCATTGAGCGTCCAGCCCGACAGGAAGACGAGCGGCGCGCCGGCGCCGCAGTCGCGATAGTGCAGCGCGGTAACGTCGTTCACGCGGATAAAGCCAGGCAGGGTCGCAAGACGCGGATCGTGGTTCATGGTGGTCGCTCCTTTCGTTCGTCGCAGTCGTTGATCGCCTTGCAGATCGCCTTCGTTTGTGGAATGGCGGCTCGGCGGATGAACGTCATGGTCGGCGAACGCGTGCGCACTGGCGATTACCCCGCAGGTAATGAGGCGGGCACATTCTACGGATGCTTAAATTTCAGTGGTGCGGAACCGGGGCGAAACGCAAACACGCTGCGCGCACAGGATTTGCGGCGGTGCTAGATTCTTCGCTCGTGTAATCGCAATCAAGGAGACGATCATGAACAGCACCTCTGAGCGCCCGGCCTTCGGCGCCGCCGTCTACTACCGCGATCCGTTCGCCGCGCTCGACTGGCTGGAAAAGGCGTTCGGCTTCACGCGCCAGTTCGTCGTGACTTCGCAGGACGGCAAGCTCTGCCATTCGGAAATGCGCTTCCAGGACGGCTATGTGATGATCTGCGGCGAGTGGCCCGGCATGCCGGCCTCGAGCCCCGCTGCGCTCGAGGGCAAGAA
>DATEJU010000369.1:0-10738 GCA_035277805.1 Paraburkholderia sp. | reverse complement strand
CGGGTTGCCGGCCTGCACCCATTCGCCCACGCGATACAGCGTGTCGTAGACGAGCCCCGCACTCGGCGCGGCCACGCGCTTCTGATCGAGCTTCCATTGCGCCTGGGCGAGCGTCGCTTGAGCCGCGTCGACTTCGGCGGCTTGTGCCGCGATCTGCGCCACGCGTCCGGGCAGATGCGCGACGCGCACCTGATTCTGCAACTCGCGCACCTGCGCGGCGCTCGATACGGCCTGCGCGCGCGAGTCGTCGAGCTGCGCCTGCGCGATGCCGCCCGCGCGCAGTTGCGTTTCGTCGCGCGCCAACTGGAGCGCCGCCTTGCGCGCGGTGGCCTCGGCTTGAGCGAGCTGCGCTTCGGTCACGCGCACCTCGGGCGGGCGCTTGCCGGTCTGCAGGTCGGCGAGCTGCGCCTGCGCGGCGGTGAGACGGTGGCGCGCTTCGTCGCGCGCGGCCGTCTCGTCGGCGGATTCGAGCGCGAAGACCGGGGCCGAGGCTGCGACCGTCTGGCCGCGCTGTACGTCGAGTTCGGTGAGCGTGCCGGATTGCGACGACGCCAGATAGACATATTCGCCTTCGACATAGCCTTGCCAGACGGCCGGTTCCTGGCGCGAGCACGCGCCGAGCGCGGCCACGGCAACGAGGGCGACGAGTCCGGACAGGGCAGCGGGGCCGATCGCGCGCGGAGAGCCCCGCTCCGGCCTGGCGTCGCGGCGCGCATGGCAGCGAGTTTGGCCGCGAGCGCGGCGCGAGCCGCACGCATGCCGGATCCGTCCGCTCATGGCGCGCTCCCTGGCTCGGGACGCTTGCGTGCCCGCGCCGGCCTGGCGTCGTGAGTTTCGCCGGCCGCGGGCGCCGGCGCTCGCATCGCGCCCGCGAGCAGCGCGGTGACATGGCGGCGCAGCGCGTCGCGCTCGACCTTCGGCAAGCCGCGCGTGTTCTGCCAGAGCCTGGAGGTCGCGAGGGGCAGCATGACGAGCGCGAGGATCGACATGAAGAGCAGCGGCGCTTCCAGATCGGGATTGACCGTGCCCTCGCGCTGCGCGGTGCCGATATGGACAACGAAACGCTGCAATTGCTCGATGGGCAGGCGCTTGAGCATGCGTTCGCGCAGCAGGCCACCTTCGTTGACGATTTCGCGCAGCCATAGCGGCGGCAGCCACGGTAATCGTTCGGTGACTTCGAAGAGCCTCGCGACGAGTTCTTGCACGAGCGCATGCGGATCGGCGGCGGCCTCGCTGTCCGCGCTGCCCCACACATAAGCGATGGAGCGCGCGATACGCTCTTCGACAACGGCGTCGAGCAATTTTTCGCGGTTGGTGAAGTAGTAGTGGACCATGGCCGACGTGACGCCCGCGGCGGCGGCGATCTGCGCCATGGTCGTGGCGGCGATGCCCTGCTCGGCGAAGCGCTCGGTCGCGCAGGCCAGCAGACGCTCGCGCATGTCGAGATCGGCGCCGGCACGGCGGCGCCCGCGAGGCCTGCCGGTCCCGGGCGCGATGGATGGGGGAAGCGATGCAGCAGTGGTGCGGCGCGCGTTCATGGGTTCAGTCTAATTCACGCGTTAGTTAGTTTCAAACACGCGTCGAGCGGGTTAACCCCTATCAGTTGGCTGGCTTCGTTTCGGAACTTTCCTATACACAAAGGTAGGGTGGTCATTCAGGCTGTCATTCTCGTGCCGAAAGGCACATCTGCACCCGCCCCTAAAAATGGAAGAAAAAATGAAGCGCATCGTGGTGATCGACGATCACCCCATCGTTCTCAAGATGCTTGCCAACGTTCTGCATGCCGAGTACGAACTGGTGGGCGAATGCGGCGACGGCGAAGAGGGCTTGCGCGTTGTGCACGAATTGCAGCCCGATCTCGTCATTCTCGATCTCGAATTGCCGAAGCTGGACGGTCTTTCGGTCATTCGCGCCATCCGCGCGAGGCAAGCCGCCACGCGTATCCTCGTGCTCTCGGCGAAGCCGGAGCAGGTCATGGCGAATCACACCCGCATCGCGGGTGCAAACGGCTATGTGAGCAAGAGCCGCGGCGTGGAAGAGTTATGCGGGGTGGTGAAGGCGGTGCTGCTCGGCTACGACTGCTTCCCGGCAGGCAGTTGCGGCGGCGGCCGCGACGTGGCGCTCAACGGGCTCTCGCCGCGCGAGGTGGAGGTGCTGCAATATCTTGCGCGCGGCATGAGCAACAAGGGCGTGGCGGCGCGGCTCGGCCTCTCGGACAAGACAGTCAGCACCTACAAGACGCGCGTGCTCGACAAGCTCGGCGTCTCTTCGCTGGCAGCGCTCATCGAGTTCGCCACGCTGAACAAGCTCATCGACTAAAACCAGGCCGAAAAAAAGCCCCAGCCGCAACCGGCCGGGGCAATGAGGATACACCGTGCGCTCCGGGGAACGAAACGCCCCATAACGTTACCTTCCCGCCGCGCGCGAGGCAACGCGAGCGCCATCCCGCACCATTACGCCCCATTACTATCGTCCCGCTTTCGGCGCATTTGCGCGGGCTTCCGATGGCTTTCATTCGAGTCCCACGGCACGCGCCCATTCAGTGTCCTTTCATATTTATTTGATTCGGATATCGAATCAATTGTGAGAAAATGCAGCGAGGCTGCATTTCCTTTGGGGGAAATGCAGCCTCAGTTGGGCCGCCGCGATGGGCGGCGGCGTGGTCCCGCGTCGATCAGTAGCGGGGCGGGGGCGGCGGGCGATGATCGTCGTAACGCATGTCACGACGGTCGCCGTGCCAGCCCGGAGGGCCCGGATCGTGCGGATGATGGTGCATCCACTCGTCGCGTTCCCAGTAGCGGTGGCCGTCCCAGTAACGGTTGTCGTGCCAGCCGATCGACAGTTGCACGTCCACCGGGACCATGTGCGCCTGGCCGTACTGCGGCGCCGAGTCGGCGCGCAGCGCGAACGGCGCGGACTGGGCGAAGGCGCTCGAGGCACCCATCAGCGCGCCGCCTGCCAGCAGCGCAGCGGCAAGCGCGCGTGCGGGGGTCTTCCAGCTCTTCGTGTTCATATTCGTTCCTCCTCTTCGAGTTCGTCGCCGTAACGCATTGCGTTGCGTTCGACCACGAGATCAAGCTTACCGAGAGCATGGAAATGAATACGTGAGCACTTGTAATCTTTCATTTCGAGCGAGTCGCTGCTCGAAAATTACGCATTTGACAGTCGGCCCTTGATGCATAAAGGATTACGCGAGCTTTCTGAATGTTTCCAATGAAATTTAAAGGGTCGTGTTGTCAGAAGCCGTAACATTAGCGAGCCGGCGATCGCGTAAACCGTCGGCTACCATGGATTATTCTTTCATTATTGATTCATTAATCATTCAAAACCCATTCATTTCGAGGGCTTTGACGCATCCTGCGATTTTCCCGTATCGATTGCGCTTTTTGAATCCACTTGCGCACGCAATTCATATTTCTGGATTTTGCCGGTTGCTGTGCGCGGCAATTCGCCGAATTTCACCACGCGCGGCACCTTGTAGCTCGCGAGGAAGAGCCGGCAATGCGCGATGATTTCTTCGGCTGTTGCGCTCGCACCTTCACGCAATTCGACGAAGGCGCACGGCACTTCGCCCCATTTCGCATCGGGCATTGCCACGACCGCCGCGAGCGCGACCGCGGGATGGCGATACAGCGTGTCTTCCACCTCGATGCTCGAAATGTTCTCGCCGCCCGAGATGATGATGTCCTTGCTGCGGTCGGTGATGCGCACATAGCCGTCGGGGGTCATCACGCCGAGATCGCCGGTGTGGAACCACCCGCCGCGAAACGCTTCTTCCGTCGCGCGCTCGTTCTTCAGATAGCCCTTCATGCAGATGTTGCCGCGGAACATGACTTCTCCGAGCGTTGTGCCGTCGTTCGGCACGGGCTCCATCGTCGCGGGATTGCGCACGCTGATGCCGCTCTGCAGGTGATAGCGCACACCCTGGCGCGCGGCGAGGCGCGCCTGTTCGTCCTCGGGCAACGTCTTCCAGCTCTGCTGCTCCGCGCACACCGAAGCCGGACCGTAGACCTCGGTGAGTCCATAGACATGCGTGAGCTCGATGCCAATCGTCTTCATCTTCGCGATCACCGCGGGCGCGGGCGGTGCACCCGCGACCATCGTGCGCACCGTGTGTGCGATGCCTTCACGATATTCGGCCGGCGCATCGGCGAGCGCCCCCTGCACGATGGGCGCGCCGCAATAGTGCGTGACGCCTTCGGCGCGGATCAGCTCGAACACGAGTTTCGCGTCGAATTTGCGCAGACAGACGTTCACGCCCGCGCGCGCCGCCACGGTCCACGCGAAGCACCAGCCGTTGCAATGAAAGAGCGGCAGCGTCCACAAATACACCGCATGCTTGGGCAGATCCCATTCGAGGATATTGCTCACCGCGTTCAGATACGCGCCGCGATGGTGATAGACGACGCCCTTCGGGTCGCCGGTGGTGCCCGAGGTGTAGTTGAGCGCGATGGCGTCCCACTCGTTCGTGGGTGACTGCCAGGCAAACTCGGGATCGCCCTCGTCGAGAAAAGCCTCGTAGTCGATGCCGCGCGGGAAATGTTCAGGGTCCGCAGGCGCGACATCGGCCACGGTGATGATCTTCAGCGCGGGAAACTCGAGCGCCGCGCGTTGCGCGAGGGCGGCGAATTCGGTGTCGACGATGAGCGCTTTCGCTTCGGCGTGACGCAGCATGAACAGCATGGTCGCGACGTCGAGCCGCGTATTGAGCGTGTTGAGCACGGCGCCCGCCATCGGCACGCCGAAGTGCGCCTCGACCATGGCTGGAATGTTGGGGAGCAGCACCGCGACGGTGTCACCGCGCGCGATGCCCGAGCGCGCGAGTGCGCTCGCGAGACGGCGCGTGCGCGCGTAGGTCTCGCGCCAGTTGCGGCGCACGTTGTCGTAGACCATGGCGGGCCGCTCGCCGTAGACTTCGGCGGCGCGCGCGATGAAGTCGATGGGCGTGAGCGGAACGTAGTTGGCTTCGCGCTGTGCGAGCCCTTCTTCGAACGGGTGCGACATGGTGCTGTCTCCTGATGCGTTTTCCATGCGGGGCCCGGAGGGCGGGCCCGTTTCCGGTTTATCGGTATGATTCGCGCTACCGTAGCAGGACGGCACGCGCGAGTCTGTCGCCGGCGCGACAGAGCGCGCCCTCCCTACGCCACCGACGCCCCACTTCGAGGTCAGCGCGATGACGCAGCCCATTATGCCCCCCGACAAGGACCTGGTTGCCACGGGCCGGATCGACGCGCGCGACGCGGCACGGCTCGCGGCGCTCTTCGAGCGCTGCGCGTGGTTTCGCGCGCTCGCGCCCGAGCATCGCGCATGGGTGCTCGAGACGTCGCATGCGCAGGCGTGGGCCGCGGGCGCGACGGTGGCCGCGCGCGAGGCGCCGTCCGCGCACTGGCTGGGGGTGAGCAGCGGGCTCGTGAAGCTCGCCATCTTCAACGCGTCGGGGCGCGGCTGCACTTTCTCGGGCGTGCCGCATGGCGGCTGGTTCGGCGAAGGCAGCGTAATCAAGCGCGAGCCGCGCAAATACGACGTGATCGCGTTGCAACCCTCGCTCGTGATGGCCGTGCCCGCCGATACGTTTCATCGGCTCATGGACAGCAGCCTGCCGTTCAACCGCTTCGTGATCCATCAGTTGAATAACCGCATGGGCGAGTTCATCGCGCTGATCCAGAACAGCCGTCTGCTCGATGTCGATGCGCGCGTGGCCCAGGCGCTCGCACAGATGTTCAATCCCGACCTGTATCCGGAGACGGGCAACGCCCTCGAGATCTCGCAGGAGGAGATCGGCATGCTGGCGGGTGCGTCGAGGCAGCGCGTGAATCAGGCGCTGCAGACGCTCGAGCGCGCAGGGCTCGTCACGCTCTCGTATAACCGCGTGGATGTGGTGGATCTCGGCGCGTTGCGCGCATTCGGGCGCGAGCAGATCTGAGCGCCTGCGCGTCCTGCGCAGAAGTCCTCACCAATCTTCCGCGGTCAGCAAATATCTTTCCCTCCGAGGCCCATTTTTACGCGTGGGCCTGCTGCGTAGACTTGTCGCATCGACTCGCCAGCCGCTCGCGAAAGACGGCCCACGCAGCGAGTCTGCTCAGACCCTCGGAGAATATGGTGAAGAACGCAATATTACGCACGGCACTGGTTTCGATGATCGCGATCGCGCCCGCGATCTCGTTCGCCCAGTCCGTTCGCAACGGCCCGGTGACGCGCGCGCAAGTGCTGCAGGAACTGATCGATCTGGAATCGGTGGGTTATAACCCCGCGGTGGCCAACGAGGTCAATTATCCCGAGAACGTGCAGGCCGCGATGCGGCGCCTCGAAGCCAGGCGCGCCAACGAGGCCCGGATGGCGCAGCAGGACGTCGCGCAATCGGGTTACGGCGGCCAGCCCGCGCAGACGGGCGAGGAAGGCGGCCCCGCTCCTGCACGCAGCGACGGGTCGGCAATTTATCTGCATCACTAAAGATGTTTGCCAGAGCGCCGCGAAGCGCGGCGCAGCCGCCACGCTGACTTGCGCTTCACATCGGCGTTGCCAGGACCTTGCGCGCGAGGCACGGCGAGCGCCGGCAAGCCTGGCACCGCCAACTGGCCCGGCAGCGGCGATCAAGCGGCGATCAAGTGGCGATCAAGCGTCCGGCGGCACGCCGAGTAGTTGCAGCGAGCCCTGCATCACGCCCGAGAACACGGGCCCCGCGACCGTGCCGCCGTAGAACGAGCCACCGGCGGGGTCGTCGATCATCACCGCGACGATCACGCGCGGCGCGCTCATCGGCGCCATGCCGACGAATAGCGCGCGATAGCGGTTCTTCGCGTATCCCGAGCCCACCTGCTTGCGCGCGGTGCCGGTCTTGCCGCCGATCCGGTAGCCTTCGACGTTCGCCGCGCGGCCGGTGCCGCCCTCGCTCGTCGCCATTTCCAGCATCTTGCGCATGGACGCCGCCGTGGCGGGACTCGTCACGGCGCGCGGCGCGAGCGCCGAGGCGGCGTCGCCTTGCGGGCCCGGCGTCTCGAGCAGCAGCCTTGCGGGGTACAGCGTGCCGTCGCCGGCATAGGCGGTGTAGAGCTGCGCGATCTGCAACAGCGAGGTCGAGAGCCCGTAGCCGTACGCCATGGTCGCCTGCTCGATCGGACGCCAGCGCGCCCAGGGCCGCACGCGGCCCGCAGCGGCGCCGGGGAAGGTCACCTCGGGCCGCATGCCGAGGCCGTATTGCTGATACTTGTTCCAGATGGTCTGCGCGGGCAGGTTCAGCGCCATCTTCGCGAGCGCGATGTTGCTCGACTTCTGGATGGCCTCCGCCACGGTCATGCGGCCATGGTTCGAGGTGTCGTGGATCACGGCCGGGCCGATGCGATACGTGCCCGGCGAGGTGTCGATGATGGTGTTGGCGTTGACCTTGTGCAGATCCATCGAGAGCGCCGCGACCACTGGCTTGATAGTCGAGCCCGGCTCGAAGGTGTCGATCACGGCGCGGTTGCGCAACTGGCGGCCCGTGAGGCGCGCGCGGTTGTTGGGATCGAACGAGGGCCAGTTGGCAAGCGCGAGGATTTCGCCGTTCTGCGCGTCGAGCACCACGACGCTGCCGGCTTCCGCCCGATGCTTTGTCACCGCGG
This sequence comes from Paraburkholderia sp., assembly GCA_035277805.1. GTDB lineage: Bacteria > Pseudomonadota > Gammaproteobacteria > Burkholderiales > Burkholderiaceae > Paraburkholderia. The sequence continues at coordinate 3,140 of DATEJU010000369.1, read as the reverse complement.
CCTTCAACTGCGTATAGGCAAGCTGCTGGATGCGGCGGTCGACGGTGAGCTGCACCGTGTCGCCGTTCTTCGGCAGCACGCGCTCGCTCGGCTCCGAGATCACGCGGCCGAGGCGGTCGCGGATCACCTCGCGCTGGCCGGGCGTGCCGCGCAGGCGCGCGTTGGCCGCGAGCTCGACGCCTTCCTGGCCATTGTCTTCGACGTCGGTGAAGCCCACCACGTGCGCCGCCGATTCGCCTTCGGGGTAGAAGCGCTTCGAGTCGGCGATCAGCGTGATGCCGCCGGTGGCCATTTCGTCGATATGGGCCGCGGTCTCGGCGTCGACCTGGCGCTTGAGCAGCACGAACGAGCGCTCGCGCGGCAGGCGCCGGCGCAGCTCGGCGAGCGGCATGTCGAGCAGCTTCGCGAGCGGTGCGTACGCGGCTTCGTCTAGCAGCTTGGGATTGGCCCAGATCTCGAAGGTTTCGAGGCTCACGGCGAGCAGCGCGCCGTTGCGGTCGACAATGCGCCCGCGCATGGCGTCGAGCTCGAGCGTGCGCTGATAGCGCTTTTGCCCTTGCTTGACGTAGAAGCCATGGTTGACGACCTGCACCCAGAGCGCGCGGCTCGCGAGCGCGGCGAAGGCCGCGAACGTGACGAACAGGATGAACTTCGAGCGCCAGGCGGGCAGCTTCGGCGACAGCATCGGATGGCGAGTCGCCGTGGCGTGCGGGTCGCGCGGCGGTTTCCTGGAGCGGATCATCGGCTTGGTGCGGGGGCTTTATGGATTCAATATTGTAAACATAGTGTAATTGAATTGAAATTTCGAATGCCTGGTGGGTTGCCCGCACGCAGCCCACGGCCCCCTCAAGCCGCTTCAGACCTGCGCCGGCAGCCTGAAGCTCGCGATCGACTCGCGCAGTCCCGTCACCTGGTCCTTGAGCGAATGCGCTGCCGCCGCGGCCTGCTCGACCAGCGCCGCATTCTGCTGCGTCACCTGATCCATCTCGCCCACGGCGCGGTTCACCTGCTCGATGCCCGCGCTTTGCTCGCGCGACGCATGGCTGATCTCTTCGAGAATCTCGTGCACGCGCCGCACCGACTGCACGATTTCGTTCATCGTCGAGCCCGCGCTGGTCACGAGCTGCTGACCTTCGGCCACCGTGCCCGTCGACTTTTCGATCAGCGCCTTGATCTCCTTGGCCGCCGCCGCCGAGCGCTGTGCGAGGCTGCGCACCTCCGCCGCGACCACCGCGAAGCCGCGGCCCTGCTCGCCCGCGCGCGCGGCTTCCACCGCCGCATTGAGCGCGAGAATGTTGGTCTGGAAGGCAATGCCGTCGATCACGCCGATGATGTCGCCAATCTGCTGCGAGCTCGTCGTGATGTCGCCCATCGTGCGCACCACGTCGCTCACGACGGCATTGCCGCGCGTGGCGACCTCGGCGGCCTCGCTCGCGAGCGTTGCCGCGTGCTGCGCGCTGTCCGCGTTCTGGCGCACGTTGGCGGTCATCTGGTCCATGCTCGATGCGGTCTGCACGAGCGCCGCCGCCTGCTCCTCGGTGCGTTGCGAGAGGTCGGTGTTGCCCGCGGCAATCTCGTTGGCCCCCACGTTGATGTTCTCCGCGCCGCTGCGCACCTGCGAGACCGTCTGCACGAGCGCACCCTGCATGGTGGCGAGCGCACGCATCAGGCTGCGCGCATTGGCGCCCTGCGCCTCTACGTGTGAGGTGAGATCGCCGTGCGCGATGCGATTGGCCGTCTCGACCGCGACTTCGAGTTCGCCGCCGATGCTGCCGCGCACGCTGCGCACCACGAGCACCATCACGACCGTGGCCGCCGCCCCGAGCACGAAGGTCACGAGAAGCCAGCGCACGAGGTTCGAATAGAACTCGGTGCGCACGTCGTCCATGTACATGCCGGTCACGATCACCCAGTCCCACGGCGCGAAGCGCTTTGCGTAGCTCAGCTTCGGCACGGGCTCGGTGTGGCCGGGCTTGGACCACATATAGTCGACGAAGCCGCCGCCCGGCTGGCTCGCGGTCTGCGAGAGCTCGACGAAGAGGTGCTTGCCTGCGGGGTCGGTGAAGCCGGCGAGCATCTTGCCGTCCAGCTCGGGCTTGATGGGATGCATCAGCATCACCGACTGCGAGTTGTTCACGCTCAGGTAGCCGTCGGTGCCGTAGCGGATGGAGCCGAGCACGGCGAGCGCCTGCTTTTGCGCGTCGGCTTCGGTGAGGACGTTGTGCTGCGAAAGTGTGTAGTAGTACTGGGTGATGCTGGTGGCTTCGTCGATGAGCGTGATGAGCTGCGCGCGCCGCTCGCGGATCATGCCGTCGCGGCTTTGCCACGCGCCGAAGGCTACGATCAGGAGCAGGCCGATCCAGAGGATCGCGATCATCGAACGGAGTTTCTGGTTGAGGGTCATCTTCTGCATGGTCGGTCGAGGGCTTCCTTGAGGCTGCAAATCCGGCTGAAAATGTGGCGAAAAACGCTATGCCAGCCTGCGTTTACGGCGCAGGCAAACGTGTGCGCGAGCCAGGACGAACCCTGTGAGCCTGGGTATTGATGAGACGAAAAACAGTTTCGCGAGCGTGGCGCAGTATCGGGGCAAGGGGCCGGTCACCATCAATTGCCATCGCTAACGGCCTATGCACGCGCGCAAAATGCGCCGAAAAGCGCGCTTTAAAGCCACAAATTTCACTGCAACTCCATGATTTGCCACTTTATGCATAGCTTGAAGGCGGATACGAATCATTTCCGATATAGTCGCGACTTTGGCCCCGCGCCGCCGCGATAGACCATCGGCGGCGCGACGCACACCGGCGGTCCGCGGGCCAGAAGCCGATTTCCCAACGAAGCGACGCGCGCGGCGCAGCCACGGGTTGCAGACGTGACGACGTCCAATGGAGTAACAAGATGAACGCACGCGAACCCGTCATTGTTCCCGCCTCCCGCAGCGCACGGCTGCGCCAGATGCTGGTGAGCAACGAACTCGAATTCCTGATGGAAGCGCACAACGGTCTGTCCGCGCGGATTGCGCGCGAGGCGGGTTTCAAGGCGATCTGGGGCTCGGGCCTTTCGATCTCCGCGCAGTTCGGCGTGCGCGACAACAACGAGGCGAGCTGGACCCAGGTGGTCGACAACCTCGAATTCATGGCCGA
>DATEJU010000368.1:0-2336 GCA_035277805.1 Paraburkholderia sp. | reverse complement strand
GATGGCCACCTCGGCGCTCGAGCAGTTGCTGCGCCAGACCAACTGGCGCGAGCTCGACTATCTGGTGGTGGACATGCCGCCGGGCACGGGCGACATCCAGCTCACGCTCTCGCAGCGCGTGCCGGTCACGGGCGCCGTGATTGTGACGACGCCGCAGGACATCGCGCTGCTCGACGCGAAGAAGGGCCTCAAGATGTTCGAGAAGGTGGGCATTCCCATCCTCGGCATCGTCGAGAACATGGCCGTGCACGTCTGCTCGAATTGCGGTCACGCCGAGCACATTTTTGGCGCGGGCGGCGGCGAGCGCATGGCGAAGGAGTACGGCGTCGAGGTGCTCGGCAGCCTGCCGCTCGACATCGGGATTCGCGAGCAGGCCGACTCGGGCCATCCGAGTGTGGTGGCCGATCCGGCGGGTGCCGTGGCGGCCACTTACAAGGCAATCGCTCGCCGCATCGCGCTCCAGATCGCGGAGCGCGCGCGCGACATGAGCTCGAAGTTCCCAACTATCGTCGTGCAGAACACCTGAGCGGCGCTTCCGGTCCGGCTTGGGTCGATGCCGCGCGGCGCATGGGTGTCGCCCCCCGTGCGCCTTGCTGAGCAAGGCTCGCGGCGTGCGAGGCGGCGCTCACGCGGGGCGCGCGCAAGGCCCTCTGCGCGGTATCATGTGGCATTGAAGGGTCCGGATCGACGGCCGCAGGGGCGGCCGCGCGCGGACGTGAGGATCGCATGGGCAAAGGAATCGACAGAGGCGAGAACAGGCTGGCGGGGAGCGCGGTCGTGCTGGCCGTGGCCGCGTGCATGCTGCTGGCCGGCTGCACGAGCTTCATGGGCCAGCAGGACAAGCGCGCGCTCGCGCAGGTCTTGCCTACCGTCGGCAACCAGGTGCGGGGCACCGTATCGTTCGTCGAGCGCTCGGACGGCGTGCAGGTGAGCTACAACCTCATGGGCCTGCCGCCCGACAGCGACCATGCGATCCAGGTTCACGATCGCGGCGACTGCAACGCCGCGGACGCTTCGAGCGCGGGCGCGGTCTTCGCGCCCGCGGCCGATCGCCTGAAAGCCGGCGTGCGCGTGGAGGGCGACCTCGGCAATATCCACGCGGATTCCAATGGCGTCGCGATTGGCTTCATCGTGGCGCCGGACGTCTCGCTCGACGGCGTGCGCTCCGTGCTGCAGCGCGCGGTGCTCGTGCATCACGACGCCATCGACCCCTATGCGTATCCGGCGCGCGGCACCGGTCCGGCGCTTGCCTGCGGCGTCATCAAGCCGCAGTGACGCGCCCGCGGGCCGCCTCTCGCACAGCGCCGGCACGAGCGCATTTGCGCGTGCCTCGCATGGACTTGACGCGCACCTGGCGTGCACTTCCAGGCACACTCATCCACATCGCGTAAAATAGGCGCCTTTCCAGGGGTGCCCTGGGCGGGGCGGCAGGGCGCGCGAGCCGCATCTGCCTGCTCGATGGGCGCGCCCGCGGGCCGCTTTCGGCTTTATCCTGGCTTTATCCTTTTTCGTTCCCTGTTTTTACTGGACCGTAGCGCAACATGGCAATCAAATCCGACAAGTGGATCCGGCGCATGGCCGAAGAGCAGAACATGATCGAGCCGTTCGTGCGCAACCAGATCCGCACGTCGGAAGACGGGCGCAAGATCGTGAGCTACGGCACCTCGAGCTACGGCTACGACATCCGCTGCGCCGACGAATTCAAGATCTTCACGAACATCAATTCGACCATCGTCGATCCGAAGAACTTCGACGAAAAGTCGTTCGTGGACTTCAAGGGCGACGTCTGCATCATCCCGCCCAATTCGTTCGCGCTCGCGCGCACGGTCGAGTACTTCCGCATTCCGCGCAACGTCCTGACCGTGTGTCTGGGCAAGTCCACCTATGCGCGCTGCGGCATCATCGTGAACGTCACGCCATTCGAGCCCGAGTGGGAGGGCTATGTGACGCTCGAATTCTCGAATACGACACCTTTGCCTGCCAAAATCTACGCAAACGAAGGCGTGGCCCAGGTGCTCTTCTTCGAGAGCGACGAAGTCTGCGAAGTGTCTTACGCCGATCGCGGCGGCAAATATCAAGGCCAGCACGGCGTCACCCTGCCGAAGACCTGAGTTCGAGCGCATCACAACCCACCGGACACAACGACATACGGGGACCGCTGCGCGTTACATGCAGCGGTCGTTTCTTTTGGAGAATCGCCCATGAAGTTTCGTTTTCCCGTCGTCATCATTGACGAAGACTTTCGCTCCGAGAACATCTCGGGTTCCGGCATCCGGGCACTCGCCGAAGCCATCGAGAAAGAGGGCGCGGAAGTCCTCGGGCTGACGAGCTACGGC
>DATEJU010000367.1:0-28268 GCA_035277805.1 Paraburkholderia sp. | reverse complement strand
AGGCTCGCGGTGTTCTGGGCGATGCGGTCGTTGTTGATCATGAGCGGCGCGGAGTGCAGGTCGCGCAGATGGCGGCCCACGCTGTACTCGGTGCCGTTCTTGTAGCCGGCCATGCCGCAGATCATCAGCACTTCCTGCACGACAAGGATCGCCGTCGACGAGATGCTCGTCTTCAGCGTGTTCATGTCCGAGGCGTAGTGCAGTTGTGCCGAAAGCGGGGCGTCCGCGTCGTCGTTCGCTTCGCGCGCGTCGTGTGCGGCCTGGGCGGCGTCGAGCGCGACCGAGAGGCGCGCCTGCATCATCTGCAGGAGGCCCACCGCTTCGGCAAGGCGCATGCCCGCCGGCGGCACGGAGCCGGGCCTGGCGCGCGCCTGGGCGCGGAAGAACGCTTGCGCGCGATTGACGGCGTCGGCGGCGACGCCGGTCCATACCGCGGCCCAGAGCGTGTGCGAGACGGGCAGCATGGTGCGATCGGCGATCTCGGCGAAGGGCGTGGGCAGGATCTGCTCGGCGTGGCCTTGCGCGATGAGGCGAAAGCCTTCGCTGCACGTGCCGCGCATGCCCATCGAGTCCCACGTGCCGCGCTTTTCGAGCTCGAGGTCGCCCAGCAGCGTCACGATCAGCACCTGATCGGAGGCGGGCGATTCGGCGGTGCGCCGCGCGGTGACGAGAATGCCGTCGGCGTGCGCGCCGTACGAGATGGTGGGCGCCATCTTCTCGATGTTAAAGCGCCCCTCGATCACCTCGACCGCGCAGGCGCTCGTGCGCATGCTGCCGCCGATGTTTTCCTCGGACGTGGCCGATGCGAGCAGCCATTGCTGCTCGACGAGCTGCGCGAGCACGTGCTGATGCCACGGCGTCTGCGCGCCGTGCTCCATGATGCAGGCCACCTGGATCTGGTGCATCGCGTAGATCATCGCGGTGGAGGCGCAGCCGTGCGCGAGCGTCTCGCAGATGGCCGCGACTTCGGCGAGCGAGAGGCCCGCGCCGCCAAAGCGCGCCGGCACCATCGCCGAGAGCAGGCGCTCGGACTTGAGCGCATCGAATGCCTCCACGGGAAAGCGTGCTTCGCGGTCCACGTGGTCGGCGTGCTGCGCAGCCACTTGCGCTGCGCGCTGCGCGGCTTCGCGCCACGTGCCGGTGGCTTCAGCGCTCGATTGATCGTTTGATGGATCGTTTGCGCCAGCGTCCGCGCTCATGGGCGCCGGCGCGAGTGTCTGCCGGTCGGGCTCCACGGCGGCATCGGTGTGGGGGGCGTTCATGCTGCCGCCTTTGCCTGCTGCAGCTCGGTGACCGCGGCGGCGAGCGAGTCGATGCTCGAAAACAGGCGCCGTGTGAGCATGCGGTCGGGAATCTCGATGCCGAACTCGTCTTCGACGGCGAGCATCAGATGGACGGTCGCGAGTGAAGAAAGACCCGCGGCGTAGAGATCGGCATCGTCGGCCAGCGTATCGGCTGGCACGTCGAGACGGGCCGATTCGGAAAGAATGCGTCGCAGTGCGGTTTTCATGGCGGAGGTGCCCCCTCGGGTGAATGGCGCCTCGATACTGGCGCGGGTTTTGACTGTCCGTGCCTGCGCGGCGCGGTGTGGCAGGCTGCGCGGCAATTGCTCGTATTTAACGGAAAGCTGGGCGGTGGCGTCGGTGCGGCAGCGCACTCAAGCGCGTTGCGCCACGCTGTTGCGGCGCGATGGCCGCGTGGCGCGCAAAGCGGTGCCGACGAACGGCAGATTGCGCCCAAACCCGCCGGAAAGTGTGTGTGCGCGCGTACAGATGCGCGCAGGGCGCTTTGTTTTAATGAGCGCCATGCCCGTCACGGCGGGCTTGCGCGCGCATCGTCGCGCCGCGCTGCAGGTCCGCCCGGCGAGCGACGCGCGCCCGAGGCGCGCCGCTCCAATATGCCGTTCACGCCGCCGCGTAACTCGACTCACAGGTTGTTTCATCCGGGAGACGCGGGCGCGTTGCCCGGCCGATATGCGGGCCAAGGTCTCGGACCTCATTGGAGAGGCGCAATGGACATGCAGCTTCCGCTTGATCAGATCAATCAGCGAGCGTGGACGACGCGCGACGCATTTCGCGAATTCACGCGCGAGAAGGCATGGACGGACGCGGGCGAAGAAGCCGCGTTCGCCCACATCGCACGCGAATGCCGTGGCCAGCCGCTGCTCGACATCGGCATTGGCGCGGGCCGCACGGTGCCGCTCATGATGCACATGTCGTCCGACTATACGGGCATCGACTACACGGCAAGCCTGCTCGAGCAGTCGCGCAAGCGCTTTCCGGGCGTGGATCTGCGCCACATGGATGCACGCGATATGGCCGCGCTGCCGAGCGACCACTACGCATTGACGGCGTTCAGCTGGAACGGCATCGATTGCGTGGACTACGACGACCGCGTAAGCATCCTGCGCGAGATGCATCGCGTGACGCGCCCCGGCGGCCTCGTGCTCTTCTCGACGCACAACCGGGGCGGCCCCGGCTTCGACGAGAGCCCATGGCAATTGCTGCCGCGCTTCTCGGTGAATCCGCTGCGCTTTGGCTGGCGCGTGCTGCGCGCCGTGCGCCTGCTGCCGCTCGCGACGTGGAATTACCGGCGCAATGCGCGTCTGCATCGCGATTTCGAGGGCTACTCGATCCGCACGGCGGCGGCGCACTACTTCGGCATTGTGATCATCTACACCACCTTGCCCGAGCAGCGCCGGCAGCTCGAAGCGCTGGGCTTCGAGGTGGAGGCGGTGTACGGCAGCTGCGAAGGCGACCTGATCGCGCCCGAGCAGCAGACCAGCGACGCGTGGTGGCTGCACTTCATCGCGCGCAAGGTGTCGTGATGCTGCATCGGCGGCGTGGCGGGTCGCGCAAGGGCGCGGCCGGCTGCGGCGCCGAACCTGCGAGGATGCGTCGAAACAACGGAGACTGGCCATGAACGCACACGGGCTAGCGATGAGCGAAGCAGCCGCAAGCGAAGCGCGCGCGCCGCACGACGCCGAGCGCAATGCTCAGACGGCAACCAGCGCCGTGACGCGAGCGGGCGCGCCGGCGTGTGCGGCTTGTGCGGATTGCACCGAGACCGCGCCGCCGCGCTTCGACGAGCGGCGCCTGCGCAGCGCGCTCGGGCGCTTCGCGACCGGCGTGGTGGTGATCTCGACGGGCAGCGGCGACACGCTCCACGCCATGACGGCCAACGCGTTCATGTCGGGGTCGCTCAGGCCACCGCTCATCGTGGTGTCGGTCGGGCACCACGCGCGCATGCACGAGCGCCTCATGACCGCCGAGCGCTTCGGCGTGAGCGTCCTCTCCGACGAGCAGGAGCCGCACAGCCGCCATTTCGCAGGCGAGCCGCAAAGCTGGCTCGCGCCGCGCTTCACGGAAGTCGATGGGCTCGCTGGCGTCGTGCTGCTGGAGCGCGCTGTCGCGCGCTTCGGGCTGCGCATGACCGATCGGCATGCATGCGGCGATCACACGCTGTTCGTGGGCGAGGTGATGGCGTTCTCGCTCGACGAGCGCGCGCCGCTCGTGTTCTTCGGTGGGCGCTATGCGGGGGTCGCGCAGGCGCGCTGAATGGCGCAGGCGGTGGCGCAAGCAGTGATGCAAGCAATGTTGCAAGCATTGCCGCAAGCGCGTACCGCAACCCGCGGCACGCGCTCTCCTCAAATCGCCAGCGCCATAAACACACCACACAGCCCGATCACGGCGCAGCTCGAGCGGTCCTTGAACGTGAAGACGATCGGGTCGTCGTGCATCTGCCCGCGAAACGCCAGCATCCAGATGCGGCTGATCCAATAGAGCGTGAGCGCGAACACGGCCCACAGCATCTTCGGATGCCGGTAGAGGAGCTTGAGCTCCGGCGAGTTCAGATAGAGCGCGAGCACGAGCACCGAGAGATAGCCCGCCGCGGTGCCGAACGAGCGCAGGATCGACATGTCCTGTGTGATGTAGCCGCGTCCCGCCGCTTCGGTCTTGCCTTGCTGGAGCATCGCCTCGAGCTCGACATAGCGCTTGAGCATCGCGAGGCTCAGGAACAGCGGCACGCTAAAGAGAATCAGCCAGTACGAGAGCGGAATGTTGGCGCATTCGCCGCCCGCGATCACGCGCACCGTGTAGAGGCAGGCGAGCGTGAAGACGTCGATGAGCGTGAGCCGCTTGAGCACGAACGAATAGGCGACGGTGGCCGCCATATAGGCGATGAGCACCGCGCCGAACTGCCAGGGCAGGAGCGTGGCGAGCGCGCCTCCCGCACCGAGCAGCGCGATCGTCAGCACGATGCCGAGCGAGAGCGGCAGCCTGCCCGAGGCGAACGGGCGGCTGCGCTTGCGCGCGTGGCGGCGATCGGCGTCCAGATCGAGCATGTCGTTCAGGAGATACACCGACGATGCGCTCAGGCTGAACGACGCGAACGCGATGCAGGCGGCGAGCACCGCCTGCATGTCGTTGAAGCGGTGCGCGCTCAGGAGCGGCACGAAGATCAGCACGTTCTTGACCCATTGATGCACGCGCATTTCCTTGAGCACGAGCGGCAGCAGCCGGCGCTTTTCCTCGAAGAAGACGATTTGCGCGTTGACCTTGCGCGCGGCCTTGGCGATCTGCTGGTCGCCGACCACGATTGCCTGGCGCGCGCGGCGCCACACGGGCACGTCGGCGCGCGCGTCGCCGCAGTAGTCGAAGCCGTGATCGCCGAACTGCTCGACGAGGGCGTCGGCCTTGTGCTTGCCGCGCAGGTTCATGCGCGCGTTGCTCGCGAGCACGCCGCTGAAGAGGCCGAAGTGCGCCGCCACCTGGCTCGCGAAGCGCTGGTTGGAGGCCGTGCACAGATAGAGCGGGCGGCCCGCCGAGCGCGCGTCGCGCAGATAATCGACGAGCTGCCGGTTATAGGGCAGCACACCCACGTCGAGCGTGACGCGCAACGCGATTTGATCCTTCAGATAGGCCTTGCCGCGCAGCAGCCAGTAAAAGCAGAGGAATATCGACAGCGGGCTCTGCTTGAGCAGTACGAAGAAACTTTCGAGCAGGAAGTCGGTCCGCGCGAGCGTGCCGTCCAGGTCCACGCAGAGCGGAATGGTCGGATTTGACATGGCGTGCCTCGTGACGGCATTGCAGTGCGCGCGGCAGGTGCGGATGCACGAACGGCGCGCGATGCTTGAACATCAGAGGACGATCGTAGGGCGGGCTCGCGTGCGGTTCTGTTCGCCAGCGCACGCGGCCCGCGCGCTCAGGTTTGCGCCGATGAATGCGTGCGCATCTTCGTTCAGCGGCTTGCGCTCAGGCGAACACGTAGCGCTTGTCGAGCTGATACTTCGTGAAGTAGCCAAGCACGAGACCGAGCGCGCCGCCGGCAAGACGGGCGTGCTCCGAATGAAACAGCGCCTGGGCGCCGAACTCCATGGCCCAGAAAATCGCGGTAGTGGCGAGGCCCATCGCGACGTAGCGCGAGAACGTCTGCACACCGTGCGCGATGCTGCGGTGCTCGTAGTGAAAGATCCACACCTTGTCGAGCGCGTATTTGACGACGAGCCCCACGCCCGTGCCGATGCACACCGCGAGCGGGATCGAGAACGGTCCGTCGTAGACGAGCCAGGTGATCTTCTGGCTGCCCAGGTTCGCCGCCATCGAGATGAGCGCGAACAGCGCATACCACGTCACGAGCGACACGCGCCCGGCAGCCATCGTGTTCATAGCGATACCCTCTTGAAGACGAAGCGCGGCAGCGAGCGGATCACGAGCATGATCGCGCTCCAGAACCACGGCGTGTAGAGCGTGTCCTTGCCGTGCGCGATGGCGCGCACGATGTCGGCGCCCACGCGCTCGGGCGAGGCCACGAGCGGGCCGGGCAGCGCGAGGCCCGCGGTCATCGGCGTGTCGACGAAGCCGGGCTTGATCGTGAGCACGCGCACGCCCGACTTGAAGAGCCGCGCGCGCAAGCCCTCGCAGAACGTCGTGACGGCGGCCTTGGCCGCGCCGTAGACGTAGTTCGAGGCGCGCCCGCGGTCGCCCGCCACCGACGAGATCACGGCGATGGTGCCGCCGTGCTGCGCTTCGAACACACCGGCGAGCCGCGTGAGCAGCGCGATGGTCGAGAGCGCGTTGGTCGAGAATTCGTGCAGCGCGGCGTCGACGTCGCGCTCGCACAGCGCCTGGTCGGACAGCGTGCCGTGCGCGATCAGCACGATGTCGAGGGTGCCGAGCGCCGCGCGGCAGGCGTCGAGCAGCGCCGGATGCTGGGCGTGGTCGTTCATGTCGAGCACGTGCGTATGCACTTCTGTCGCGCCGCGCACGCGCAGGTCCTGCGCGACGGCTTCGAGCCGCAGCGGCTGGCGCCCGGCGAGGACGAGGCGCGCGCCGTCCGCTGCCCAGCGCCGCGCGCATGCGCCGGCGATGGTCGAGGAGCCGCCAATGATCAGAATGTTTTTCATGATTGCGTGGTTCGCTTCCAGAAGCGCGACATCAGCGCGGGATCGCGATGCCGCTCGAGTTCCTGCCACGCGGGATAGGCCGCGCGGAAATGTTCGCCGCTCATATGTGCATCTTTCGCGGGGTATTGGCGTCCGCCCGCTTCGGCCACGATGGCGTCGAGCCGCGCGAAGAGGGCGGTGTTGCGTCGCTCGTCCTGCGGGAAATCGAGCGCGAGCGAGACGCCCGCCATCGGAAACGACAGCAGGCCTGGCGAGACGAGCGGGCCGCAGCGCTTGAGCACCGCGAGAAATGAACCGCTGCCGCTCGCGGCGATCGTGCGCAGGATTGCGTGCAGCGCGTCGTGCGCGCTCGCCTCGGGGATCACGCATTGATGCTGCTGGAAACCGCGCCGCCCGTAGATGCGGTTCCAGTTGCGGATGTTGTCGAGCGGATAGAAGAAGCTCGCCGGGTCCATGCGCGCGAGCTCGATGCCGCGCGGCTGGCGCCGGTAGTAGAGCGCGTTGAACGCGTGCACCGTCGTGCGGTTCACGGGCGAGAGCGGCAACACGAACGGCACGGTGCGCGTGCGCTTTGCAGGCAGCGTGAGGTCGCCGTCGTCCGCATGGTCGCCGCAGGTGTAGATGCCGCGCCCGAGCGCGTTGCCGCGCGCGAGGCAGTCCACCCAGGCCACGCCGTACTCGTGCGTCGCCTCGCGGCCGCGCGAGAGCGCGAGGAATTCGTTCAGGTTCGCATAGCGCATGCGCGAGACGGCGATATGGCTCGAGCGCACCGGCATCAACTGAATCTCCACCCATTCGATCACGCCGGTGAGCCCGAGGCCGCCAATCGTCGCGCGAAAGAGCGCGGTTTCTTCGTCGGGCGCGCACTCGAGCGCCGGGCGGTCCGAGCGCAGCAGCGAAAAACGCCGCACATGACGCCCGAATGTGCCGCGCACGTGATGGTTCTTGCCGTGCACGTCGTTGGCCACGGCGCCGCCGAGCGTCGCGAACTGCGTGCCGGGCGTGACCGGCAGCATCCAGCCGCGCGGCAGGCAGTAGGCGAGCAGCTCGCCGAGCGTCATGCCCGCTTCGGCGCGCACGACGCCGCTCGTCCAGTCCACGCTCATGAAGCGCGCGAGCGCTCGCATCGGCAGCACGTGATCGGTGGCCGCGAGACAGCTGTCGCCGTAGCTGCGGCCGTTGCCGAATGCGAGTGTCGTGTCCAGACGCGCGTAGACGTCGGCGAGCCGCGCACGGATGGTGTCGCGCCAGGCAAGCGGTTCACCCGATTGGGGCGCATAGGGATAGCGTCCCCACGATTGCAGCTTTGAGGCGCTCATGGATGGCGAGACCGTATCGAATCCCCCGCATCCTGGCAGAGCGCCGCAACGCCGACCGTGGGCCAGGCCACAGACGGGCGCGATCGCTTGCGCGCGCGGCGTGCTCCGTGCGCCATCCAACAGACCGCGCGAGGCGCGCTCTCTAGACTGCGGCTGTTCCGGATTCGTCCGTTCGATGCGACGCCACGGCGCGAGGCCGTGCGGCGCCGCATCCGGACGCTCTTCCTCCGGCGGACTGTGCGCGCGGCTGGCGCAAGGCCTGGCTACGCGCTGGCCACCGCCGGCACGGCATCGCGTCGCGCGCCGCCCGTGCTGCCCGTGCGGCCCATCCTGGCCGGGGCAGCGTGCCCGGTCTCTCCCGCAACAGCAACAGCCTCTACCGATATGGATACTGGAATCGCCGTGCGCAGAACAGCACTCTGGGCGGTGCTGCCCGCGCTCATCGTCCTGCTGCTTGCGATCGACGTGCCGCCCTATGTGCCGCTGCAGGACTACAACGAGTGGGCCTATCAGGGCTTTGTCGCCGCGCAGCTGCTGCACGGGCATTTGACTGACCAGTTCGTGTTCGCCACATTTCCGGTGCCCAATAGCGCGGTGCAAGCGGTCCTTTGCCTGCTGAATCTCGTGGTGTCGCCGATCGTGGCCGCGCGCCTCGTCGCGAGTCTCTATGTGATCGCCGCCATCGCGCTCGCCTGGCCGCTCGCGAAGAAGATGTCGCCGGCGCGGAGCATCAGCTACTTCTTTCTCCTGCTGGTGTGCGTCTACTTCAATACGCCGTTCTGGAACGGCTATATCAACTATCAGATTGGCATTCTGTTGTTCACGGTGTGGCTGCTGCAGGACCGGGCGACGCGTGCCAAGCCGCTGTGGGTGCTGTTGTTTACTGTCGGCGCGTTCTTCACGCATGCGGTGATCTGGGCGTCGATTCTTCTGATGATGGCGATCGACGCACTCCGGCGCCGCCGGTTCGTGCCGTATCTGCCCGCGCTCGTTTCGGTCGGGCTATTCGTCTGGTATGTCGCGCGCAAGCCTGCGCCCACGGTGCCCGAACCTTCCCATCAGGGGCTGCTGCAAGCGGCCGGCTACAAGCTCTATACGTTCGCGAAACTCGGCCCGTACCACAACTTCATCTACGCGAACGGCGCCGCCAGTCCGCTCGAAACCGTGGGCTATTACGTGGGCTTCGCGGTCAATGTCGCCGTGGCGGCGGGGTTGCTCTATCTGTTTTACGCCGCGCTATGGCGTCCGTTGATGCGGCGCGAACCTTGGGCTCATGTGTCTGACGAAACGCTCGCCTCGCTCGTGCTGTTCGCGATTTTTGTCGCCATGCCCGCGGTGATGGCCGATGTGGTCAATCCTGGCGAGCGCATGCTCTATCCCGCCGTGATGCTCGCGCTGCTGGGCGTGGGCGAATCGCGCGTGGCGCAGCGGCTGGTGCCACGGCTCGCGTACGCGGCGCTCGTGCTCGCGTGCTGTGCGCTCGGGCTGCTGGTCAATCGCGCGCGTCTCACCTCGGACGTGGCGCTCGCGGATGCGGGCCCCGGCGTCACGCGACGCGTGTTCTTCGGCAGCCGTCCCGACGAATTCGCCAACATCCTGCCGATCTCCCAAGGGCGCTTGCCCATCCGCACGATCGGCTTCGAAACGAGCTTCCTCTTCAATCGGATCAATACGCCGACGAATGCGCCTGCGAATGCGCCTGCGAATGCGCGCATCAATGTGCAGAGCAATGCGCCGCAGCCGCGCAGCGCGAATCCGTGGCGCCGCGCGCATTCCTCAGATCAGTGAATCGCCTCGCGTTCGGTGCGGTTGCGCACGCAACCGCAAGCGTTGCACGCGTTCGCGCGTTTCGCGATCGGCCCCGTGAATGACGATCACAAACCGTTGGTGGGGTTGCGCACGGAATCAACCTTGCGCTCCCCGTACCGTGTCGATGTGGGCCCGGACAACGCTTGAGCGATGCCGGGATCCGGAACAAGAGCGTACTGCGTGGAAAGGACGATCTGCGAGCGTCATCTCGCGTGGCGGTGAACGGGGAGGCACATCCTTCGGCGCCGACGCCAGATGGCAGTTGCAGGTGACGCGACAGCAACGCACAGCCTGGGGGTGAACACATTCACTGTACATGCCACGTTTTGGGGTAGGGATATGTCTGCGCTAGTCCATCGCGCGATCGATATCGCGCTTATCGTGCTGGGGGCCTTCGGTGCCCTGCACCTGAATCTGAATCTCCCCGACGTGGGCCAGGCACACCATCTCGATCCCACGCTCGTCGCTTTCGTGGCGGCGCTGGCCTTGTCCGTGTTTCCCGCGTGCGGCACCTATCCGTCGGACAGCAGCCGCTCGGTCATGAGCGTGGCGAGCCGCACGGCCTTCGCGTGGCTCGCGGTGCAGCTTTGCGCGCTGGCCTTGCTCTATGGCCTGCATCGCGATCATCTGATTTCCATGCCGTGGTTCATCTACTGGACGCTCACCACGGGTATTTCGCTGCTCGCCTCGCACACCCTTTTCATCGGTGGATTCAGCGTGGCGCGCCACGCGGGTGCGTGGCTGCGGCGCGGCGACGTCGTGAGCGCACCGCTCGAGGCCCCGTCGCGAACGGACGCGATGAAGCACGCGGTGAAGCGCGTCTTCGACATCGTGGTCGGCTTCACGCTGATCGTGATGCTGCTGCCCGTGCTCGTCGCGCTGGCGCTGATCGTGAAGAGCGACGGCGGTCCCGCGCTGTATGGCCATACGCGCGTCGGGCGCAATGGCCGGAAGTTTCGTTGTCTGAAGTTTCGCTCGATGGTGGTGAATTCGGAGGCCGTGCTCAAGGAGCTGCTCGCCACCGACCCCGAGGCGCGCGCCGAGTGGGAGCGCGAGTTCAAGCTCAAGCACGACGTGCGCGTCACGCGCATCGGCCGCTTCCTGCGGCGCACGAGCCTCGACGAGCTGCCGCAGCTCTGGAACGTGGTGCGCGGCGAGATGAGCCTCGTGGGGCCCCGGCCCATCATCGACCAGGAGCTGGAGCGCTACGGCAGCAACAGCAAGTACTACCTGATGGCGACGCCCGGCATCACGGGGCTCTGGCAGGTGAGCGGGCGCTGCGAGACCGACTACGCGACGCGTGTGTCGCTCGACGTGAATTACGTGCAGAACTGGTCGCTGCATCGGGACATCGAGATTCTGTTCAAGACCTTCTTTGTGGTGATTCGAGGGACTGGGGCGTACTGATGAGCGTGTTGACGGGATAGAAGGCAGCGCGCGCTGCGGGCATGCATGCGCAACGCAAGGACAAGAGCAAGAAACGGCAGCGGGGCAATCAGGGAGGAGCTGGCTGGCGGCGGCAGCACGTGGTGATAGCAAGCAACGGCAGCAAGCAGTTGAAGCACGCACGCAGGGGAGTCGCAGGGCGAAGTGCGAGGACTGAAGTTCGCAGGCCGGGATTCGTGGCGCACGAGACGCCACGGGACGGCCAAACGCAAGATTGGGGGTAGGACGATGTTACTCGGCAAGATTTGCGGGACATGGCTGGCGTATGCGCGCGGATTGGCGCAGACCGTGAGGATCACGAAGGGGCTGGCGTCGGCGGCTGCGGTCGCGGCGCTGGCCGGTTGCGCGCTGTCGCCGGGCATGAGCTTCAGCGGCATGCCTGCGGATTCGGGCGGCTCGCTTGCCACGGCGGACACCGCCACGCCGGGCGGCACGAATCCCGCCACCAGTTCGCTCGCGAAGCAGGGCGTGGATGGCGTGCCGGCGGGATCGCTGATCGAAATCACGCGCGAGCTGGTCGACAAGGAGCGCGCCGCGCGTCCCACGGGCATCCCCCCCGACGTCAAGTCGCTGTTCGCCACGCCCACGCCGTACGAAGTCGGGCCGGGCGACATCCTGAGCATCGTGGTGTGGGATCACCCCGAGCTCAACATGCCCGGCACGGTGCCCTCGGGCAGCGGCACCGACGCGTCCGGCGCCAACTCGATCGCACAGGGCTACACCGTCGACACGAACGGCTACATTCAGTATGCCTACATTGGTCCGCTCAAAGTCGCGGGGCTCACGGAGATGGGCGTGCGCGACGCGCTGGCCGCGAAGCTCGCGAAATACGTGCGTCAGCCGCAGGTCACGGTGCGCATCCAGACCTATCGCAGCAAGCGCGTCTACCTCGACGGCGAAGTGAAGACGCCGGGCGTGCAGGTGCTCAACGACATGCCGATGACGCTGCCCGAGGCGATCAACCGCGCGGGCGGCTTCACCGACAAGTCGGACCGCTCGCGTGTGGCGGTCACGCGCGGCGACGAGACCGTGGTCGTGAATATGCCCGACATGATCCGCAAGGGCGTGAACCCCGATCGCATTATCCTGCGCGACGGCGACCTCGTGCGCGTGTTCGCGCAGGCGGACAGCAAGGTCTTCGTGGTCGGGGAAGTGCAGCGTCCGGGCGGCGTGATGTTCAACAACGGCCGCATGTCGCTGAACCAGGCGCTCGGCGACGCGGGCGGCATCAGTCAGACATCGGGCGACGCCTCCCAGGTGTACGTCGTGCGCGGGCGCGACTCCGCCAAGCCCGAGGTGTTCCACCTCAACGCGTCTTCGGCCGCCGCGATGGCCACGGCCGATGCCTTCGAGCTCAAGCCCAACGATGTCGTCTTTGTCGACGCCTCGGCGCTCGTGAAGTGGAGCCGCGTCATCAACATGATCCTGCCGGCTACCCAGGCGGCCGCGGCGGGTCGTGCCGTGGGTTATTGATGGTTACTGAACCGCTCAAGAGAGAGTGCGCCGCCCGCGCCAGACGAGGCTGCGGGCGCGTCGATGGAGAGAACAGATGAATCCGCGTGACTACCTGCTCGAAGGGCCCATCGAACAAGGGCTACCCGCTCCGCCCGAGGGCGGCCACATAGGCGGCGTGCTCGACACGCTCTACCAGAGCCGCAAGATGATCCTCATCGTCACGGCGCTCTTTACGGTCGTCGGCGGCGCGTATGCGCTGCTTGCGCGGCCCGTCTATCAGGCCGACATCCTCGTTCAGGTCGAAGAGAACCAGAACTCCGCGAAGAGCGCGCTGGCCGATCTTTCGTCGATGTTCGCGGTGAAGACCGCGGCCTCGGCCGAGATCGAGGTGCTGCGCTCGCGCATGATCGTCTCGCGCGCCGTGGATTCAACGCAGCTCTATCTCGACGTCACGCCGCGCTTTTTCCCGGTGGTCGGCGAGTGGATCTCGCGCCACTTGCATGTGCCGGGCTGGTCGGGCTGGGGCGGCTACGCGTGGGGCAAAGAGGCGATCGACGTGGCGCGCTTTGACGTGCCCGACCGGCTGCACGGCGCGCGCTTCGTCCTCGCGACGAAACCGGACGGCGCCTACACGCTCAGCCACGACGGCCTGCAACTGACGGGCAAGGTGGGCGAGCCGCTGCATGCGACCGTGCCCGGCGGCGCGATCGATCTGCTCGTGAAGTCGATCGACGCGCGTCCGGGCGTGACCTTCCAGCTCGTGCGCAAGTCCGAGCTCACGGCGATTCAGGCGCTGCAGGCCGGGCTGATGATCTCCGAGAAAGGCAAGGAATCCGATGTCATCGGCGTCGCGCTCGAAGGCGCGGATCCGGTCAAGACGGCCGCGATCCTCAATGCCATCGGCAACGAATACGTGCGGCAGAACGTGCAGCGCACGCAGGAAGAAGCCGAAAAGCAGATCGCCTTCCTCGACAAGCAACTGCCCGAACTCAAGACGCAGCTCGAAAAGGCGGAAAGCGAGTTCAACGCGTTTCGTT
Organism: Paraburkholderia sp.; assembly: GCA_035277805.1. Classification (GTDB taxonomy): domain Bacteria; phylum Pseudomonadota; class Gammaproteobacteria; order Burkholderiales; family Burkholderiaceae; genus Paraburkholderia. Next base: position 14,796 of record DATEJU010000367.1, on the reverse strand, counting down.
CGGCGCACGGCGCGGTCGATCTGAGCGCCGAGGCCACGGCGCTCTTGCAAAGCTCCGCGCTGGCGCAGTCGCGCATCGCCGATCTGCGCCAGCAGCGCGCGCAACTGCTCGCGCGCTTCACCTCGGACAACCCGGCGGTGATCGCGGTCGACGGCCAGCTCGATGAAGCGCAGAAGTCACTCGCGCTGCTCGCCACGCAAACGCGCGCGCTGCCGCCGCTCGAGCAGGGCGTGCTGCGGCTGCAGCGCGAGGTGACGGTGGACACCAACATCTACACGAACCTGCTGAACAACAAGGAGCAACTGCGCCTGCTCAAAGCCGGTAAGGTCTCCAACGTGCGCCTGATCGACGGCGCCGCGACGCCCGAAAGCCCGATCCGGCCCAAGCGCGCGTTCATCGTCGTGGCGGCGCTGCTCACGGGACTGTTCGTGAGCGTGGCGTTCGCGCTGCTCAAGCGCAAGCTCAACAGCGGCATTGCGGTGGTCGACGACATCGAAGTGGGCACGGGCCTCACCGTCTACGCCGCCGTGCCGCGCAGCCGCGTGCAGCATGTGCTCACGCGGCGCCTGCCGTCGAGCGCACCGGGCACGACCACGGTGCTCGCGCGCACGGCGTCGTTCGATGCGGCCGTCGAGAGCCTGCGCAGTTTCCGCAGCGCGCTCGAGTTCGCGCTGGAGGAGGCGGCCAATCACATCGTGCTGCTTGCCGGGCCCACGCCCGTGGTGGGCAAGTCGTTCGTCTCGGTGAACCTGGCGGCGCTGCTCGGCTCGTCGGGCAAGCGCGTGCTGCTGGTCGACGCCGACTTGCGGCGCGGCTCGCTCAACCGCCACGTGGGCGTGCCGTCGAGCCCCGGCATCACCGACATCGTCGAGCAGGACGGCATCTACGAGCAGGTGGTGCATCAGCAGGTCATGCCGGGCGTCGATTTCGTCGCCAACGGCGGCTACGTGACGAACGCGAGCGAGCTGCTCAAGAGCCGCAGCTTCCAGCGCTTCACGCAGTGGGCGGACGGCATTTACGACGTCGTGCTGATCGACGCGCCGCCGATCCTGCCGGTGGCCGACTCGGGCATCGTCGCCAATCTCGCGGGCACGGTGTTCCTGATCGCGCGCTACGGCGTGACGAGCGTCTCGGAGCTGCGCGAATCCGTGCGCCGCTTCGAGCAGATCGGCGTGCCGATCCGCGGCGTGATCTTCAACGATATGACCTCGCGGCCCGGCAAGTACGGCAGCGAATACGCCGCCTACGGCTATTCGAGCTACGGCGAGCCGCAAGGCGGCGTCACCGGGAGCTGATTTCATGAAGGACCTCACCGTTGTCATCGGCAACTACAACTACGCACGCTTCCTGCGCGAAGCGATCGAGTCGGCGCTCGCGAACGTGCAGGCGAATGCGCGGCCGGGCTCGGGCGAACGCGTACGCGTGCTGGTGATCGACGACGGCTCCACGGACGACTCGCGCGCGATCATCGAAAGCTTCGGCAATCGCGTGACGCCCGTTTTCAAGGACAACCAGGGACAGTCCTCCGTCTACAACCTGGGCCTTGCGCTCGTGCAGACGGAGTACGTGCTGTTCCTCGACTCGGACGACATCCTGTACCGCGATGCCGTCGGCGAAGTGCTGCGCGCGTTCGAGTCGGGCGACTACGCCAAGGTGCAGTTCCGGCTCGACGTGATCAGCGAGGACGGCGTGCGCACCGGCGTGCGCGTGCCGCATTCCACGCCGCCTCGCGACTGCGCGGCGCTGTTGCGGCGCGGCTGGCTCTATCCTTCGCCGCCGGCCTCGGGCAACGCCTACCGCGTGAGCGCGCTGCGCTCGGTCTTCCCCATTCCGATGTCGAAGTACCACCGCAAGGCGGCCGACTTCTTCGCGATCTACGGCATCGCGCTCACCGGCGCGATCTGCGCGCTCGATAGCGCGCTGGGCGGCTACCGCGTGCACCGCAAGGCCGAAGACAAGCGCGGCGACTCGCTCGGCCAGGCGGGACTCTCGCTCGGCAACTGCGAGGACGTGAGCGAAGTGGAGCGCTCGTTCCCGTGGCGCTGGGAGACGCTGCGCCACATGATCCGCACGCGCCTGGGCGAGGATCTGCCCGCGCAATTCATCGACTTTTCCTACGAGAAGAACCGGTTGTGCGTGCGGCTCTACGATGCGCCGACCGTCCAGCGCTGGCACTGGCTGATATTCGAATCGCAGCGCTATTTCGCCTCGCTCGTGCGCAACCCGTACTGGAGCGTGGGCAAGAAGGTGGGCGCGCTCGGGCTCACGCTGCTGTGCCTCATGCCCGGTCGTCAGATCAATCGCTTTGCACTGCGCTACATCTCCAACCCGGCTTCACGTTTTGCTGCACACGGCTCGGCCGCGGCGCACGGCTGAAGCGCGCTAGAAAGAACCTGTCCAGACCATGCCGATGAAGACTCCGCAAGCCCGCCCTCTGGTGATCAACGGCCGCTTTCTTGGCCGCCGCGCCACCGGCGTCGACCGCTTCGCCTTCGAGACCGTGCGCGCCATCGACGAATTGATCGAGGCGGGCGACCCGATCGTGGCGGGCTTGCGCGCGCGGATCGTCGTGCCGGCAACGCTCGCCGACATGCCGAATCCGTTCGCGCACGTGAAGCTGCGCGCGAGCGGCAAGGGCGGCGGCCTGCGCTGGGAGCAATTCGCGCTGCCGCAGGCGGTGGGCGGCGGCTTGTTACTGAACCTGTGCAATTCGGGGCCGCTCCTGTACCGCAGCCAGGTGACCGTGCTGCACGACGCGGCGCCCGCGCGCGTGCCGGACAGCTATAGCCGCTCGTTCGTCGCGTGGTATCGGCTGATGGCGCCGAGCATGGGACGCATCGCGCGCCGCGTGATCACCGTGTCCGAATTCTCGCGGCGCGAGCTGTGCGAGGCGTACCGCATTCCGTTCGCCAAGATCGGCGTGGTCCACGAGAGCGGCGAGCACATGCTGCGCATGCGCGGGGCGCAGGACGCGAGAGAGGCGCTGCCCGAGGTGGGCAGTCGCGCGGCCAACTCCGGGGCCGACGCCGCGGCAGGCGCAGGCGGTGGAGGGCGGCCCTTCGTGCTCGCGGTGGGCAGCCAGAACCGCCACAAGAACTTCCAGCTCGTGGCCGAGGCGGCGCAACTGATTCGCGACGCGCAGTTCGACATCGTGGTCGTGGGCGGCGGCGACGCGCGCGTGTACGGCGCCTCGGGCGCCGCGCTGCCCGATTTCGTGAAGCACCTGGGCTATGTGAGCGACGAAGCGCTCGTCTCGCTCTATCGGCGCGCGGCCTGCTTCGTCTATCCGTCGCGCTACGAGGGCTTCGGCCTGCCGCCGGTCGAGGCGCTCGCGCTCGGCTGCCCGGTGATCGCCTCGCGCCTGCCTTCGGTGGTGGAGGCTTGCGGCGACGCGGTGCTCTACACCTCGCCCGACGATCCCGCGCAGCTTGCCGCGCTGCTCGAGCGCGTCACCGCCGACGCCGCGCTGCGCGAGACGCTGCGCGCGCGGGGCCGCGAGCGCACGGCCGCGCTCACGTGGCGCGCCACCGCCGTCAAGTTGATCGAGGAGATTTCGCCATGGCTCATGTAATTCACGCCAGTCCCGCCGCGAGCGGGACTTACGACACGGGGCGCTATGGGCGGGTGGCGATCGTTCACGACTGGCTCGTTTCGTATGCGGGTTCGGAGAAGGTGCTCGAGCAGATCATCCAGATGTTCCCGAGCGCCGACCTCTACAGCATCGTCGACTTTTTTCCCGAGCAGCATCGCGGCGCGCTGGGCGGCAAGCACGCGAGCACGTCGTTCATCCAGCGTCTGCCGCGCGCGAAGTCGTCGTTTCGCGCCTATTTGCCGCTCATGCCGCTCGCCGTCGAGCAGTTCGACCTGTCCGGCTACGACCTCGTGATCTCGTCGAGCCACGCCGTGGCCAAGGGCGTGCTGACCGGGCCCAACCAGGTGCACGTGAGCTACGTGCATTCGCCCATTCGCTACGCGTGGGACCTGCAGCACCAGTATCTCGCCGAAGCGGGCCTTCAGCGCGGCTTCAAGAGCTGGCTCGCGCGCAGCCTGCTGCACTACATGCGCATCTGGGACCACCGCACGGCGCCCGGCGTGGATGCCTTCGTCGCCAATTCGGGCTTCGTCGCGCGGCGCATCCGCAAGGTCTATGGCAGCGAGGCGACCGTGATCTATCCGCCCGTCGACGTCGAGCGTTTTTCGATCGGCGAGCAACATGAGGACTTCTACCTGATCGCCTCGCGCATGGTGCCGTACAAGCGCATTCCGCTCATCGTGGAGGCTTTCGCGGCCATGCCCGGGAAGCGTCTCGTGGTGATCGGCGACGGGCCGGACTTCGAGCGCGCGCAAACGCTAGCCACGCGCAACGTCTCGCTGCTCGGCTACCAGCCGGACAGCGTGCTGGTCGACCATATGCAGCGCGCGCGCGCGTTCGTGTTCGCTGCTGAGGAGGACTTCGGCATTTCCGTCGTGGAGGCGCAGGCGTGCGGCACGCCGGTGATCGCGTTCGGCCGTGGCGGTGCACGCGAGAGCGTGATCGACTCGCACGATCCCGAGATCGCCACGGGGATTTTCTTCGACGAGCAGAGCGTGGCCGCGATCGTTGATGCGCTCGCGCGCTTCGAGGCGCACGCACCGTTTCGCGCGGAAGTGTGCCGGCGCAACGCGCAGCGCTTCACTGCCGAGCGGTTCCAGCGCGAATTCATGGGTGTCGTGGAGCGCACGGTGCGAGCGAGCCAGGGCGGCGCCGACGTGTCTGCGCTCACCCGCGCGCGGCGCTGGCGCTCCGCGTGAGCCACCGGCAAAGACGCACTGAAGAATCACGCAAGACCCACCAACCAATCGAGAAAATCGGGGAAACGCATGAAGAGGTACGTCATCGTGGCGACCAAAGGGCGGCCGGCCGAAACGGCCACGCTGCTCGACTTCTTGAACGCACAGGAGGCGCCGCCGCACGCGGTGTATATCGTCGGGGCGAGCGGGGCCGATTTGCCGCGTATCGAGGGGCATCCGCTGTGCGCCACGGCGGCACTCAAGCTGCTGGTCGCGAAGGGATCGGGCCTGACGACCCAGCGCAATGCGGGCATCGAGGCGCTGCTCGCGGATTTGCGTGGCGCGCAGGGGACTGCCGCCGCGCATGCCCAGGACGAAGCGCGCTGGTTCGTGAGCTTCTTCGACGACGATTTCCGGCCGCATCGTGCGTGGCTGCGCGCTTGCGAAGCGCTGTTCGAAGAGAACGCGCACGTGATCGGCATGACAGGACAGATTCTCGCCGACGGGGTCAAGGGCGGCGGACTCACGGAAGCCGATGCGCTCGCGTGGCTCGCGGGTGCGCGCGCGCCGCAGGAGCACTGGGCCACGGGTGCGCAGCGCCGCGAAATCGGCTGCGCGTACGGCTGCAACATGGCGTTCGTCGACCGCGTGATTCGCCAATGCCGCTTCGACGAAGCGCTGCCGCTCTACGGCTGGCAAGAGGACTACGACTTCACGGCGCGTGCGCGCGAGCACGGAACGGCGGTGTACGAGCCGTCGTGCCTCGGCGTGCATCTGGGCGTGAAGAGCGGCCGGACCTCGGGCGTGCGGCTCGGCTATTCGCAGATCGCCAATCCGATCTATCTCGCGCGCAAGCACACCATGGCTCCGCGGCGCGCATGCAGCTTCATTTCGCGGCACCTGTGCTCGAACCTCTATCACAGCGTGCGCGGCAATCCGCTGTTCGATTATCGCGGACGGCTCAAGGGCAATGCGCTCGCGTTCGTGGACATCCTGAAGGGCATCCTTCATCCGCGGCGCATCCTCGAACTTTGAGCGCGCGGCGCGATCTGACAGATAACGACAGGCAAACGGCGCGCACCGATGTGCATCGATGTGCACCGACGCGCGCCTGGCATCCGGGGTTGGGGGCTGAAGTGGGACTTTCCGCATACGGCATCATCGTGTTTCTCGCCGGGCTGGTGGCGCTCAACACGTCGTATCGCTGGTCGATCTACGGACTGGTGATCTTCAGCCTGCTCGCGTGCGCGGTCGCGCTCGTGCTGCCGGGCGGCATCGGCATCATGCCGGCCAATCTGTTTCTCGCGTTCTTCATGATCCGTGCGTTCAACCTCGGCGGCGGCAAGACGCTGTGCGAGTCGGTGTCGATCGGCAAGCCCGGCTTCTGGCTGCTGTGCACCTGCGCGTGGGGCGTGTTCGGCGCCATCGTGCTGCCGCGCGCGCTCGCCGGCTCGACGCTCGTGTTCACGATCGACCGCAACGCCGATCCGAACTCGGCAGGCCTGTTGCAGCCGCTCGGGCCGGTCTCGGGCAATCTCTCGCAAGCGGTCTATTGCCTGGGCGATCTCATGGTGTTCTGCGGCATGTACGTGATGCTCAAGTGCCGCGGCGCGTATGACGCGCTCGCCAAAGCGGTGCTCGCGCTCACGGCGCTCGACGTGCTCGCGGCCGTGGTGGACATTGGCTCGCATCTTGTGGGCGTGGATGCGCTCGCCTTCGTGAAGACCGCCGAATTCGCCTACTTCAACGGCTCGGAGCTCGGCGGCCTGCTGCGCATCAGCGGCACGTTCAGCGAGACTTCGGCGTTTGCGTATTTCACGCTGCAACTGTTCGCGTTCTGTACGAATCTCTGGCTCGTGGGCTATCGGCCGAAGGTGGCGGGCGCGCTCGCGGCGGCGACCGGCGTGCTGCTGCTGCTCTCGACTTCGGGCAGCGCGTATGTGGGCCTCGCCGGCTACCTGATGGTGCTGTTCGTGAGCCGCCCGGCGCGCATCTCGCGCGCGAGCAACGCGCGCAAGGCGCGCATGTGGGTCATCATGCTGTGCCTCGGCGTGCTGGCCGCGCTGTACATCGTGCTATTCATGCCCGGCGTGGCGCGAGCGCTTGGCGACTTCGCCCAGGCGACGGTGCTGAGCAAGGCGGACAGCCAGTCGGGCGTCGAGCGCTCGAGCTTCAATAGCCAGGCGTTCACGAACTTTCTCGATACCTATGGCATTGGCGTCGGGCTCGGCAGCGTGCGCGTGTCGAGCTTCGTGATGGTGGTGCTGGCCTGCCTGGGCGTAGTCGGCGCGATCTGCTACACGACGTTCCTTGCCAAGAGCGCGCTTTCGCCCATCTCGCGCGACTATCCGTTCGCCGATCGCGCGGTGTGCTATGCCGCGCGGCATGGCATGTATGCGGCGCTCATCGTCGCGACGCTAACGGCTTCGATCTTCGATCTGGGCGTGTGCTTCTACGTGCTCGCCGCCGCGGCGGGCGGCCTGCAGGTGCGGGCGAGGCGGCGTGCGGCGATGCCGGTGCGGCGGCGCACGGTCGTCGTCGACGATGCCACGGTGGTCGTGAGCGGCGCGCAGGCTCAGGACGGGCAGCCGCAGCGCGTGCTCGCACCGGTTCGGCTTGGGGCGCGCCGGGCGCCGGGATGGGGCGGGCGCAGGTGAGGCTGGCGATCTTCGCCTATCGCGCCGCCACCTCGGCCATGCGCGCGCCTTCTTGCGCCGCCTGGCGCGACTTCGCGAGACGCTTGCGCGTCCAGCGGATCGCGGGCCGCTCGACACAATGCCACGACACGAACGCGCAGGCGAAGATGACGGGCCCCGCGATCAGCAGCGCCGAGAGGTGATCCAGATTCGGCCAGAGATGCGCAATGCTTTGCTGGACCGGAAAGCCGTAGATATAGATCCCGAACGAATAGTCGTTGCGCGGCGCGAAGCGGTGCAGGAGCGGCGTCGTGCCGAACCACAGCACGCCATACGCGAACGCCACGTAAAAAACGGGCTGCGCGAGCGGCGTGCCGCGCAGGGCGAGATAGATGGCACCCAGCGCCGCCGCTGCCCAGCCGTTCACCGGCACGCGCTCGCGAAACGCGTAAAGCAGCATGCCGGCCATGAAGACCGGTTCCGGGAAGAACGCGTAGCCGCCGGGCTTGTTCGCGAGATCGCGCAGAGAAACCGAGAAATGCGGCGACAGATACGGATGCACGAGAAACGGAATCATGCCGATGAGGACAGCCAGCATCATGCCGCGCCGCGTCTTGAGCAAGCCCATCATGCCGGTGATCAGCACGACGAAGTAGTAGCGCACCTCGATGGGCAGCGTCCAGAGCGGCTCGCAGATCGAGGTGAAGCGGTTGTGCTCGAACACGCCCGGCGCCTGAATGCGCTTGCCGAGCACGATGGTGGAGAAGTTGTCGAGATTGCCCCACGTCGTGCCCGATGCGAAGTACTGGTGCAACGGCAGCGTCGTGAAGAGCGGGCCGAGCACGAACATCACGAAGAGCGAGCCGCCGAAAATGGCCGGCCAGATCCGCGAGATGCGCAGCGCGAGAAAGCGCGTGGCGGAGCGCTGGCGGTCGAAGCTCGCGGTCACGAGCATGCCGCTTAGCAGGAAGAACGCGAATACGCCCAGGCTGCCGGAGTAGTCGAAGCCGAGGAACGCCGTGGCAAGGTCGGTGTGCCCGTCGGGTTGCTGGAGCACGAACGAATGGCCGTAGACCACGGCCATTGCGGCGATCAGACGGACCAGATCGAAGTTATTGCGCTCGCGCTCGAGCGCACTCGACAGCAGGGGCATAGCAAGGGCTCCGGGCGGCGCGGGCGCGCCCATGGAGCGCACGAGCGAAGGGCGGGGCAAGCTGCCCCGCCGCTTATGAGAGTCACGACACGTATGACGCATTCTGTGTGCGCGATACGCAATCCGACTGTGCGTTGAACCACGGTGGCGCGCCGTTCGGTGTGTCCTCGCGCGTGCGTGCGCTGGCGTGCCTGCGTGATGCGTGTGTGATGCGTGTGTGATGCGCGCGTCGCGTTGGACATGTGCCGTAGCACACACAGCGCACGCACGGACGGTCGCGTTGCGCACGTTTGCGTGAGGTAGCCAACAGTGCGCCTGCGCCGTGCCGATACCATTTGCCGGGCAACGCCACGCAGCGCGCCCTGCCGCGCGGCGCCATCGCGCGCATTCGTATGACTTCATGCGGGCCGGCGCGTCAGCGCAACCCGCCGCCACGCCGATATTCAGAGTGACACCACAATGAGCGCCTCATCACGCAAGCCAGCACAGAGCTATCGGCCGGATGTCGACGGATTGCGCGCCGTCGCGGTCGCGTCCGTGGTCGTCTTCCATGCTTTCCCGAGCGCGCTGGCGGGCGGCTTTGTCGGCGTGGACATCTTCTTCGCGATCTCCGGCTACCTGATTTCGCAGCACATCATCGAGACGCTCGACCAGGGGCGTTTCAGCCTCGTCGACTTCTACGCACGGCGGATCAAGCGCATCTATCCCGCGCTCATCATCGTGCTGATCGCGAGCCTCGCGGCGGGTCTCGTGCTGATGGCCTCCGGCGAGCTCGCGCGGCTCGCGCGCGACGCGCTCGCGAGCGTGGCGTTCGTCGCGAACATCTATTTCTACATGACGCAGGACTACTTCTCGCAAGGCGCCTCGGCGAGCGCGCTCCTGCATTTGTGGTCGCTCGGCGTGGAGGAGCAGTACTACATCATCTGGCCGGTCGCGCTCTTTTTGCTCTGGCGCTTCGCGAGCCGGCGCGTGGCGACGCTCGCCATCATCGCGGCCATTCTGCTGTCGCTCGCCAGCAGCATCTATCTGAGCAGAACGCACGCCACGGCCGCGTTCTATCTGCCGGTCACGCGCTTCTGGGAGCTGCTGTTCGGCTCCACGCTCGCGTGGGCGGAGTTCCATGCGCGCAAGGGTGCCGCGAGCGCGGCCGAGGGCGCCCAAGGTACGCACGGCGCGCAGCCAGGCGGCGCGAAGCTCGGGCTGAGCCCGCCGCTGCGCGACCTCCTCTCGTTCGCGGGGCTCGCGCTCATCGTCGCGAGCCTCGTGCTGTTCGACCCGAAGACAGCGTTCCCGGGCTGGCGCGCGGCGCTGCCGACGGGCGGCGCCACGCTCATCATCGCCGCCGGTCCGCAGGCATGGCTGAACCGCCGCGTGCTGTCGCTCAAGCCGTTCGTGTATATCGGGCTCATCAGCTATCCGCTCTATCTCTGGCATTGGCCGATGCTCGTCTTCGTGCGCCTCATGAGCAGCGGTGCGCCGACGACCTCGATGCTCCTCGCGGCGATCGCTCTCGCGTTCATGCTCTCCGCCATCACGTTCAACTTCATCGAGGCGCCCGCGCGCTTTAGCCGTCCGGCGCGGCGCTATCCGGTGCGCGTCGCGAGCGGCCTGTTCGCGGTGATGATGGGCATCGGCTTGTCGAGCTACGCGATCTCGCGCGACAACGGCTTGCCCGACCGCTTCCCGGACGCGAGCTTCGGCGCGCAGCAGGAGGGCTGGACCTTCACGGGCGCGTGCAAGAAGGCCTTCCCCGGCTCCGACTTCTGCATGATGCCGCCGGCCAACGGGCGCCCCGAAGTGGCGCTGCTCGGCGACAGCCACGCCAATCACTATTACGAAGGCCTCCAGTCGGCGCTCTCCACTCGCGGCACCGGGCTCTTCGCGGTCGGCAGCGGCAACTGCCCGCCGTTCTATGGCATCGACATCCACCTCGGCGGCTACGTCAAGCACTGCGCGGCGCTGTTCGACGGCGTGCTCGATTACGTGATCAAGTCGCCCGATATCCATTCGGTGATCCTGTCGAGCTACGCCATTTCGTCGATCACCGGGGGCTTCGACTACGACGCGGGCGGCTACATCCGCCTCGTGGCCGCGGGAGAACGGGCAGGGCGGCCCGGGGAGGGGAGCAATCTGGACGTCTACCTGGCCGGCCTCGAGCGGACGCTGAGCAAGCTCACCGCCGCCGGCAAGAACGTGGTCTTCGTGCTCGACACGCCCGAGCTGGATTTCGATCCGAACACCTGCGTGCGCCGGCCCGTGCAAATCTCGGTGCGCTCGCCGTGCGCCGTGCCGCGCGCGAAGGTCGAGCATCGGCTGACGGGGACGCAGACGCGCATTCTCGCGGTGCTGGAGAAGTTTCCCGCCGTGAAGGTGTTCAACCCGGTGCCGCTCCTGTGCGACGCCGACAATTGCTACGCGCGGCAGGGCGGCGAATTCCTCTATGCCGACCGCGATCACCTCTCGGCAGACGGGTCGCGCTATATCGGCAAGTGGCTCGTGCAGGACGTCAAGACGAAAGGCGGAACCTGAGGGCAGCCGGCTCCTTAATGCCGATTCCCCAGGCACGCGGGTATCCGCATTTAATGGGGGGCGATCCGCCGGCTAGCCGGCCGGAGGGGCCGCTAAAAGCGGCGGATCGCGGCATAACGCGTTTGTGCAACGCAAGCTCACGCTTCCCATGGCCGCTTCTCGAGCCGCGAACGTCCGTTTCCGGCTTCTCACGCCTCCCGATGCCGAGATTCATTCAAGGCTGAATTGCCGGTTTCGACGCCACAAGGCCTTCCGGCCAATCTCGTTTTTCGATAGTGCCCCGTTTCAAATGCGGCGCTGACAATGTTTCGGCTGGCGCTATGCGTTCAGCGGAATATCCTGTAATATTCGATTACCTTTGAAATATTGCGTAATAATGCGGGGCTAATCAAACCGTCGTAAGAATGTTTGCGTGAGCGGTCCGAAGGACTGGTACGCCACATCGCGTGCGTGAAGGGGCGTGGCGAACATCGGCGTTCAGGTTCGTCGCAGTCGATAAGGAGTGCGACGCAATGCGCGTGTCGTTTGATTTGCCGATGCGGGGCCGACATTCGGGCCCGCTGGAGCCGCGAATCGAAACGCCGTCACTCTAGACGGCGTACTGCGCGCGCGACATGGTCGGGCACTTCCTTCAGGCTTCTCAGGAATTTTCTTCAAATCAGCCTCCTTATGACAAGTTCGCTGGCGGCGACTCCCGTATTTGTCGCGGCTGCTTCCGTGCTTGCCCCATTCATGAAAATGGCAAACAGAGCGTGGCTAATGACGTCGATTTCTGAAGTTTTCGGCCTGCTGTCCAGGGCTATTCCCGGGCGAACTCCCCATGACTTCTTCCGGCGGGGCCGCGTGCTGATGTACGCACTGCTCAATCCGTTGGCGGCCCGCATCTGGTTGAAGGCGCTGACGACGAATTCTCTGCTTGCGGATATTGCTGTCCGCAACCGGCGCTTCCTCGAACGTCCCTTTCGTTGCTTTGCCCAGGCCAATCTGCCTGCATACGAGCGTGCCGAACTGCTGTGCGGTCATTTTCGAGTCGTTCGGGAGCTGTTTGGTGAAGACCTTGTGCGCAGGCTCTACCTGAATTCGGAATACGTGACGCTGGCATCGAGTGGAAGGTATGCGCTCGTTGTGAGCGAGCCAGTACGCTGCTGGCGCGAAGGGTTGCTCAGCGTCGCCTGGCGCGACACGTTCGAGCACGTCGATCTTGCGTGGGCGACCATCAGCTTCGAAGGGCATGCCGAATCAGGGAAACGCGGCGCGCTGATCGGGGGCCTGCAAGGGCCGGCCGGCGCAGACCGGGAGCGGGTGCGCGAGGCTACGCACGCATGCCATGGCTTGCGACCGAAGGCAGCGGTGATGGAAGCCGTTGGCGAATTCTGCAGGTTGGCAAGGGTGGACGCGCTCACAGGCGTGACGAAGAAGACGCACGTTTCCGCCGCCACGGCGGTTCAGTTTGGCGCAGACTACGATGGCTTCTGGCGTGAACTAGGTGGGGTTGAGGTCGGTGGGCGGTTCGTGCTGCCGTGCCGGCCATATCACCGCGACCTCAGCGAGGTGCCGTCAAAGCGGCGTGCTGCGTTTCGCAGGCGGCAGGCGCTGATTGCGGATTTGCTGGAGCAGATCGATCGGGCGGTCGGCGAGGGGCTGAGGGCAGGCGTGAAGGTGCATCATCTGAGTCACGCGAAAGCCGGCGATCATGTGCCGGAGTTTGCTGTTGCTCTGGCAACTCATTATTGCGACACGGAACCTGCGTGAGTGCCATGTCATTAAGCCCAGGACCGCTCGACGTTCTGGTAATCAAATTGGGGGAAGCGGTGGCTCGCGGCAACTTGCGGCACGGTATCCAGTATTCAAACTATCCAGCTTTGACGCGTGCTCCAAGGAGGAAGGCGGCTTTTTGCCGCTGATGCTGGCTCAGCTTTCTATGTCGTCCCTGTTCCAGGGATTCAAAAGCGATACACCTGTCAATTTAAAATCGTCGGTGTTACGAGTAACGACAGTCATACCATGCACAAGCGCGGTTGCTGCGATGACCGCGTCACGTTCGGCACGGCGATCGGGGACGTGCAGCTTTGCACATCGGAGGGCTACCGATTGGTCGAACGTCAGCACACGTCCCGCAAATTGGGGGAGAACCTGGCCATCGAACCATGCGCGTAGAACAGCACCCTGAGCGGCGTCTTTCCGTTCCATTCGCAAGACACCGAGTTCAAGTTCGAGCACCGTGATAGAGGAAAGAAATTGCGCGGCTACTGGCTGTGAAGATGCCCACGCGAGCACGTTTATGTCGGCTCGCTTCGGTACGCGCAATTCGGAAACAACGTTGGTATCGAGCAGGAACATCAGGACAGGTCTGCTTCCCGAAAGAGTCCGCCGACACGCGGAACCTCGAATTCAACTCGAGCATCGCCCCGTTGTGCGAGCGCATCGGCTAGCGTCGTCATTCCCCCGGCAAGCTTACGGTATTCCTCGATGCTCAGAAGAACATGCGAAGGCTTACCCCGATCTGTGATAAACACCGGGCCGTCTAGAGACGCTTTTTTTGCCTCGCTGGCCGATTGGTTAAATTCCCTGCTGGTCATGGTTAGAACGCCCATGGTCCACCTCTTCACCAGTTAATGTAGGGATGTTACTACATTGATACCTCGCGCGCAATTTTTCCATGACCTGCTGCATCAGGACCTGTGCGCCCGGTACGCTGCTCTCGGTCTTTTTGAGGAGGGCGATCAGTCATATCTGGATCGGGTCAAGCCTTTGTCGTGTAGGTGCAAATTCTGCTGAAAGCCAAATTGCCTGAAGTATCTGAGCGGAAGCCGTTGCGTGATGGTTCGAGTTTGATCTGCACCTAAATATCTACAGGGGGTCTGCGGGATTTCCCTGGGGCGCGGCGGTAGGTTCGCGTGCAAGGCCGAAGCCGCAGTAGCCCTCCATGCGAGCGCCACTGGCAGAAGACCTGTGCGTTAGCGGAGACCCTCTATAACTCATTGTTTTTTATGGAAAATTAACACTCACTCAGCGACTCTCGCCAGCGAGGCGAGTTCAAATTTAAGTGAGCAAAGTTCAAAGTTGAGCGAACCTCGACCCCCGAAAAAAGCCATCTGGCCCGTTCTTGAATTTGTCATTCCTCGTCCATATAATTAGCACTCACCGCATGAGAGTGCTAACAACTCTGGTGCTAACACATCGCTGGCTGGCGGTTGTCGCCAACCAGGTTTTCTTGAGTCTCTTCAAGTCCCAATCAAGATAGAGGATCTATCCATGAACCTTCGTCCTTTGCATGATCGCGTGATCGTCAAGCGCCTGGATCAAGAAACCAAGACCGCTTCGGGCATCGTGATCCCGGACGCAGCGGCAGAAAAGCCGGATCAAGGTGAAGTCCTGGCCATCGGCCCGGGCAAGCGCGACGACAAGGGCGCGCTGATCGCGCTCGACGTCAAGGTCGGCGATCGCGTCCTGTTCGGCAAGTACGCTGGCCAGACCGTCAAGGTCGACGGCAACGAACTGCTCGTGATGCGCGAAGAAGACATCATGGCCGTGGTGAACAAGTAAGTTCAGACCACCGCTTATTCATCAAGAATTCAAGGAGTTAGAAGATGGCAGCTAAAGACGTCGTGTTCGGCGATTCCGCCCGTTCCAAGATGGTTGAAGGCGTGAACATTCTCGCCAACGCAGTGAAGGTCACGCTGGGTCCGAAGGGCCGCAACGTGGTCC
>DATEJU010000366.1:0-2859 GCA_035277805.1 Paraburkholderia sp. | reverse complement strand
CTTCACGTCCTGGGCGCGCGAGCGGTCGGCCACGAGCACGGCGTCGGCGGTCTCGACCACCACCAGATTCTCGGTGCCGAGGCAGGCGATCAGGCGTCCGTCCGAGTGCGCGAAGGTATCGTTGGCGCCTTCGAACATCACTTCGCCCTGAGCCACGTTACCGGCTTCGTCCTTCGAGGCGACTTGCCACACGGTGTCCCACGAACCGAGATCGGTCCAGCCCGCGCAAAGCGGCACGACCACGCCGCCGGCCACGGTGGTGTCGGTGGAAAGCGGCTCCATCACGGCGTAGTCGATCGAATTGGACGGCGAGCGCGCAAACGCTTCGCGGTCCACACGGAAGAAGTCGCCGTCTGCCTTGCCGTGCTCGACGGCGGCCGTGCAGGCCTCGTGAATCGCGGGCTGGAAATGGCGGATGGCCTTCAGCCACGTGCTGGCGCGCATGATGAAGATGCCGCTGTTCCACCAGTAGCGCTGCGAGGCGACGTACTGCTGCGCGAGTTCGAAGTAGGGCTTCTCGACGAAGCCGCTCAGTCGCCGTGCGCCGGCTTGATCTTCGGCCACGAGCGGCTCGCCCACGTGGATGTAGCCATAGCCCGTCTCGGGACGCGTGGGCACGATGCCCATCGTCACGATCTGGCCGTTGGCCGCGTGACGCACGCCGTCGGCAACGGCGGCCTGGAATGCCGCGAGGTCCGCGAGCGCGTGATCCGCGGGCATCACCACGAGAATGCCGTCCTGCTGCTCGGCAACCACGGACAGCGCGGCGATGGTGAGCGCCGGCGCGGTGTCGCGCGCGAGCGGCTCGAGAATGAGGCGCGCTTCCTTGCCTGCCGCGCGTACCTGGTCGGCGGTGGTGAAGCGGTGCTCTTCGTTGCACACGATCATCAGCTTGTCGGCGAGGGTGACGCGTTCGGCGAGCGCGTCGAGACGGCCTGCCGTATCCGCGAGCAACGAACGCTCGCCAACGAGGTTGATCATCTGCTTCGGGTATTGTTCGCGCGACAGTGGCCATAGCCGCGAACCCGCGCCGCCCGCAAGCACCACAGGGCAGACTTGCAGCGCATTGCGCGATTCGGCGCACGCATCGACTGCGTGTGCCGATGTCGTTGCGGAACCCGTATCCGTCATCTCACTCTCCTGAAAGGGGTTTCGGTTCTGCGATTTGTAGCATGCTTAAAATCGATATAAATAGATTCGTAAAGAAGAAAACGGAAAATATTCTGATCAAATTGAAAATAATGAATTCGTCACAATGAGGCACGAATAAAAATTCGAATAAAAATGGCGAGGCGCATCGAACGGGGCAAAAATTAATCGGGGTCTGGTGCCGGCAGTCCGGCAAATTTTGCCGCGAAGATGGCGCGGCGCCGAGCCTTGCAGCCGCAAATTCCGGAAAACGTTGCCGAAAAAATCACACAAAAAATAGACAGTTAGCAACGAAACATTTGGAGATACTTTTGGGCGTTGCGCATTCAATTTTTATCGTGCTTTATTAGGGTTTATTCGGATTCGCTTCGTCAGCGCCGGGCCAGCCTGGTGCACTTTTCCCTGATTCCTGTAGCGGCGGCCATGATGCGTAGCGCGTGGCTGCAATTCTTTTTTTCTAACCCGAGGTGCCGGACATGCTGAGCGTTCTAGCCAGAATCATCGATGTTGCCGCCATCGCCGCTGCCGCGCTGGTAGCGGCCGCCCTGCACCACGGTAAATTCGCGGCGCTCTCCGACATGGAGAGCGTGGCGCTCGCATTCAACTGCGTGCTCGCGATCTGGATGTTCCCGGCGTTCGGCATCTACCAGTCGTGGCGCGGCAAGTCGCTCTACGTGCTCGCGGCCCGCGTGTGCGCCGCGTGGATCGCGGTGGAGTGCACGGGCATTCTGCTGTCCTTCAGCGTGCACCGCGCCGATTCGCTTTCGCGTATCTGGCTCGCCTATTGGGTGGTGGCATCGGTCGCGTTCCTGATCGTCTCGAAGACGATCGTGCACATGGTGCTGCGCAGCTTGCGCCGCGAAGGCTACAACCAGAAGGCGGTGGCCGTGGTGGGCGATCATCGCTACTCGCGCTTCCTGATCGAGCAGATGAAGAGCCGTCCCGAGGCGGGCTTTCATCCCGCACTCGTGTTCGACGAGAACAGCGATGCCGATGGCGAAGCGCGTCTCGACGGCGTTCCCGTCGAGCGCAACTTGCAGGCCATGCTCGAGTACGTGCGCGAGCACGACGTGCGCGAACTGTGGCTCGCGCTGCCGATCACGAAGGAGCGCACGATTCATCGCATCGTCACGGCGCTGCGCAACGATTTCGTGAACATCCGCTTCATTCCGGACGTACGCAGCCTGTCGTTCTTCAGTCAGCCTGTGGTCGATCTGCTTGGCGTGCCGGCCATCAATCTCGCGGCATCGCCGGTCACGGACCTGCGCGTGCTGCCCAAGCGCGTGTTCGACATCGCGTTTGCAGGCGCCGTGCTGGTGGCGCTCGCGCCGCTGCTGGCGGTCATTGCGCTCGCAGTGAAGCTCACGTCGAAGGGGCCGGTTTTCTTCAAGCAGCGCCGTAAAGGTCTCGACGGCAACGAGTTCGAGATCTACAAGTTCCGCTCGATGAAGGTGCATGCGGAAGTGGCGGGCCAGATCACCCAGGCGCGCCGCAACGATCCGCGCGTCACGCGCGTGGGCGCCTTCCTGCGCCGCACGAGCCTCGACGAGCTGCCGCAATTCATCAACGTGCTCAAGGGCGAGATGTCGGTGGTGGGGCCGCGCCCGCACGCGCTTGCGCACGACGACATCTACAAGGACCTCGTGCGCGGCTACATGGCGCGCTACCGCATCAAGCCCGGCATTACCGGCTGGGCGCAGGTCAACGGCT
>DATEJU010000365.1:0-14147 GCA_035277805.1 Paraburkholderia sp. | reverse complement strand
TACGAAGTCCCAGTTTCGCCTCTGCGGCGCAGAAATGGTTGAATAATGGACAAATTCCCGTTCGAATTGAAACCGAACCGGGCGACCACCCCTTCGCGAATTGCAAACGACATCTTGTCTCACTCGATTCGTCAACGGAGGATCTTAGCGCCGTCTTGAGAGAATTGGCAGCGTTCCAGCGCGTCAGCGCACGCGAAAAGCCGGTCGACGCGTTCGCGACCATGCGTGAATTCGATAGTCTTGTAGATGTCGCCCCTGAACTTGGTGAAAAAGGGGGTGCGTATATGCTGCACTCATTTGAGGTCTATACGCACATGAACAGAAACGACTTCCTCTGTTCAGAAACGAAGCAACGAGATTCATGCAAGAAGCGCAGGTCCGTCCAATAGATTGGAACCTTAGGCGCTGCGCTCACGGGCTATCTCGGCGACGGTAGCTGCGTCCCGCCAGCTGTAAGTTCAGCCCCATTCAAGTGGAAATTGGCGGCGGAATGCTAAACAACGCTCTCGCCTTGTTCGGCTCAGCCACGGAGGACACAAATTGCCGGCGTCGTGATAGTTGACGGCCTCACTTTGCGCCAACTGGCCGGAAAGACTGATTTGCGTCTCGGCTCGGCGGAACTCCTTGTCGCACGGCGCTTTGCGGCGTACGACAAGTATGCACGGCTGAGAAAAGTCGAAACTCTAATGTGCGAAAAGACCGGGGGCGTAAAAAGTCGGAACTTATTTGAACACCCACAAGTCGCTCAGAACTTCACCCGCAGTTGAAACCCGATCGTAAACGGCAGGTCGTCGGAGGGAATCGGCGGGATGACGATGAAGTTCACGCCCACGCGCTTGTACGCGACCATCACGATAGGTGCGGCCACGGGCCCGATCGTGTGATTGTGGCCGAGCCCCCAGTTGCCGTAGTTGTAGCCGGAGATGATGCCGCCCATCGCCGCGAGACGCACATAGCCCCAATGCAGGAATTCGGGCGCCCAGACCGCGCCGCCGTACCAGGAGGGCCGCCGCAGCGAATTGTGAAAGCCGCCCGCAGTGAGCGCCCATGTGTCGCCGGGCCAGCATTCGATGCCAAGGCCCGGATTGAACTGCTCGAAATCCTTGTCGGGATGGATGTGATACGAGCCGACCATCGCATCCACCCACAAGCCGGCGCCACACCAGTTGGCCGCGCGTGCGCTCGTTGCGGCGCACAGCGTGAATGCCGTGAGCGCGATGAGCGCCGCCACCTTCGGGATCTTCTTGCGCCATGTCCCGCCACCGCGCACGTGCCAACACCGCATGGGCTCTCCGTCCTTTCGCTCGCCGAATCGCTTCGGTTCGTCCGCTGCTGGATCTCGCTGGATCTGTTTATGGGCTGTTTCCGGTGACTGCAAACTGTACAGCAAGACGGCCCGCGCGCGTATGGAGTCCAGACCCGGAAACGCGAATCCGGCGCGCGGGCGCCACCCTGCGGCGCGCCCATGATGCCAGCCGAGTGAGTCGCCGCGATGAACCTTCGAGCCGCAACGTGCGATGGAGAACGGCGCTGTGTCTCGCTCAGAGCCCGAGATCGCTCAGGCCCGGATGATCGTCGGGGCGGCGGCCGAGCGGCCAGCGGTAAAGGCGGTCTGCTTCGCGAATCGGCAAGTCGTTGATGGAGGCATGGCGGCGCGCCATCAGCCCGTTCTCGTCGAACTCCCAGTTCTCGTTGCCGTACGAGCGGAACCAGCTGCCCGAATCATCGTGCCACTCGTAGGCGAAGCGCACCGCGATGCGATTGTCGGTGAATGCCCAGAGCTCCTTGATGAGCCGGTAATCGAGCTCGCGCGCCCATTTGCGCGTGAGAAACGCGACGATGGCTTCGCGGCCCGTCACGAATTCGGCGCGATTGCGCCAGACGCTTTGCGGCGTGTAGGCGAGCGCTACGCGCTGCGGATCGCGCGTGTTCCAGCCGTCCTCGGCGCCACGCACTTTCTGGATCGCGGTCTCACGGGTAAAGGGCGGCAGCGGCGGACGGGCTTCGGCGGATGTCGTCGTGTGGGTGGCACTCATGCGTTTGCTCCTTGGAGAAGGCGGCGCGCCAGGACGGCGCGCACGAATGGAAACGGCGGAAACAGCGGAAACGGCGGAAGCGGCGGAAGCGGCGGAAGCGGTGGGAAATAGCGGAATGCGGCGGCGAATGGCACGCAAGGAGCAGGCAAACCACCGCGTAACGCGAGGCTCGCGCGGCTAGCGACGTGCTCGCGCGGGCTTGCGCCTGTCCTGCACGGCGCTGCGCGCTCGCGACGTTCGCGGCGATGGAGTCGAGCGAGCCGATCGAGGCGCGAGCGCATCGAGCAACTGCCGGCCGGCGGCGCGCGCATCGAGCGCCGCGTCCGCTGCGCCGCTCACGAGCGCCACGCCAATCGCGCCGTCGATCAGGATCAGCCACTGGCGCGCGAGCCGCGCCGCCACGCGCCGGTCCGCGCCAGCCGCGGCGGCCCATGCCGCGCATTGCTCGCTGGTGAACGCGAGCAGCCGTGCCTTGTGCAGGCGGGCGACCTCGCGCACGGGGTCGTCGGGCAAGGCGGTCTCGCCCGCGGCGTTCAGGAACGCACAGCCATGAAAGCCTTCCGAGGCAAACCACTCGCGCAGCACGTCGAACATGCCGATCAGGCGCGTGCGCGGCGTGCGTCCGCGCTTCATTGTGCCATCGACGAACCAGCGCATCCAGCGCTCGTCACGACGCATGAGCGCGGCGGCCACCAGCGCATCCTTCGACTCGAACCAGGTGTAGAAGCTCTTGCGCGCGGCGCCCGCCGCGCGGACGATCGCGTCGACTCCAGTGGCATGGATGCCGCCTGCGTAGATGAGTGCCTCGGCGGCTTCGAGCAGACGCTCGCGCGCATCGGGCAAGGATGCCGGGGTGGGCATCGGCGCCGCTTCGGCTGCAATCGGGTCGTTGCTCATGGCTTCGTCGCTTCGCAGTGTGTCCGCTTCGCGCGCCGGTCAATCCGGCACCCGAATCGGGCACCAGCATCGGGCACCGTTGCGCGAGGTGGAACGATCGTTCTCCATGTCGCGCAATGTAGAACGATCATTCTCCGAAGTCAAGGCAGGACCTGAATGCAAACTCGTCCGGGCAAGCGTGCGCCCGTTGCGTCATGCGTCGCGGGCGCCCGCGCGCCGCCAGATGGCCGGCCCGGCAATCACGAAAACGGCCGCGACGACGAGCGCGAGCCCGGCAAGCCGGGCGGGCGTGAGCGGCTCGCCCAGCAGGAGCGCCGCGAGTGCGACGCCAGAGACGGGCGCGACAGCCGTGAAGATGGCGGCCTCGGCGCCTGTCACGCGCGCCGCGCCCGTGTACCAGAGCCAGAAGCCGCCCACGGTCGGCACCAGCGCGTAGTACGCCACGGCCAGCATGGCGTGCGACGGAAGTGCGTGCAGCGCGGCCGGCCAGTCGGGCAGCGCCGCGGCGGCGGAGACGGCCAGGCCGATGGCCGTCATCGCGGTCGATTGCGCAAGCGGTGGCCAGGGTATCGCGAGACGTTTGTTCAGCAGCACGAAAAGACTCTCGCAGATCACCGCGCCGATCAACAGCGCGTCGCCCGTCAGCGAGCGGTTGCCGCCGTGCTGTGCGGTGGGCGCAAGCGTGACCAGCGCCACGCCGAGGCTCGCCACTAAAACCGCGGCCAGCGTGCTCGCGCGCAGGCGCTCGCGCAGCACCACAGCCGCGGTGAGCGCGCACACGGCGGGCAAGGTGCCGAGGATGATCCCCGCGTCGGCGGCCGAGGTCCGCTGCGTCCCGGCGATCAGCAAAACGGTGTAGCCGACGCTGCCGATCGCCGCCTGGGCGATCAGCAGGCAGGCGTCGCGCAGGCCGGGGCGGGGAAACACGGTGCCGGTCGCGCGCATGAGCATGAGAAACACGGGCAGTGCGAACGCGAAGCGCAGGGCCGTGGCGGGCATGGGATCGAGTCCGGCGCCGATGATCTTGCTGGCGATCACCGTGCTGCCCACGGTGATCATGGCGAGGGTCAGTTGAAGATGCGCGATGGACCGCGACGACGACGCACGTGGCGATTTTGCGGGTGAGAACGAAAAGGACATGAGGCGCTCCGGGGATTGAAACGCCTGTATAGAACGCGGCGGGCGCGCCGTCTTGGATCGGTGTGCGGCAAACGACAGCCAGCGGCGGCAGTCGGCTGTTTCAGCCGTCGACAGCAACCGTCAGGCGGGGCCGGCGCCCTGCGCGAGCCGGTAACGGCCCGGCGATACGCCGAACTGGCGAGCGAACGCGCGGTTGAGATGGCTCTGGTCGCAGAAGCCGGCCACGAGCGCCGCCTGCGCGGGCGCCTGGCCGGCCTTGAGCAGGCGCCGCGCGAGTCCGATGCGGCAATGCAGGATGTACTGATGCGGCGGCACGCCAAATGCCTGCACGAAGCCGCGATGGAGCTGGAAGCGGCTGAGCCCCGCGGCGTGGGCGAGATCGGCGAGCGAGAAGGCCTGGCCCGGATCGGCATCGATCATCTCGCGCACGCGCGCCACCGCCACTGGCGAGCAGGGCGCGAGCGGCCGGCGATGGCCGAGGCCCCGCACGAGCCGCGTCATGGCATCGAGCGCCGCGCCGTCGAAAGCCATGGCCGCGAGATCGCCGCGTGCCGCCGTGGCGCTGGCAAACGCGGCATCGAACAGCGCGCGCAGAACCGGATCGGCGATCACGGGCGCGAAGAGCGCGAAACCCGCGTCGTCGCCCTGGGTGACGTCGGCCTGCAGCGCATCGATCCAGCGCGGCTCGAAATAAAGCATGCGCCAGCGGCGCGCGCCCGCGCCGAGCGGGCGGCCGTCGTGCACTTCGCCGGGATTGACCAGAATGAGGTTGCCGGGCACGGCCTCGACCACGCCCGCATCGGAGAGGGACACATGGCCGCCCGCATCGATCACGCCAATGCCGTACTGGTCGTGCGCATGGCGCGCGTAGCTGCGCGCCGAGTCGGCCGTCATGGCGTCGACCTCGCGCACGTGCGTGGCGTGAAAACGGACCGAATCGTTCGCAGTGGACATGCGGCGGCTTCCTCCGGGCGGACCGGGCTCCCCCCGGGTTCCCCAAGTTCCAGTGACAGGCTCCGATCCGCGTATGAAACCCGAAATCGGGCCGCGTGGCAATCCGTGCAGCGGGCACGAAGGCTGCGCGCGCATGAACTTCGTCCCCGGTGCCAGGAAGCGCGCGGCGCAACGTGAAAGAATGGCGGTCCGCGCTGCATCGACAGTCATTCGGCATTCACGGCTGCCGATGGAACAAAAGCGCGCCGCCTCTCGTAACTACAGTAACGACAATCGTTCGCCAGGCCCCCGAAACGGAGACACCATGAACCGCTCCCCAGCCGCCGCCACCCCGCACGCGCGCCGCCGCACGCTGTGCGCCGCGCTGGCCGCGGCCTGCCTGCTGCTCTCCTGCACACCGCTGCGCGTGGTGACGCACAGCGTGAGCTCCGTCGAGGCGTCGGTGCCTGCGGGACATTACACGCTCGACGCGCATCACTGGAGCATCGTGTTCGACGTCGATCATCTGCACTACACGCGCTTCGTGATGCGCTTCGATCGTGCGAGCGCGCAGCTCAACTGGCCCGCTCACGCGCTGGAGAACGCAAAGGTGGAGGCCGTGATCGACGCCGCGAGTCTCGACACCAACGTGCCGCTACTCGACCGCATGGTGAAGGGTTCGCAGATGCTGGATGTCGAGCGCTATGCGCAGATCCGCTTCGCGAGCACGCGCTTCGTGCGCACGGCCGACGTGGACGGCAAGCCCGCCGGCAAGCTCACGGGCGACCTCACGATTCATGGCGTGACGCAGCCGGTCACGCTCGATGTGGTGTTCAACGGCTACGCGCCCGACCCGCTCACGAAGCAGCCGACGCTCGGCTTCGCCGCCACGGGCCGCTTCAGCCGCGCGAAATTCGGGCTCGCGACGTGGTATCCGGCCGTCGGCGACGAGATCGACGTGCGCATCGAGGCCGAGTTCGAGCAAGGACCGCCATCCGCGCCTGCGGCTGGAACGGCGGCGCCGCAATGAAACGTGCGAAGCCTCAGGCGGCGGTCCAGTCGAGAATCACCTTGCCACTCTCGCCGGAGAGCATCGCGGCGAAGCCCTTCTCGTAGTCGTCCACGCTGAAGCGGTGCGTGATGATGGGCGAGAGATCGAGCCCGCTTTGCAGCATCGCGACCATCTTGTACCAGGTTTCGAACATCTCGCGGCCATAAATGCCCTTGATTTCGAGGCCCTTGAAGATGACCTGATTCCAGTCGATGGCGGTTTGCGCGGGCGGAATGCCGAGCAGCGCGACCTTGCCGCCATGGTTCATCGACTCGAGCAGCGCCGTGAACGCGCTCGGCACACCCGACATTTCGAGGCCCACGTCGAAGCCCTCGGTCATATGCAACTCGTTCATCACATCGCGCAGCGACTCGCGCGAGACGTTTACCGCGCGCGTCGCGCCCATCTTGCGCGCGAGTTCGAGCCGGTAGTCGTTCACATCGGTGATCACGACGTTGCGCGCGCCCACGTGCTTCGCGATCGCCACGGCCATGATGCCGATGGGCCCCGCACCGGTGATGAGCACGTCCTCGCCCACGAGGTTGAACGAGAGCGCCGTATGCGTGGCGTTGCCGAACGGATCGAAGATTGCGGCGAGATCGTCGGAGATTTCGGGCGGGATCTTGAACGCGTTGAAGGCTGGAATCACGAGGTATTCGGCGAATGCGCCTTCGCGGTTCACGCCCACGCCCGTGGTGTTACGGCACAGGTGACGGCGTCCCGCACGACAGTTGCGGCAAAAGCCGCAGGTGATATGCCCTTCGCCCGAGACGCGGTCGCCGATCGCAAAGCCGCGCACTTCCTGACCCATCTCGACGATTTCGCCCACATATTCGTGGCCCACGTGCATGGGCACCGGAATGGTCTTCTGCGCCCAGTCGTCCCATTTCCAGATATGGATATCGGTGCCGCAGATCGCCGTGCGGCGGATCTTGATCATCACGTCGTTGTGGCCGACTTCGGGCTTCTTCACGCGGGTCAGGGTAAGACCCGGTGCGCGTTCGAGTTTGGCAAGCGCTTTCATTTTATTTCGTCATCCTTTTCAAATTACGCCGAGCTGCTTGCCGACGCGCGCAAACGCGGCCACGGCGCGCTCGATCTGCTCCGGCGTGTGCGCCGCGCTCATCTGCGTGCGGATGCGCGCGCGGCCCTTGGGCACGACCGGATACGAAAAGCCGATCACGTAGACGCCTTCGTGCAACAAGGCGTCTGCCATCTTCGCGGCCACCTGCGCGTCGCCGAGCATCACGGGAATGATCGGATGCTCGCCGGGCACGAGCGTAAAACCCAGCGCGCTCATCTCGCGGCGGAAATGCGCGCCGTTGGCTTGCACGCGCGCGCGCAACTGTGCGCCTTCGTCGCTCGCGATCAGCTCGAGCACCGCGAGCGACGCGGCCGCGATGCTCGGCGTGAGCGTGTTCGAAAACAGATACGGACGCGAGCGCTGGCGCAGCAGTTCGATCATTTCCTTCTGCGCCGCGACATAGCCGCCCGATGCGCCGCCCAGCGCCTTGCCGAGCGTGCCCGTGACGATGTCCACGCGTTGCGCCACGCCGCAGTGCTCGGGCGTGCCGCGGCCATGCTCGCCGATGAAGCCCACCGCGTGCGAGTCGTCGACCATCACGAGCGCGTCGTAGCGGTCGGCCAGATCGCAGATGCCCTTCAGGTCGGCGATGATGCCGTCCATCGAGAACACGCCGTCGGTAGCGATGAGCTTGTAGCGCGCGCCGGCTTCATCGGCTTCGCGCAGCTTCGCTTCGAGATCGGCGAGATCGTTGTTCTTGTAGCGGTAGCGGCGTGCCTTCGAGAGCCGCACGCCGTCGATGATGCTCGCGTGATTGAGCTCGTCGCTGATGATCGCGTCCTCTTCGCCGAGCAGCGTTTCGAACAAGCCGCCGTTGGCGTCGAAGCAGCTCGAATAAAGAATGCAGTCGTCGGTGTGCAGGAACGCGGCGAGTGCGCTTTCGAGCTGCTTGTGCACCGTTTGCGTGCCGCAGATGAAGCGCACCGAGGCCATGCCGAAGCCGTCGCGCTCGAGCCCGTCCTTCGCGGCGGCGATCAGGCGCGCGTCGTTGGCGAGACCCAGATAGTTGTTGGCGCAGAAGTTCAGCACGTCGCTGCCGTCGGCGAGGCCGATCGACGACGACTGCGGCGTCGCGATCACGCGCTCGCTCTTGTAGAAGCCGTCCGCGCGAATCTGGTCGAGCGTCGCTCGCAGGTGATCGAGATAGGGAATAGCCATTGCATCATGCTCCTGACATGGGGAGCCGTGGCTGTTATAGTCGCCGTCAGCTCCGAGCGAAATTATTCGTTTTTCCGAACCAAAGTTCGATATATCGAACAACTTTAATCGATGAGGCAGTCCATGGCAAGCACCGGCCAAGGTTCGCGCACGGGCAAGCGTGCAGCATCGCCGGATTCATCGGCCGAAGTCTCCGGCGCAGGGGCCGGCAGCGAAGCCAACCCAGGCGCCAAAACCAGCGCGCGCAAATCCCGCGCCACAGCCAGCCCGGCAGCGGATCTGCCGGCGGTGGCAGCGCCTGCCGCGCCACCGCGCGTGGGCGAGCAGATCCAGCGCCTGCGCAGCGAGCGCAAGATGACGCTCGACGAGTTGTCGCGAGCGGCCGGCGTCTCGAAATCCATGCTATCGGAAATCGAGCGCGACAAGGCGAACCCGACGATCGCCGTGGCATGGCGGCTCACGAACGCGCTGGGCGTGAAGCTCGATTCGCTGTTCGCGGCGCCACGCGCCCCGGACGCGATCACGGTGGCCGGGCCGCACGACATCCCCACGCTGCACGGCCACGAGGCCGGCTATCAGTTGCGCGTCTGGGGGCCGATCGAGCTGGCCGGCCATTTCGAGTGGTACGAGCTCACGCTCAAGCCGGGCGGCGCGCTGGTGTCGGCGGCGCACGAGCCCGGCACGCGCGAACATCTCACGGTGCTGCAAGGCACGATCGAGGTGGAGGCGGGGGGCACGCACGAGCGTCTGAGGACGGCGGACACAGCGCGCTATGTCGCCGACCAGCCGCACGCGATCCGTAACGCGGGCAAGGGCGAGGCGCGCGCGCTGCTGATCGTGATCCACGGCTAGAACGTAGAACGGGCGGCGTTCGGCGCCACCGCCGCGGCACCTTCGGCGCGTTGTCGGCGAGGCACTGACCGAACGGATGAGGCTGCACGATTGCGTCGACTACTGTATATTCATACAGTAAAAAGAACGATCGGAGCATCCCATGCAAACCTCGCGAACCCCGAACGAGCAGGAGCTGGCCGCCTTGCGTTTTCAGGCGGCCGCGCGCGACCTCGAGCAGATCGTGCGCAACATCGCGCAGCGCTATATCGCCCAGCAGGTGCCGCTAAGCTGGCGCCTGCTGCACGCGATCGAAGCGGAAGCGCTCGCCGACCTCGGGTTCGCGAGCCGTCATGACACGCTCATGCTCGGCCTGTTCCAGCGGCCGGGCGATCTCGCATATCCGGAAACCGACGAGACGGTCGACTTCGGGCAATCCAACGCGTTGCCGGCTGTGTTCGCATTCGCCGTCAGCGCCTATGAGCGGGCGGCCCAAAGCGCGGAAGCGGCCCAGCGCGAAGCCCGGCGGCGCGCCGCAGCGAAGCGCTCGCGCGCCTGGGGCGGCTGATGGCCATGATGCTTGGCGCGCCGCAGGGCGGCAGACTTCGCCTCATGACCGTACCCCGGTCCGCGGGGATTTCGCTAGAATTCTTTCTCGCAACGCAACTAACGGAAGGATAGTGATGAGCACCTCCCAATCCTCTCGCGACCTCTTCGACCAGCAGCGCAAGGACTGGCAGCACGATCCGGCCGCCGCCTTCGATGCCTGGCTGGCTTCCCAGGACCTGCGCCAGTCATCCGCCGACGTCTACCGCGTGCAATGGGGACGCTTCCTCGAATGGCTCGCGCTCAGGCGCAAAACGATTATTTCCGTGGACACCGGCACGATCGCCGAATTCGTCGCGGGGCTCGACGTCAAGAAGCCGCAGCGGCTGCGCTATTTGCGCCTCATCGAGCGCGTGCTCGACCACGTGCGCCAGATCGAGCTGGCGTCCACGAACCCCGCGCGCTTCATCGCCCAGGACGGCGAGGCCGCCTGGCGCAACGCGCGCGAGAACGAGCCCACCGGTTTTCTCACCGCCGCGGAACGCGCCGCCGTGATCGCGCGGCTGTTCGCGCCGCTCACCGAGCAGTCGGCCGCGAAGCGCTGGCGCGAGCGGCGCGATCGCGCGCTCGTCGCCGTATTCCTCGGCGGCGGCCTGAAGACCGGCGACGCCATTGCACTCGAGCTCGACGCCACCGCCATCGGCTCGGAATGGGTCACCATCGAAGCCGACAATCCCGCCTTCACGCACAGCACGCGGCTCGCGCCATTCGCGGTCGACGTGATGGGGGCATGGCTCGAAGCGCGCCGCCTCGCGGGCCTGCCCGGGCAGCTCGTGTTTCCCGGTTCGCCCAATGGGCGGTCGATGCACAAAGCCACCGTGCTGCGCGCAATCGACGCGCTGATGGAGCAGGCGGGCATCGCTGAATCCCGCGCCGAACGGGCCAGCCCGCAAACCCTGCGCAACAGCTTCGCGGCGGATCTGTTCGAACGCGGCACGGACGCCGATCAGGTCGGGCAGTGGCTCGGCTTCCTGCAGCCGATCTCCGCCGGCCGGCTGCATCGTGCGTGGCGCATCTGGGCCGACCGGACGGCGGCCGCGAGCCGTGCGGACGCTGCGTCCGATGCAAGCTGAGAAGCAAGGCGGAAAGCGCCATCCGTCTGCGTCGCCCGCTGTGGCTCCCGTAAAAGCTCACATTCCCGGCGCGCGGAGTCTCCCGAAAATACTCACCTCACCGCGTTGCGGGCACCTTTCTTGCCGCCGGCGAAACGCGCGACGGCCTCGAGCCGCGACGCACCCAGGCCCGATGTGTATTCACATTCGGGGCACGACAGCTCGAAGCGGCCATCGACCTGTGCGAGCTCCGGCTCGCCGTCCTCGCAGTTCGGGCAATGCGCGGGCAGGCTCACGTGGGCGTCGACGAGCGTGCCGAGCTGCGCCAGTTCTTCGTCGCTGAGCCGTCCCGACTGCGCGAGCGCGCACAGCACGCAGGCAACCGATCCGTCGATACCTTGTTGCGAGCGCAACTTCGTAACCTGACGCGTGAGCACGTCGACTTCGTCCGAACGCTCGCGCAACACGGCGTCGAGCCGGTCCGCGCGCGCCTTGGCCGTCGCCAGTTGCTGGATAAACTCGAATTCCTTCTTGCTCGCATCACGCTGGGCCGACTGCCACGTGGACGACATCGTGCGCAGCGAATCCAGCTCGACCAGCATCGGCTTTACGCGGCGCTCGGCCTCGGCGAGCGCATCCTTGATCTGTTGCGCGTAATGCTCGGTGCTTTTGCGCATTTCTTCGTGCAATCCGTCTATCCGGTCGCGCAAACCCGCATTGGTGGTCTGCTCCGCCTCGATACGCTTCTGAAGTGACTCGCTTTCGGCCTCGAGACGGCGCACCGTCGCCTGCAGGCTGTCCTGGTGCAGTACACCCTGCGCGGAAGCGGTCGCCAACTGATTTTCGAGCTCGCGCACGCGAACCCAGGCCGCTTCGATACGGGCCTCGCCACGTTGAAGCATTTCGTCGGCAGCGAGGTGTCGGGTTTGTGCGTCCCGCAATGCCTGTTCGGCGTCGTGGCGGCCAGACTCGATTTCCTTGCGCTCGGTTTCGAGTGTTTGTCGGGCGAGCGCTCGCGCCTCTTCATACAGCGCACCCAGGAGCTCGCCGGCGCGCTCTTCGAGCGCAGGAGGAATGGCACCGGTGCCGACGCGGACCTTCGATGCAGCACGAATGCGTTGCCAGAAAAGCTCGATGTCTTTGGGAATGTCGCTGGCACTGCCGGTCTGGGTCAAATCCCGGACGGTCGCCATTGAAGGGCGGATACCGAAGTCGAAAAAGAGACGCTTGCAGGCGTGCAGCGACAGTTCCTGGCGCCGCGCGCCGTCTTTGCGCAATGTTTCAAGCTCTTCGCGGAGGGCCTGGCGGTCTTCGTCTCGAATCATGGTCGTCTCTGCGAGGGGTAATGGATCGAATAATAACAAATTACGTATTGACCGATACGTTTATTCGCGTGATTCTCGGCGAGCATGAAATTCTGACGAAATTCGCATTCCAGATGGCAATTTCGCTGCGGTTCTGCCTGGCGCTTCGTGAAACAAAACGAAGTTTGTTTCATAAGCCATTGTAAACGCGAGACTTTTCTGAGACGAGCGATTTATCGCCGTTGTTTCACGAGCGGTTGTTCTTGCAGGAGCGGATCTGGATGGCCGTTGGGGTGGGGATATCCCGAAGGGCTCGCGGGGTAGAAGGGTTTGAGAGTAATAAAAGTAAACACCCTTGATACCTGTTAAAAGACGTTAACGCCACAGCAAACCCTTGCCTGGTATGGGCTTTAGCCCGATGAGGTGAAGCTTTACGGGAATGGTGGTGAGACTCTGCGGGACAGCCGGGTGATGGGCTTCGGGGAAGGCGGTGAGCGCTTGCGGGACAGGACGTGAGCGGGTTCGGGATCACCCTGATTCTTGACTTTACGGCAAGGGTGAGCTTCTACGGGAGCGACCGGCGAATCGGCCCTTGACACACCGGGACGACGGATGTTGTTACACGAAATGCAACGGTGAGTGGATTCAGGGCGTGCGATTAGACCATATTTCGGCGCCAATTCCGGCGGCCTGGAAGCTGCGGTGAGAGAGATCGGGAAGAATCGCCTGGCCAAGGTGAAGCTTTTCGGGAGCCGAGGGGGCATTTTGACCGAATTCGCGCTTTGCTGGACTCTGAGGTGAGCTTTTACAGGAGTGCAAGAGTGCCAGTGCCGATGAGGCGGTGGCGATACTGCGGGAGATTTCGATACCGCCTGTGCATCAAGGTGAGCTTTTACGGGATTTTGTCGCAGTGCCGCGAAATCGGCCATGTCCGTCGTGCCGTGCACGCATAAGGTGAGGCTACTCAGGAGCTGGTTTCGGCTGAAAAAGCCCAACAGGTGAGTCTTTTCGGGAGCAAGTTGGCGTTCACTGACGCCGGAAGGTTGATTGGTAAAGGCGCGGGATTCTTTCCGGCGTTTCAGCGGATCCAGGAAGGTGAGATTTTTCAGGAGCGTTGGGTGCACGGTCGTGATTGGCTCATTCAGTTCGCGTGGCGCCTTGAGGTGAGGATTTTCGGGAGCGGTCGGTTGCGTTGGACGGGTACCGAGGATTGTGGATAACCCTAGGAATCTATTGGGTTTTTCTGGCACGCAGAGGTAAAGGTGAGCATTTCCGGGAGCGGCCGTTGTGGCTTCGTCAAAGCGAAGACGAGTGGGATTTCACTGCCTCCCGCCTTCAAAGGTGAGGTTTTTCGGGATCGTGATGGTGGGCATCTGCTTGCTGTTTTGACCAGAAGTATTGCCGGATCAAGCTCCAGGGAGCGCTAAAGGTGAGCTCTTTCGGGAGAGAGCCGGGCAAGACGGGCGATTTGTGGGCAACTTGCGGGCTTGTTCGACAGTCGGTGTGGGTGACCAGAACTGGCCAAAGACGTTGGCGGCACCGGTGACGTTGTTGCGGCGCGGCAGGTTCGCGAAGCGTGCGCATTTTGAGAAGGTATTGCGAGTCACAGATCCGACGCACACAGGTGAAAGCGCGTTGTTTCCTCCCAACGTGTCCGGAGATGACCTTGCAACTGCTTGCCCCATCAGGACTGACCCACCAGGGCGGTGAGCGCATTGCCTGCCGTTGCGTTTGCGCCAGGAAATTTTTGAGGTGAGCTTGTTCGGGATCCGGTCGACACCTTTCGGAGAGACGCCGGATGAATGGCGTGACCCCAAACCCCGAGCCCGTCGTGAGCCCGGCGGACAGGCCCGTGCCGGCAAGGTGAGCGTTTTCGGGAGCGCTTCGTGGTGAGGCGCGCGCCGGAGACTCGCTTCACCGGCAATGGTGAGAGTGAGCCTATAGACGTGTTTCACCACAGGCGGTATCCTTTCGCGAAATCTCACCTCGACCCGACGCATGGCCACGAAGCGCGTGAAAAAAACCGATGTGGTGAGCCCCAGTTCGGCCGAATTG
>DATEJU010000364.1:0-18248 GCA_035277805.1 Paraburkholderia sp. | reverse complement strand
CGATGCGCCCGTGCCCATGAACGAGTGAATCTTTGAACAGATGGACCGCGCGGCACTGGCGTGCCGCGCGCCACGCAACGATGGAGCGAAGCATGGACACATGGATGCGCTTGATGGCGAACGACGGCAGTATCGTGTTCGGCCGCGTAGAAGACGGTTATCTGCATGAATACGAAGGGCTCGATCAACCGGTGCCCACGGGCGCCGTGCTCTCGCTGCGCGCGCTCGCGCCGCTTGCGCCGTGCGCGCCGGGCAAAGTCGTCGCGCTCTGGAATAACTTCCACGCGCTCGCGTTAAAGCTCGAAAAGCCGGTGCCCGAGCATCCGCTTTTCCTGATCAAGCCGGCGGAATCGGTGATCGGCTCGGGCGAGCCGATTCGGCGTCCTGCCCACTATGCGGGAAAAATCGTCTTCGAAGGCGAGTTGGGCATCGTGATCGGCAAGCGTTGCCGCAATGCGAGCATCGCCGAGGCCGAGGACGCGATCTTCGGCTACACGATCGTCAACGACGTCACCGCTGCGGGACTGCTCGCCGAAAATCCGCACTTCCCGCAATGGTGCCGCGCCAAAGGTTTCGATACGTTCTGTTGTCTGGGGCCTGCCATCGTTTCGGGCTTCGACTGGCGCAGCGCGCGCGTCGTGACGCGGCTGGACGGCGTGGAGCGGCAGAACTATCCGCTTGACGACATGGTGTTTACGCCTGCACAGCAAGTGAGCCTGATTTCGCAAGACCTCACACTCGAACCGGGCGATGTGATCGCGTGCGGGACCTCGCTGGGCGTGGGCTCGATCGGCGACGGCGCAACCGTCGAGGTATCCATCGAAGGCATCGGCACGCTGGCCAACGCACTGGGCGGCA
Organism: Paraburkholderia sp.; assembly: GCA_035277805.1. GTDB lineage: Bacteria > Pseudomonadota > Gammaproteobacteria > Burkholderiales > Burkholderiaceae > Paraburkholderia. Next base: position 17,390 of record DATEJU010000364.1, on the reverse strand, counting down.
ATGCGCAGTCGGATTCGGTGGGCCCGGCCCGCGAGCGCCAGTGGGCCACGGTTGCATAGCAAGAGGACGAGCCGAAGCGGGGTGCGAGGTTCGGTGCGAGGTTCGGTGCGATGTACGGCCGATGCATCGCGCGACCAGGCGATCAAGGGCGCAATGGCAAGGTGCGCCGCAGCAGGCATTCGAAGCTCGAACTGATGACGCGCGCGGCGTGCATGCCGCGCGCGAGGAGGAGAGATGCCGGAGCAACTGGCTGGCGACGTGGCATGGCTCGGCGGCGGTCTGCTGTACGCGTGGCTTGTGTGTGCACTTGCACAGTTGGCGGCGCTTGCGCCTGCGTGGGCGCGGCGCACGCCCGAACGCGTGAAACCGCGCTGCAAGCATGTGCGCGAGGCGAAGCCGCAGGCGCGCGCCGCGATCGCCATTTCATTCGCACTGCTATTGACGGTGCCGCCGGGATTGCTGGCGGCGCTCGTTGCGCATTGGCCGGGTGCGGTGGCCGCTGCGCAATGTGGCGCGCTTGCCGGGTTATGGCTGGGCGCACGGCACGACCTCGCGAAGCGCGCGCGGGCAACGGCCGCGGCGGGCTGTGTGGTGGGTGCGGTGTCCATCTGCGTCTGCGTTGCCGGCTTTCTGCTGCTGCCGGCGCTGCCCGTTTCAGGGCGCGCCGCGCTCTACGTCACGGCGACGCTCGGTGCGGTGCTCACGGGCGCCGCGGCTAATGCGCTCTTATGCGGTGGACGCATGAGCGAGCGCAGCCGTTTGCCGTTCCGGCAGGGCGATCGCGTGGTGCATGCCATTGCGTTCGCTTTGTTCGCGATACTGGGCTACGGCTTTGCGGCGGTGCGCTTGCTGGCCTCGGCCGAATTCGGCCTCTCTGTGCTCGTGGCCGCCTGCGTGCTGGCTGCCGCGCTTGGCGTGCGTCTCATTGGCGGTGCACGCCGCCCTGCCGCGCCGCGTCCGGGCACCGTGCGCGCGTCTGCCGGTGTGCAGGCCAATGCGACTTCGCAGATCGCGTCGAAGCCGCCCGCGCGAGCGCATTTCGCGGGCATGCCGGGCCCATGGCTCGTCGCGGCGGGCGGACGAGGCGCACTCGAGCCCGCGGACTTCGACACCTGCTGGCTGGCGGACTGCGAACCGCCTGCAGGCGAAGCGCCACGCGCGTCGCATCATGTCTCGCAGGACCTGCCGCGACGACGGCGCAGTCGCAGCCGCCACAACACGCTCAGGCAGCGCCAGGGGCCGCACTGAAGCCGGCTTGTTCAACATTCTGCGGGGAAGAGCAGGGCATCGCTTCGCACCCCTTCGCATCGGCATTTGCGGGGCGTTGGGCGCGAACGATCAACTACGTCTGATGAATTTTCGGTGATCCATCAAACCTTACTTATGCAGTGACGACTCTGACACACGTGTAATGTTTTCGATGAGCTGCTCGCCTTCCTCGAGGAGGAAGCGCTTGAACGCGAGCGCGACGGGCGGCAGGCGCTTGTTCTTGCGGTGCACGAGGTACCAGTTGAGCATGACCGGGAAGCCTTCGACGTCGAGCACGGTGAGGTGCCCGACCTGCAATTCGAGGCTGATCGTATGCGCCGAGAGAAACGCGATGCCCATGCCCGCGATCACGGCCTGCTTGATCGTCTCGGTGCTCTGGATCTCCATCGCGATCTTCAGGTTCGTGATCTTGCCTGCGAAGCCTTCCTCCATCGAATTCCACGTGTCCGAGCCGCGCTCGCGCACGATGAACGCTTCGTTCGCGAGCGTGCTGAGCTTGATGCCGCGCTTGTGCGCAAGCGGGTGCGAGGGCGCCGCCACGATCACATAGGGGTGGGGGGCGAACGCTTCGTTGATCGCATCGGTCGCGTGCGGCGGACGCACCATGACCGCGAGATCGGTCTGGTTGGTCGCGAGCTGCTGCAACAGTTGCTCGCGGTTGTGCACCGAGAGATTGAGCTGCACGCCCTTGTAGCGGCGCGTGAATTCGGCGAGCAGGCGCGGAAAGAAGTAGTCGCCCGCGCTGATCACGGCCACGTTGAGCTTGCCTCCGGAGACGCCCTTCAACTGGCTCATGGCTTCGTCGACTTCATGGAACTGCTGAATGATCGCGCGGCTGTAGTGCAGCATTTCCGTACCGGCCGGCGTGAGATAGATCTTCTTGCCGAGCTGCTCGAACAGCGGCAGGCCCGCGTGATCTTCGAGCTGCCGGACCTGGGTGGAGACGGCCGGCTGCGTGAGATGAAGCTCCTCGGCAGCACGCGAAAAACTGAGGTGGCGCGCCACGGTCTCGAAGACTTTCAACTGGCGCAGCGTGGCGTTTCGCATGGTCATGGCCGATCCATAAAGGATACTGAATCAACATAATAACAAACTTTAATTATTCGTAATCGCGTAATCACCCTAGCATGGGTTGAAAGGAGTCCGAATGCTGTGCGTCGATGTGCGGGTTAACGCCTAAAAAGGCGCTTTCAGCGGGAAAACCCGTATCGGAATGCTTGGCAGAAGGGCTTCCATGGCACTTCATGAAATTATCGAATGAATGAGGAATTGCGAATTTCCATTCGAATTTTCGTGTGCCGGATCGAATAAGAATGAGCGGTTAAAGAGGGCGGACTCAAGATCATAAGTCGATATTTATGCAAGCCGGAAAAGCGGCTGCAATCCGTGAATGGATCGTGGAGACAATGGAGACAACCGAGATGAATGCAATCAGTCAGAGGAGCGAGGGCGGTCCGTTTTGGACGAACCGCTGGGGTCAGCTGGTGCTGGGCATGCTATGCATGGCGCTCGTTGCGAATCTGCAGTACGCCTGGACGCTGTTCGTCGCGCCCATGAACGCACGCCACCACTGGGGTGAAGCTTCGATCCAGCTGGCGTTCTCGATCTTCATCCTGACTGAAACCTGGCTCGTGCCGATCGAAGGCTGGCTCGTCGACAAGTTCGGCCCGCGTCCTGTCGTCATGGGCGGCGCCGTATGCGCGGGCCTCGCATGGGTGCTCTACTCGTTTGCCACTACGCTGCCGATGCTCTACGCGGGCTCCGTGCTCGCGGGCGTGGGCGCGGGCGGCGTGTACGGCACTTGCGTGGGCAACGCGCTCAAGTGGTTCCCGGATCGTCGCGGCCTCGCGGCGGGACTCACGGCAGCGGGCTTCGGCGCGGGCGCCGCCGTCACCGTGATTCCGATTGCGAACATGATCGCGCGCTCGGGCTACGAGCACACGTTCTTTTTCTTCGGTGTCCTGCAGGGTGTGGCGATTCTCCTGCTCGCGCTGCTGCTCGTGAAGCCCGTGCCGCGCGCGGCGATGGCCGCGGGCCGCCGCCTGGTGACGCGCGTCGACTATACGCCGGGGCAGATGGTCAGGCAGCCAGTGTTCTGGGTCATCTATCTGGCGTTCGTTGCCGTTGCCGCGGGCGGCCTGATGGCGACCGCGCAGATCGGCCCGATCGCGAAAGACTGGGGCCTCGCCCGCATGCCGATGACGGTGTTCGGCGCGACGCTGCCGCTGCTCACGCTCACGCTTTCGATCGATAACGTTTGCAATGGCTTCACGCGGCCGTTGTGCGGCTTCATCTCCGACAAGATCGGCCGCGAGAACGCCATGTTCTTCATCTTCGTCGGCGAAGGCCTCGCGCTGCTCGGCATGATGCAGTACGGCACGAACCCGTATGCGTTCATTACGTTCGCCGCGCTCATCTTCCTCTTCTGGGGCGAGATCTTCTCGATCTTCCCGGCGATCTGCGCGGATACCTTCGGCAGCAAGTACGCGGCCGCCAATGCGGGCACGCTCTATACCGCGAAGGGCACGGCCGCGCTGCTCGTGCCGGTGGCCTCGGTGCTCTCGGCCACGGGCGGCTGGAGTGCCGTGTTCATCGCGGCGGCGGTCATCACGATCGCGGCGGGCGTGAGCGCCAAGTTCATCCTCGCACCCATGCGCCATCGCCTGATCGAGCGCAGCGACGAGCACTCCACCACGCTCGCGGCAAATCCGGCCGGCCTGCAGCACTGGCCCAACCAGACGAGCGAGTGAGCAGCGCTCAACAAGACACGCGGACACACGGGCCACCATGTCGATGAACGTTTCGCTCCAGCAACTCAAGGTATTCGTCGCGGTGGCGCGTGAGCGCAGCTTCACGCGCGCCGCGCGCGAATTCGGGCTCACGCAGTCGGCGGTCAGCCGCTGCGTGCGCGATCTCGAAGAGGCCATCGATCTGAAGCTCTTCGATCGCACCACGCGCCAGGTCGAGCTCACGCTCGCGGGCAGTGGCTTCGAGCGGCGCATCGGGCGTCTGCTCGACGAAATCGACATGGCGTTGAACGAAGGCCGCGATGCGAACCAGGAGCACAGCGGTGTCGTGCTCGTGGCGAGCAACCCGGCGCTTTCGTCAGGTTGGGTTCCCGCCGCGTTCGCGCGCTGTGCCGCCGCGTTTCCCTCGCTCACGCTGCAATTGCGGGACTTGCCGCAAGCCGCGGTGTTGCAGGCCGTCGAGCAGGGCGAAGCCGATTTCGGCGTGATTGCGGAAGCCATGCCGTTCGCGAGCGCCAACCTCGAGGTGCAGCTGCTTGCCGCCGCGCCGTTGTGCGCCGTACTGCCTTCGCATCATCCGCTTGCGCTGCAGGGCGCGCTGCGCTGGGACGAGCTCGCGCACGAGCCGCTCGTCACGCTCAATCGCGAGGCGGGCTGCCGTGGCGCGGTGATGCGCGCGCTCCAGGGGCTGCGGCCCGAAGGGCGTCCCGTGCAGGAGTTCGCACACGTCGAAGGCGTCGCGCGCATGGCGCAACTGGGCATGGGCATCGGCATCCTGCCCATCAGCAGCGACGGCGCACGTGCAACGCATGGCGATGCCGCGGGCGCAACATGTCATTGGCCCGTGCCGGCCGGGCCGCTCGTCGCGCGGATGCTGCATCCCGTCGTGATGGTGAGCACGATGCTCGTGCGGCGCCGCAATCGATCCTTGCGTCCTTGCGCTCAGGCCGCATGGTCCCAGTTCGCCACGGACGGCCACATCGTGACAGACCACGCCACCGACGGCCGGACGCCCCACGACGCGCACGTTGCGGGCGGCTTCGAGCGCGATGCCGTCGCGCTGGCGCGCATCGGTTGAACGTGCTTCCCGGTTGATCGTCGTCCGCTATTCGCCGATACGCAAGCGCGCTTCCTTTCCGTTTCCCTCTTCTTCCAGGCAGCCCGCAATCCAGCGGTAAACGCAAAACGGACCGCGCTTTCGGCGCGGTCCGTTCAATCTCTTCCTGCGTACTTTCAGGCGGCCTGCTGCATCATGCGTTCGCGTTGCTTCACGAGCGCTAGCACGGTGTCGATGGCGGGCGTGGCCTCGCCCACGAGCTGCCCCATCTCCTGCACGACGGTCAAGAGCGGATCGATCTCCATCGGCCTGCGCTGTTCGAGATCGACGAGCATCGAGGTCTTGTGCGCGCCCACCGCGCCCGCGCCGTCGATGCGCCGCTCCACGTCCACGCGAAAATGCACGCCGAACTGCTCGGCAATGCGCTGCGCTTCCAGCATCATCGTGCGCGCAACGGAGCGCGTAGCCGGGTCTTGCGTGATGACGTCGAGCGTGGCGTGCGTGAGCGCGCTGATCGGGTTGAAGCAGAGATTGCCCCACAGCTTGAGCCAGATTTCGTCGCGAATGTTCTCGCGGATCGGCGCGTCGAAGCCTGCTGCCGTCATGGCTTCGTGCAGCTGCACGATGCGCGAGGTGCGCTCGCCCGAAGGCTCGCCGAGGGGAAACTTCTTGCCGTACACGTGACGGATCACGCCCGGTTCGTCGATCTCGGCAGCGGGGTAGAGCACGCAGCCGATCGCGCGCTCGGGCCCGAGACGCGCCCATTGCGAGCTGTCCGGGTCGATGCTTTCGAGCCGCGAGCCTTCGAACTTGCCGCCGTGGCGGTAGAAGTACCAGTAGGGAATGCCGTTGGTGCCCGTCACGATGGCGGTGTGCTTGCCGATGAGCGGCTGCATCGCGTCGATCACGCCCGCCACCGAATGTGCCTTGAGCGTGATGATCACCACGTCCTGCACGCCTAGTTCGCGCGGATCGTTCGTACAACGGACCTTTGCGACATATTCCTCGCCGTCCATCAAGAGACGCGCGCCGCGCTCGCGCATGGCGGCCAGATGCGGGCCGCGTGCGATGAAGCTCACGTCGGCGCCCGCGCGGGCCAGCTGCACGCCCATCATGCCGCCGATGGCGCCCGCTCCAAAGATGCAGATCTTCATATGGATTCCCCAATGACGTTGAAAACCGCGTGTCCGTGAGCGTCGTGCGAGCGGCAGGCGTCAATCCGGCCACTCGCTGCACTCGCAGACGATGGTTCGAGCATAGGGGCTGCCGTCGATTAACGACAGTTAAAGTTTCTCGGTGAAATCATCAGGAATACGTTATGAACTACGTGTTTTCCCGATGTGATGCGCGATGAGGAAGGGCAGGCGATCAGGCGCGGCGCACCAGCAGGAAGCTTACGCCGATGGCACCCAGAAACGCGCCGCACGTGCGGTTGAACCAGCGGCGCACGCTCTCGCGCGTGAGCCAGCGGCCCAGGTACATGCCTGCGAGCGAGTAGAGCGCAATGGCCACCCATTCGAGCACGAGGAAGCTCGCGCCCAGCACGGCGAATTGCGGCAACATCGGCTTCGCGACGTTGACGAATTGCGGCAGGAACGCGGTGAACACGAGAATCGCCTTCGGGTTGCCCGCTGCCACGAGGCATTCGCGCCGGGCGATGCGCGCGAGGGTGGCATCATCGTCGAGCTTCATGCCGATGGGGCCAGCGTTGCTGCGCCAGAGCTGCACGGCGAGCCACACGAGGTAGGTCGCGCCCGCGAGCTTGATGGCGAAGAAAATGGCTTCCGAGGCGCGCAGCACGAATGCGAGCCCGGTGGCCGCGAGCGCGATCATCGCCGCGAAGGCGACCAGCCGGCCCATGCCGCCGACGAGCGCGCGCATGAAGCCATGGCGCGCGGCCACGTTGATCGACAGCAGGTTGTTCGGTCCGGGCGCCATGTTCAGTGCGAAGCAGGCGGGCAGGAAGAAGAGCCAGGCGGTGAGGGTCATGATCGTAGCTCGGCGGAGTGGGCCTGTTCTCACTAGCGTGAACAGCATGGCGTGGGGAACAGACCCTGGGTGCGCCCGGCGGCGCATCGGGCGATTTTAGCGCGAAGTGGGTCCGCCGCAGGCAGCGATATCGTGTGCGGGACCGCGCAGTGACGACCGTGCGGCCGATTCCACGCCCGCTTGCGTAAAAAAGGGCCGCACGCTTAAATACGGTAGACGCGTCCTGCCTTGCTGACAGGCCGATGCGGAGTGCATCACGGGCATCCACGAACATCCTCGAGAAAGGGAGCCGTTCATGAATGGAAGGACCGTTGTTGAACGCGAGGCGGCTGGCCGTGCCGCGCGCGAGCGCGCGAAGCGCTCGAGCCACAAGCAGTTGGGCGAGTTGCGGCGCGATCCGGTCGCGCTGCTCAAGAAGAGCAGCGAGGGGCGCGTGCCCAACCTCGTGCCGCTGCGCTACGGGCGCATGATCGTCTCGCCGTTCACGTTCTTTCGCGGCAGCGCGATCCTGCAGGCACACGATCTCGCCCAGGTGCCGAACACGGGCATGGTCATGCAGATCTGCGGCGACGGCCATCTGCTCAACTTCGGCGGCTTCGCCACGCCCGAGCGCCAACTCGTGTTCGATCTCAACGACTTCGACGAAGTGGCGCCCGGCCCCTGGGAGTGGGATCTGAAGCGGCTCGTCGCGAGCCTCGTGGTGGCCGCGCGGCATCTGCGCTATTCGCGCGGCGTGGCCGAGGAGCTCGTGATGACGGCCGTGACCACCTATCGCGACCGCATGCGCCAGTACGCGGACTTCGGCGCGCTGGAGCTCTGGTACGACAAGATCACCTTCGACCGCATGGTGGAGACCGCGCTCACGCCCGAGGGCCGCCGCCTCATTCGCCGCGGCATGGAGAAGGCCGCGGGCCGCACGCACGAGAGCATGCTGGAAAAGCTCGCTTATCGTGACGATCGGGATGTTCGCGACGTTCGTGACGATCGCGAAGGGCAAGCCGGCACGCACTGGACGATTCGCGACGCTCCGCCCGCGCTCTTTCATGTTCATGGCCCGAACTCGCTGTACGAGCACGAAGACAACTGGCTCACGCTCGGCGACTGGCGCACGATGATTACGCCGACTTACGAGGCGTATCTGAAGACGCTGGCCCCCGACCGCCGCGAGCTGCTTGAGCACTTCGAGATCCAGGATCTCGTCTTCAAGGTGGTGGGTGTGGGCAGTGTGGGCACGCGCTGCCTCGTGATGCTGCTCGTCGATCATCATGGCAAGCCGCTCTTCCTGCAGTTGAAGGAGGCGCGCCAATCGGTCATTTCCCGGTATTTCAAGAGGCCCGCGTTCAAGCACGAGGGCGCGCGCGTGGTGCAGGGGCAGCGCCTGCTGCAGGCCGCGAGCGATCTCTTCCTCGGCTGGTCCACGGGGCCCTCGGGGCGCCACTTCTATTTCCGCCAGTTGCGCGACATGAAGCTCTCGGTGGATCTCGAGACGCTCGACAGCACGCTGCTCGCGGGCTACGCGCGCATTTGCGGCTGGGCGATGGCGCGCGCGCACGCGAAGTCGGGCAATGCGGCCATCGAGATCGCCTCGTATATCGGGCGCGGCGACCAGTTCGCCGAAGCGCTGGCGGGCTATGCAGCCGCCTACGCGGATCAGGTCGAGCGCGACTACGAGGCGTTCGTGAAGGCCGCGCGCAGCGGCGACATCGTGGCGCGCAGCGACGAGGACATGGCCGCCGATTTCCGCATCTGACCGGCCGGCGGCGCGAACGCGCTATCCTTGCGCTTTTGCTCCGCCGCACGCGCAGCGCCGTGCGGTCTGCTTCACATGCGTCTACGTCACATCGAAGTCTTCCACGCGATCATGCGCACGGGCTCGCTCTCGAAGGCCGCCGAGCTCCTGTGCGTCTCGCAGCCCGCTGTGAGCAAGGTGCTCGCGCATGCCGAGCGCAGCGCGGGCCTGAAGCTCTTTGCGCGCGCGCACGGCCGTCTGCAGCCCACGCGCGAAGCCGAATTGCTGTTCGCCGAAACGCAGAAGCTCCAGTCGAGCCTCGACAGCATTCGCGACCTCGCGCGCAATCTCGCGCTGCATCCGCAAGGACTGCTGCGCATCGGCTGTCTGCCGAGCCTCGGGCTGAGCCTCATTCCGCAGGCGGTGCAGGCGTTTCGCACGAGCTACCCGGCCGTTTCGCTCAAGGTCCAGACGCGCCATACCACCGAGTTGCTCAACGCGTTGCTCACGCGCGAGCTGGACGTGGGCGTTGCGCTCAATCCGCCCGCGCGGCCCGGCATCGAAGCGCACGAACTCGGCCGCACGGCCGTGGTATGCGTGGCGCCGCCCGACGATCCCACGCCTGCCGGCGTGGCACTCGCACTGCAGGAATTCGTCGATGGCGACTGGATCAGCATCGGCAACGTCGATCCGCTTGGCGAGACCATCGGGCATCTGCTCGAGACCCAGGGCGTGGACGGGCGGCTTGCCGCCGTCGAAGCTCAGACCTGGTACGTGGCGCGCTCGCTGGCGGCGCGCGGCGTCGGGCGCGTGCTGCTTGACGAGATCACCGCGAAGAGCGCGGGCGAGCCGGTCGCGATCCGCCGCGTGGAGCCGGAACTCACCGTGGGCGTGTTCGCGGTGTGGCGCGACGGTGGCATGGACTCGCAGGCGGGCAACGCGTTCGTGGACGTGCTGCGTGGCATGCTGACAGCGCGCTGAGTGGATCTGGCGTTCTGGCTGAGCGGCAACGACTGAAATAACGAAGCGACTACAACGATGCGATCGAAGCAATCGAAGCAATCGAAGCAATCGAAGCAGTCGAAGCGAGGCTGAGGCCATGACTGACGCGAATCGAAACGAAGGCGCCGCAGCGGATACCACCGCGAATCCGGCGCGCAAAGTGGCGCTTGTCACCGGGGCGGGCAGCGGCATCGGGCGCGCCTGCGCGCGCAAGCTGCTGGCGAACGGCTATGCGGTCGTGCTCGCGGGCCGCCGCGCCGGGCCGCTCGAAACGTTGGCATCCGATGCACGTGCGGCCGGTTGGGAGGCGCTGGCGGTGCCATGCGATGTGACGGATGCAGCCGCAGTGGAGGCGCTCTTCGAGACCGTGCACACGCGCTATGGGCGCCTCGACCTGCTCTTCAACAACGCGGGCCGCAACGCGAAGGCGGTCGATATCGACGAGCTTTCCGTCGACGACTGGCGCGCCGTGGTCGACACCAACCTGACCGGCGTCTTTCTGTGCACGCGCGCCGCGTTCGCGCTGATGAAGCGCCAAAGCCCGCGCGGCGGCCGCATCATCAACAACGGCTCGATTTCGGCGCACGCGCCCAGACCGTTCAGCATTGCGTACACGGCCACCAAGCACGCCATCACGGGCCTCACGAAGTCGGTATCGCTCGACGGGCGGCGCTACGACATTGCCTGTGGCCAGATCGACATCGGCAATGCGGCCACCGAGATGGCCGAGCGCATGGCGCGCGGTGTGCCGCAGGCAAACGGCGAGATCGCCGTGGAGCCGCTGATGGACGTCGAGCTCGTTGCCGATGCCGTGCTGCACATGGCGCAGCTGCCGCTCGAAGCGAACGTGCAGTTCATGACGATCATGGCGACCAGGATGCCGTTCGTGGGGCGCGGCTGAGCGCTCCATCGCTGCTGAAGGGGTGCCGCACGCGCGTTCGCATGCTCCCGTATACTGGACGCGCCGAACCGTCATGACGCCTGCGCCCCATGTCTTTACCCCCGCGTCCCGAGGACGACCCGCGTCCGTTGCCGCCCGAGCGGCCCAGTAACGAAGACTGCTGCCAGAGCGGTTGCAGTCCCTGCATCTTCGATCTCTACGACGAAGAGGTGGACCGCTGGCGCACTGCGCTGGCGGCGTGGCAAGCGCGCGAGGCCGCTCGCCAGGCGGCGGCTCAGTGCAACAAGAAGGGCGCGCCCGCACGGGGCGCGAAGCAGCCGAAAGCGGCGCACGCAGCGGCAGCCAAGGCTGCGCGGGACGCAACAGCCGAAGCGACGCCGGGCGCGCCTCAGGCGCGCGAACCAACCGGACCCGCGAAGGCAAAGGCGCACGCCGGAACGTCGTCGAAGCGCGCCGCCGAAACTTCCGGATAGCGCCCCGGTAGCCGGCAGCCGGCAGTCCCTGCATCGTCGGCATCGACGAACCTCGTCATCTACCCCGAATTCCCGCCAGACCGTCATGTCCGAACCCCTTCCGACCCTTGCGCCCCTTGCCGCCAGCCAGCCCGATTCCGCCGCGCTCGACGCGCTGCACGCATTCGCCGAACGCCATCCGCGCCTCTTCGTGCTGACCGGCGCCGGCATCAGCACGGACTCGGGCATTCCCGGCTATCGCGACGAAAACGGGGCCTGGAAGCGCTCGCCGCCCATTACGCTGCAGGAATTCCTGGGCTCCGAAAGCGCGCGGCGGCGCTACTGGGCGCGCAGCATGATCGGCTGGCCGACCGTCGGCCTCGCGCGGCCCAACGGCGCGCATCGCGCGCTCGCCGAGCTCGGCGCCGCGCAGCGCGTGGGGGCGCTCGTCACGCAGAACGTCGATGGGCTGCATCAGCGTGCCGGCAGCGCCGATGTGATCGAGCTGCACGGCAGCATCGGCCACGTGCATTGTCTCGACTGCGGCGCGCAGTACGCGCGCGCGTCGCTGCAGCCGCGCCTCGAAGCGGGCAATCCCGCGCTTGCGGGCGCGAACGCCGAGCCCGCCGCCGACGGCGACGCGCACCTCGACTTCGACGGCGACGCGGCCTTCGAGATTCCCGCCTGCGAGGCGTGCGGCGGCATGCTCAAGCCGTCGGTGGTGTTTTTCGGCGAGAACGTGCCGCGCGAGCGCGTGGCGGCGGCCTCGGCGGCGCTCGACGAAGCGGATGCGGTGCTGGTGGTCGGCTCGTCGCTGATGGTGTATTCGGGCTATCGCTTTTGCGCGTGGGCGCAGCAGCGCGGCAAGCCCGTGGCGGCGATCAACCTCGGCAGGACGCGCGCCGATCCGCTGCTCGCGCTCAAAGTGGCGGCGCCGTGCGCGGCCACGCTCGAAGCGCTGGCCGCGCGCCTCGCGATGTGAAGCTGTGTAAGTGCCGCGACTTCCGGCGATCCACCAGGTCATCGACAAAGAAGCCGCAACAAAGCCGTAACGCAACGCAACGCAACGCAACGACAACGAAGCCACAAGCAAGCCACAAGGAAGCCCCATGCCGAACACGACTGCCGAGCTCGAGGCGCACTACGGCGCGCCACGTCGAGCGCTCGCAATTGCCGAGCGCGGGCCAGATGCTGCGGCGCGTAAATGCCGAGCAATACGGCGGGACCTTCGACGTCGAACGCTACGAGGCCGAGCTTGCCGAGCGCATGAAAATGAGCCTGTACTGACCGACACATGCAATGCAAATCCACGACACGATGAACGATCCGCAAGACCAGCAGATGCACCGCCTCACGGCGCCCGCCGCCGCGCGCAATGCGGCGCCGATCCTCGAGGTGCTGCGCGGCGCGCTGCCCGCGCGCGGCACGGTGCTGGAGATCGCGAGCGGCACCGGCCAGCACGCCGCGCATTTCGCGGCGGCGCTGCCTGGCGTGCAGTGGCAGCCGAGCGACGCCGACCCGCGCGCCCGTGCTTCCATTGCCGCATGGCGTGCCTACACGGGCCTCGCGAATCTGCGCGAGCCGCTCGATCTCGACGTGCGCCGCGAGCCCTGGCCGGTAGGCGCCGTGGACGCCATCGTCTGCATCAACATGATTCACATCGCGCCCTGGGAGGCGGCTGTCGCGCTGATGAAAGGCGCGGGCGCGCGCATTGCTACAGGCGGCGCATTGGTGCTCTACGGTCCGTACCGGCGCGTTGGCGCGCATACGGCGCCCTCGAACGAGGCCTTCGACGCCGATTTGCGCGCGCGCGATCCGTCGTGGGGCGTGCGCGACCTGGAGGCGGTGGAGGCGCTCGCGCAGGCCGAAGGCTTCGCCTGCGAGGTGGTGGTGCCGATGCCAGCCAACAATTTCAGTGTGGTTTTTCGCAAGCAGCCTGCGGCAGCCGGCAGGTAAGCGATAATCGCGGCCCTCGAGGAGGCTGGCGGAGACAAAAGCGGGAGACGAAGTCGGAAGACACAAGCAGGACATAAGCGCGCAACCACGCGCACGGAAACCAGGACGCGGGCGGATGGATTCCGGTTGCCGCCGGGGTCCGCGAGGCCGGTGCGCGCAGAATGTACGCTGCGGCACGCCGCGCGAACGTTTCCCTTATCCTTGCACGATCGGCGCCGCGCGCGAAATCGCGCGGCGTTGCCCCAATCGATTGAAGTGGAGATTCAACATGAGCAAACAGGCAATCGGCGTGGTGGGTCTGGCCGTGATGGGGCGCAATCTTGCGCTCAACATCGAGAGCCGCGGCCATGCGGTGTCGGTGTTCAACCGCACCCGCGAGAAAACCGATGAGCTGATCGCTGAGTACCCCGAGCGCAAGCTCGTGCCCACGTACACGCTCGAAGAGTTCGTCGCATCGCTCGAGAAGCCGCGCCGCATCCTGATGATGGTGAAGGCGGGCGAACCCACCGACGCCACCATCGCGGCGCTCAAGCCGTTATTGGATCAGGGCGACATCCTGATCGACGGCGGCAACACGCACTTCACTGACACCATCCGCCGCAATCAGGAGCTCGCGAAGGCGGGCCTGCACTTCATCGGCACGGGCGTCTCGGGCGGCGAAGAAGGCGCGCTCAAGGGCCCCTCGATCATGCCGGGCGGCCCGCGCGACGCTTACGATCTGGTCGCGCCGATCCTCACCGAGATCGCCGCGAAGGCGCCGGATGGCGAGCCGTGCGTCGCGTACATGGGTCCGGACGGCGCGGGCCACTACGTGAAGATGGTCCACAACGGCATCGAATACGGCGACATGCAGCTGATCGCCGAAAGCTACGCGGTGCTCAAGCAGGTACTCGGCCTCTCGAACGACGAACTGGGCCAGGTCTACACCGAGTGGAACGAGGGCGAGCTCGACAGCTACCTGATCGAAATCACCTCGAAGATCTTCGGCAAGAAGGACAAGGAGACGGGCAAGTATCTCGTCGACGTGATTCTCGACCGCGCGGCGCAAAAGGGCACCGGCAAGTGGACGAGCCAGAACGCGCTCGACCTGGGCGCGCCGCTGCCGCTCATCACCGAAGCGGTGTTCGCGCGCGTGCTCTCGGCGCTCAAGACGCAGCGCGTGGCGGCGAGCAAGGTGCTCGCGGGCCCGGACGCCAAGCCGTTCGCGGGCGACCGCAAGGCGTTCATCGAGGCGGTGCGCCGGGCGCTGTACTTCTCGAAGGTGATCTCGTACGCGCAGGGCTTCGCGCAACTGCGTGCAGCCTCGGACGAGTACAAGTGGGATCTGCAATACGGCACGATCGCCAAGATCTTCCGCGCGGGTTGCATCATCCGCGCGCGCTTCCTGCAGAAGATCACCGACGCCTATGCGAAGAACCCGCAGCTCGACAATCTGCTGCTCGATCCCTACTTCCGCGACATCGCCGCGAACTATCAGGCGGCGCTGCGCGAAGTGGTGATCCAGGCGGTGAACGCGGGCGTGCCGGTGCCGGCGTTCTCGTCGGCGATCGCGTACTTCGACGGCTATCGCGCGGAGCGCGTGCCCGCGAACCTCGTGCAGGCGCAGCGCGACTTCTTCGGTGCGCACACCTTCGAGCGCATCGACAAGCCGGGCAGCTTCCACGCCGACTGGTCGTAAGATGCACGCACAAAGTTAGTGTTTACTGCGGCGCTCAACCGCATTGCTCTTGCTGGTCAAGACCGAATGAAAGGGGGAACCATCAGGTTCCCCTTTTTTATTACCGTTCCTGCAACGATTTATTGCGTAATTAGGGTTTTCCCTGGTAAGGGTAAACGCCTAGACTTTCATCAACGCAGACGAACACCGAGTTCGAAGCGCAAACAAAACAGATGGAGGTTGAATCATGAACAAGCTTTTCCCCGCAGTCGTCGTCGCAGCAGCACTTGCTATCCCGGCCGTTTCGTTCGCCCAGTCGAGCGAGCAAGGACTGACCCGCGCTCAAGTGCGCGCCGAGCTCGTCCAGCTCGAGCAGGCCGGTTACAACCCGTCGGCTGATCGCGTGAATTACCCCCAGAACATCCAGGCCGCACAGGCTCGCGTGACGCAGGAAAAGCTGGCCCGCGGCGATACGAGCGGTTATGGCGCACCGGCTGTTGGTACGTCGCAGTCGGGTGCTCCGGTGCTGCAGCCCCAGCATGTCGCCCCGTCGCAAGCGGTTTATTTCGGCCACTAAGTCGCGCAGTGGTTGCAGGTTGAAGCGAAGTCGCGTCGAGTGGCTTCGCGCCTGTGGCGGTTGGAAGGTGTTGTGAGTAGTGGATAGTGGAAATTGCAGTTGGCAGTAGATGGTGCGGTAAGCAAAGAGGTGTAGTTGGCAGTTGCAGTAAGCAGTGCGCAGTAGAAGTTGCAGTGGTTGTTGCTTTACGTAGCAGGCAGTAGTGGTACGCAGTCCGTAGTAGAAATTGCAGTAAGCAGTAGAAGGTCGAAGTAAGCAAAGAGGTTGCATTAGCAGTTGCAGTACGTAGCAAGCAATAGCAGTACGCAGTAGCAGCATGCAGTCTGGCGCGGCCCGGTACAAACCGGCCCGCGCTTTTCTTTTTTGGGCGCGCGCCGCAACGCGCCGCGCCATAGCGCCGCGCGGCTTGCCGGAGCCCCGGACGCCGCAACGGCGCGCAGGCCGTCAGCGTCCCGGCAGATGCGGCACGCCTTCGTTGCTCGTCACGCTCAGCTGATGGATCGTCCTGTGCGCCTTGTTCAACTGCGCCTGGGCGGCGATGCGTTGCGCCTCGAGTTGCGCCACGTCCTTGCGCACCTGATGCTGGCGCGCGTTCACGCGGTGCTCCTGCTCCGTATGGCGCTGAAGATTGACGCGCAAACGCTCGGCTTGCGCCTCCGATTGTTCGATCTGCTTCGTGAGCATCGCGTTTTGCGCGGCCAGTTGGGCGAGCCGCGTTTCGCCTTCGGCGAGGCGTGTCGCCTGCTCTTCGAGATGATGAAACGCCGCGCCGGCCGAATCGAGATCGGTGGCCCGCAAGGCGTGCCAGAGCGTGTTGTCCTGATGCAGGGTCACGAAGTAGGAGAGCGAGTGGCCGTGAAACAGCAGCGTCACGGCATAGTCGAAGCTGCGGAACACGCGGAAGGTCGTGAGCTCGTTCGCGGCAACGAGCGCTTCGAACGAAGCGCTGTCGGCGAGTTGCACGGGCCGGTTGCCCAGATGCGCGGGCACGGCCGGCACCGCGTGCAGCGTGGAGACCGGGCGCGGCGCCGTGGCGGTATCGGGTGCGCTCGGGGCGAGCGTTTCGGTGTCGGCGGGCACCTGGGCCTCGGTGACGGTGACGGCGCCGCCGCTGGCGGACCGTACTACGGGCTCGTCGCGCCCGGCTGCGGCGTCCTCGGTGCTGGGGGGGGCGTGCGGCGCTTCATGCGCGACGGCGACGAGGTGTGACGCGCCGTTGGAGAGCACGGCGCTACGGCGATTCAGGAATGACTTCACGGCGTTTCCCCAAAATGTCATGCTGGACGTCGGGGCGGCCCGGGGCGTAAACGCGGCGGGCCATGGCGGCCGGCATGCGGTCGAGGCGGGGCGGGCATGCGCAGTCCGCTCCGGCATGGCGTGTGGCGTGCCGATGCTCAGTGCAGCAGGCGCCGACGGCGTGCAATATCGTCGAAGAGCGCACGGCCGGGTTCGAGTGCGAACAACCAGGTTTCGTCATAGCCGCTCAGGGTGTCGAGCGCATCGCGCAGACGCTCGACCACGATGGCCGGAATCTCGACAGTGGCTTCCAGGCCCCCGGACAACCGGGCGATACTGGCGTGCTGGACCAGTTCGTCGGCGGCTTCCGCGACGTCGGCGGCAAAGACGAGATGGTTGTTCAACAGTTCGACGAGGCCAGGCGATGCCGCGACGTCTTCGACGTTGAGCTGCACGGAAAGGAAAGTGGCTTTGTTCATCCCAGGATTCCTCACGGACGTTGCACCACAGCGAGAGGCCTTTCGTCTGATTATCTGATGAGAGCAGCAGGACCCAGTATAGGCGAGCGCACAAGCGGGTGGGCCGTGCGTGCCCAGGCCGCCCGAAAGCTTTCTGCCGGACCTTGGGCGGGCGATGGCGGCGGCAAGGCAGGCGCGCGAAAAAAGGTCGTCACGCATGGGACGATATAATGGGGGCCGTTCGCCAATTCCGGCTTAATCAGGGTATCGCAGGCGAACGCCGGCGGCCCCACGCGCATCCAAATACGTATCCCCGTCGTACGTAGCGAGGAACCAGCGAGGTACAGCAAGATGAATCGA
>DATEJU010000363.1:0-3300 GCA_035277805.1 Paraburkholderia sp. | reverse complement strand
ACTATGGTCTCGTGGGCGATCTGTTCACCGTCGTGCCGGAGCTCGTCAAAGAGCTCGGCTGAGCGCCGCAGCATAGGCGAAGCCGGACGTGCTGCAATGTCCGGCGGCACACAAAGGGGCGCGTCGAGCGCCCCTTTTTTTATCATCGCAAGCCTCGACTGGAGACAACTGCCATGTACAGCGCACCGATAAGCGACATGTTGTTCGTGATGAAGGAGCTGGCGGGGCTCGAAGAGATTGCCGCACTGCCCGGCGGCGAGGATGTCACGCCCGAGACCGTGCAGGCCGTGCTCCAGCAGGCCGCGAAACTGTGCGAAGAGGTGCTCGCGCCGCTGAACGTCGAAGGCGACCGCAATCCCAGTCGCTGGGAGAACGGCGAGGTGCACACGACGCCCGGTTTCGCCGATGCCTTTCGTCAATACGTCGCGGGCGGCTGGCAGGGCGTGCAGCATCCTCAGGAATACGAAGGACAGGGACTGCCCAAGCTCGTCGGCACGCCGTGCGTGGAAATGCTCAACGCGGCGAACCTGTCGTTTGCGCTGTGTCCGCTCCTGAGCGACGGCGCGATCGAGGCGCTCCTAACGGCTGGCAGCGAAGAACAGAAAAAGCGCTTTGTGCCCAAGCTCATCTCGGGCGAGTGGACTGGCACGATGAACCTTACCGAGCCGCAGGCGGGCTCCGATCTCGCGGCCGTGCGCACGCGCGCCGAACCGCAAGCCAATGGCAGCTACAAGCTGTTCGGCACCAAGATCTTCATCACCTGGGGCGAGCACGATATGGCGGAGAACATCGTCCATCTCGTGCTCGCGCGCACGCCGAATGCGCCCGAAGGCGTGAAGGGCATCTCGCTCTTCCTCGTGCCGAAGTTTCTCGTCAACGATGATGGCTCGCTCGGGGCGCGCAACGACGTGCATTGCGTCTCCATCGAGCACAAGCTCGGCATCAAGGCGAGCCCGACGGCCGTGCTGCAATACGGCGATCACGGCGGCGCGCTCGGCCAGTTGATCGGCGAGGAGAATCGCGGCCTCGAATACATGTTCATCATGATGAACGCGGCGCGCTTCGCCGTGGGCATGCAGGGCGTGGCGATCTCGGAGCGCGCTTATCAGAAGGCGGCTGCGTACGCGAAGGAGCGCGTGCAGAGCCGCCCCGTGGATGGCTCGGCCAAAGCGGCCGTGACGATCATTCATCACCCCGACGTGCGCCGCATGCTCTCGACCATGCGCGCGCTCACCGAGGCCGCGCGTGCGCTCGCGTACGTGGCGGCGGGGGAGAGCGACCGTGCGCATCGGCATCCGGACGAGGCAATGCGCGCACAGCATCAGGTACGCTATGAATACCTCGTGCCGATCGTGAAGGGCTGGAGTACGGAGCTCGCCATCGACGTGGCAAGCCTTGGCGTGCAGGTGCACGGCGGCATGGGCTTCATCGAGGAAACAGGCGCGGCACAGTTCTATCGCGACGCGCGCATTCTGGCGATCTACGAAGGCACCACCGCTATCCAGGCGAACGACCTTATCGGCCGCAAGACGCTGCGCGACGGCGGCGCGGTGGCGCAGGCGCTCATCGACGAGATCGGGCAGAGCGTCGCGCAACTCGGCGCCCACGAAGGCGCTGCATTCAAGTCGATGGCGAAGCATCTGGCGCTCGGCCAGCAGGCGTTGGCCTCGGCGGTGGGCTTCGTGCTGGCCAACGTGAAGCGCGATCCAAACGCGGTTTTCGCGGGCAGCGTGCCGTATCTGCGGCTCGCGGGCATCGTGCTGGGCGGCTGGCAGATGGCGCGCGCGATGCTTGCTTCGCAGCGCCTCATGCAGCAGGATCCGAAGTTCCACGGCGCGAAGATCGCGACCGCGCAGTGCTACGCGGAGCACGTGCTGCCGCAGGCCGTGGCGCTCGAAGCGGCGATCGTCAGCGCGAACGGCGCCGAGGGGATGCTCGCGCTATCGGAGGATCAGTTCTGACGATGCGGATGCCGTGAGCCGGCCGCAATGCGTTAACGCGGCCGAAATGCGCGGCCGAAATGCGCGGCCGAAATGAAAAACGTCGCCCTGCGAGCTGCAGGGCGACGTTTGCACATGTGCTGTGGCGGAGAACGCGTTACGCGTATGCCGGGCGATGCTCGCCCTGCGTTTCGCCGAGATAGCGATAGACGGAGAGATCGTCGGCCTTGATCGCGGGCTTCTTGCCCGAGATGAGGTCGGCGAGCAACTGGCCCGAGCCGCACGACATGGTCCAGCCGAGCGTGCCGTGGCCCGTGTTCAGGAACAGGTTCGAGAACGGCGTGCGGCCCACCACTGGCGTGCCGTCCGGCGTCATTGGGCGCAGACCGGTCCAGAAGGTGGCCTGCGAGGTATCGCCGCCGCCCGGGAACAGGTCGTTTACGCACATTTCGAGCGTCTCGCGGCGCGCCTGCTTGAGCGTCTTGTCGAAGCCCACGATCTCGGCCATGCCGCCCACGCGGATGCGGTCGTCGAAACGCGTGATCGCGATCTTGTAGGTTTCGTCGAGCACGGTGGAAACCGGCGCGGCGCCCGCGTTGACGATCGGCGCCGTGATCGAGTAGCCCTTGAGCGGGTAGACCGGGATCTTCACGAGGCCAGCCAGCATCTTCGTGGAGAACGAGCCGAGCGCGACCACATACGAATCTGCGCGCACGAGTTCGCCGCCGCACTGCACGCCCGCGATGCGCTCGCCTTGCACGGCGAGGCCGTCTATCGGCGTGTTGTAGCGGAACTTGACGCCCAGCTCCGCCGCCATTGCAGCGAGGCGCGTGGTGAAGAACTGGCAGTCGCCGGTTTCGTCGCCGGGCAGGCGCAGGCCGCCGGTGAGCTTGTGCGAGACCGCCGCGAGCGCAGGTTCTGCGCGGCCGAGTTCGGCGGCCGTGAGCAGTTCGTACGGGACGTTCGCATCCTTCAACACGGCGATGTCTTTCGCCGCGCCGTCGAATTGCTGCTGCGTGCGGAATACCTGGAGCGTGCCGCCGGTGCGGCCTTCATACTGGATGCCGGTGTCGGCACGCAGTGCCTGCAGGCAATCGCGGCTGTATTCGGCGAGGCGCACCATGCGGCCCTTGTTGAGCGCATAGCGCTCGGCCGTGCAGTTCTGCAGCATCTGCCACATCCACTGCAACTGGAACTTCGTGCCGTCGAGGCGGATGGCGAGCGGCGCATGCTTCTCGAACATCCACTTGATGGCCTTCAGCGGCACACCGGGCGCTGCCCACGGCGCGGCGTAACCCGGCGAGATCTGGCCGGCGTTCGCAAAACTGGTTTCGAGGGCGGGACCGGCCTCGCGGTCGAT
>DATEJU010000362.1:0-15269 GCA_035277805.1 Paraburkholderia sp. | reverse complement strand
TGCCAGACCGGCACGCCGTTGTCGACGTAGTTGTGGGCGTTCATCTGCAGGCGGCCGAGGTCGTGGCCGCGCACGATGAGCTGGTTCACGACGAGGTCGATCGACGGCATGTTCTGCGCGCGCTGCGACATGGCCTGGCCGAGCAGGTCGTTCTCGGTCGCGGCGGGCACGACGAGGCGCGCGAGCCGTGCCTCGAGCGTGCCGGGCGAGCCCACCACAGGGCCCGGCTTCCACGAGACGTGGCCCGAGACCTGGTTCGACGCGACGTTGGCCTGCCACTCCTTGCCGGTGCGCGTGGCGCCCACGATCACGTTTTCCCAGTGGCGCTTGAGCAGCGTGAGCATGCCGACGTGGACCGCGAAGCGCGAAGGCACGTAGGGCGCGAACGCGCCGCCGGGCACGGGCGGGTTGGCCGAGCTCGCCGCCTCCGCGGTTGCTGTTGCTTGCGACGCGGCTTGCGGCGGGCTGGCGGTTGCCGATGTTTGCGATGCGGCTTGCGCGACGCCCGCCGACGCTTGCGCGCCTTCAGAGGCTTCGTGCGCGGCGTTCGGCGCGCTCGCGGCATTGGCTGTTGCGGCGCTTGCCGGTGCGTTGGTGGCGGAGCTTGCAACTGCACTTGCCGCTGCGCTCGCCGGCGCGCTTGCCGCTGCGGCCTCGCTCGCCGCCGCCGTGCCGCGCAACTCCTGCACGACGTGCCGCCATGCGTCGGCGTCGAAGCTGGGCACGTCGACCAGCGCGATCACGCCGTCGGTGGGCAGATCGGCGGGCCGGTTCATGGCGATCACGCCGCGCACCACGCCCGGCACGTGCCCCGGATTGCGCCGCAGCACGTAGCGCGCCGCGAGCGGCCCGAGGGCGAGATCCGCGTGTTCGTATGTCGAGTCGTCGTTGGCCGCCGCCACCGTGCCTGCATCGTTGCTGTCGCCGGTGCCGGGCTGCAGCTCGAAGCGCAACGGCATCTGCGCGCCGGCGGTCTTGCCGAACGGCGCGGGCAGGTCGATGGCCAGATCGGTCAGATCCGAGTTCGCCTTCACGTCGGGCAGGCGGCCACGCACGCCCGCCACCGAGAGCGACCACGGCGCCGAGCCCGAGAAGCGGCCGAGCACCGCCGCCGGCGTGCCGCGCAGGTTCAGGCCGCGCGCCGCGTCCGCGTTCACGGCCACGTTGCCCGAGACGTTCACCGTATAGCGGCCGTCCTCGCTCAAGCCGCCGTTCGCACGCACGTCGCCGCCGAGGAAGTGTCCGGTGAGCCGCTCGACCTGCGCGCTGCGGTTCGTGAAGCGCACCTTGCCGGTGAGGCTCGAAAGCGGCGGCACGTTGTCGGCGGTGAGCGTGTCGTTCTCGAAGCCGATGGCGCCCGCCATCTTCACCTTCGGCATCGGCTTGCGCGGAATCGTGAGCTTGAGCGCGAAGGTGGCCGGTCCTTGCGCGTGCACCTTGGCGGCCGCGTGCTTCGACAGCGCGCCGATCGAGCTGTTGTCCGCATAGTCGAGCAGATCCGCGAGCGGCCCGCGCCCGGCGCCGTCGATCACGAGATCGGAGCCCTTGATGCCCAGCTCGTCAATGCGCCCGCTCACGTCGCGCAGCACGAAATTGCGGTAATGGCCGCGCGTCACGTCAAAGCGCAGCTTGTTCTCGTGGAGCCGGAACACGCCGTCGATGCCGTCGAACGCCGGCCAGACGTTCGGCGCGCCGTTGCGCAGTTTGCGCGGCGGATACGGCGACGGGTCGAAGCGCCCGTTCCGGAACGGCGCGACGATGCGGAACTGGCCCGCCTGCGGGTCGCGCGAGTAGGGGAATTTGGCGAGATCGCCGTGAATCTCGATCGTCGCGCCCTTCGAGATGCCTGCCTGGAGCCCGTGATCCAGATAGGTGCGCGTCTTCTCGGTGATGCTGGTGGGCAGATAGCGCGGGATGGCCGTGACCTGCGCCGTATCGAATTTGGCGACGAGGTCGAGCGCGCCGCGTCCGTGGCCGGGGTTCGTGTAGTGCGCGGTCATGTTCGCGCGCGCGTCGGCGTTTTGCACGCCCAGCTCGCTCACGTCGACCGAGAACGCCTTGAGCTTGTCGCCGGGCTGGCGCTGCGCGGCGACCGTCCAGCTCATCGCGCCCCACAGGCGGTCGAACTTCAGGCGCGGATCGTCGAACACGCCAGGCAGCGTGAGGGCGGTCTTGATCGAGTCGAGGTGGAGCGTGCCATGCGATTCGTCGGCATCGACGTGCCCCCAGAGGTTCTCGACGCCGGGCAGGCCCGCGCGCGGGTGGCCGCGCGGCGTGAGACCGGGCCCCGGCTCCTGGGCCGCCACGCTGATGCCCTGCAGGTCGCCCTTGAAGCGATAGTGGACGATGGGCTCGACGCTTGTGGTGCGCTGCTCGACGGCGGCTTCGCCCGACTCGGGCGTGGCGCGCTCCATGGCGAGCTCGTAGTTGGCGATGAGCCCTTGCGGATTGAAGCGCACGAGCGCGTTCTGCACGCGCGCGGGCAGCGGCAGCGCGCGCATGAATTCGGCGAGGATGCCCAGATCGATGCGGTCGCCGTGCACGGCAAAGAGCTCGCCGTGCTGCAGCGATTGCCGGCGAAGCCGTCCGTCGAGCGTCGTGAACGCGAGCGAGCGCGTGAGCGGCGTGCCGTCGTCGAGCGGCGGCTGGCCGAGCTCGGCGTGGAAGTCGTGCATCTGCAGCGTGTAGTCGCCAGGCTCGATGCCGAGGCGCCAGCTGAACTGCGTAACGGGCATATCGAGGCGCGGCTGGGTCGGCTTCACGCGCAGCGCGATGTCGTTGCCGCTCAGCACGCCGTCGGCGGACTTGATGCGGCCCGCCTCGAAGTGCGCCCAGATCGCGTTGTCGATGCGTCCTGCATAAGTCTTGAGCGGCAAGTCGATGTAGCGCGCGAGCGTTGGCAGATCGACGGGGCCGGTCGAGACATAGGCGTCGCCGCTCCAGGAGATCGGCTTGCCCGCCTGCGCGAAGCGCGCATGCTTGAAGTGCGCGCGGAAGTCGAGCGGCCCGTGCAGCACCGTGCCCTCGGCCGGCGCCTGGAGCGCGATGTGGTGGTCGTAGCCATCGTTGAGGATGGCGAGGCGAATGTTGGAGAGCTTGAGCTCGGGCACGTCGCGCGTGGCGTCGTTCCAGCGCAGCGTGCCGCCGCGCAGCACAATGGCCTGCTGGCGCATGAGCCAGGTCGTGAAGGTGGCGTTGCCCGTATGGGCGGTGGGCACGGGCACGCCGGCGACTGTGAGCGTGCCGTCGTCTTCGCGCGCGATCAGCACGTCGGGGCGCTCGACCTCGACGCTCGAGAGCAGCGGCTCGAAGAGCACGAGCGAGCGCCAGGAGACCGCCGCCGTGGCGTGCGGCACGTTCAGCGCGATCTTGCCGTGGCGGTCGCGAATCGTGAGGCCGGTGATGTCGATGCCGGGCTGGAAGCCCGACCAGTGCGGCGAAAGCTTGCCGATGCGAAATTCGGCGTGGATCTTCTCGGAGACGAGCCTTTCGATGCGCGGACGAAAATCGTCCACGTGAGGCAGCACCACATAGCGCAGCCCGAGCAGCAGCACCGAGACGATGAAATAGAGGACGAGCGCGATGCAGGCCAGCACGCGAAACGTGTGGCGCAGGACCGGATGATGGTGATGTGAGCTCGCGTCGGCGCTTTCCCGGCTGGCATGTCCGGTTTGATGCGGGCCGGCGGGGTCGTTACGCTCGGACATGCTGCGGCGGGTGGGGTATGGTAGCGTTGCGTTCTGACGTCGAAATGTATCACAGGGGGCCGTGGGGCCGGCCATCCGGGGAAGCCGGGATGGCCTTGCCGCGCGCATGTGCAGGGGTTCTTCGCACGGCGGCGGGGGCGGTTCGAGCAGTTGATGCGGCTGAAACAATGCCTGGGCCTGCCCATCCCACCCCCGCTCAACGAGCCGGGCAAGATCCTACATGACTGACACTCCCCTTCTGAGTTCCAGCTATTCTCGCTACGCGGCGCGTGTCTATGCCGCTCGCCCTGGCCTTGCTGCCCAGGTCGAAGCGCTCGCCGCCTCGCCGCTGACGCGCGAGCGCATCGCCGCGCGGCTCGACGCGCTGTGTGACGAGGCGCGTGGCGCCGCAGCGGACAACCCCGCTGGCAACCCTGCCGGCAACCTCGGCCAGCGCACCGTTGCGCTCACCGACGAGCAGTTGAAGAAGGCGCTGCGCCAGTTGCGCGCCGAGGTGATCTGCGCGGTGATGGAGCGCGATCTCGCCCGCGCGGCCGATGTTGCCGAGGTCACCGGCACGATGACCGATCTCGCCGAAGTGGCGATCCAGCGCGCGCTGGCGGTCGTGAGCGCGGACCTCGAGACGGTTTTCGGCGAGCCGCGCGGGCCGAACGGCGAGCGTCTCACGCTCGGCGTGGTGGGCATGGGCAAGCTCGGCGGGCGCGAGCTCAACGTGTCCTCGGACATCGACCTGATCTTCGTCTACGAGGACGACGGCGAGACCACAGGCGGCCAGCGCTCGCCCATCGCCACCCAGGACTTCTTCGCGCGCGTGGGCAAGCGCCTGATCGGCGCGCTCTCCGACGTGACGGCGGACGGCTTCGTGTTTCGCGTCGACATGCGGCTGCGGCCCAACGGCGACTCGGGCCCGCTCGTGTGCAGCCTCGGCATGCTCGAGGAGTACTTCTACGTGCAGGGCCGTGAATGGGAGCGCTACGCGTGGATCAAGGGGCGGCTCGTTTCGGAGGAGCAGAGCGAGAGCGCGCTGCGCCTCGCCGCGCAGCTCGAAGGTCTCGTGAAGCCTTTCGTCTACCGGCGCTATCTCGACTTCGGCGTGATAAGCGCGATCCGCTCGCTGCACATGCAGATCCGCCAGGAGGCGCAGCGCCGCGCCAGCATGCGCCCCGACAAGGCCGACGACATCAAGCTCGGGCGCGGCGGCATCCGCGAGATCGAATTCAGCGCGCAGGTATTCCAGCTGATCCGCGGCGGCCAGGACGCGGGTTTCCGCGTGCGCCCGACGCTCGCCGTGCTCGGCTACGCGGCGGCGCGCGGGCTGATTGCCTCCGAGGTCTGCGGCGAGCTCACTTGCGCTTACAACTTCCTTCGCGAGCTCGAACACCGGCTGCAATACCGCGACGACGCGCAGACTCACGCGATGCCCGTCGATCCCGAGGAGCGCCTGGCGCTCGCGAAGTCGATGGGCTTTGACGACTATGCCGTGCTGATGGCCGTGCTCGAGACGCATCGCGAGAAGGTCGAGCGCCAGTTCGACCAGATCTTCTCCGACAAGGTGAGCGGCGAGAGCGGCTGCGCCGCACCCGGGGACGGTGCAGCGGCGTGGGTCTGGAGCGACGCGCTGACCGAAGAGGGCGCCGACGGCGCCTTGCTCGAACGTCTCGCGGAGCTCGGCATCGACGACCCGGCGCCGCTGCTCGCGCGCCTGCGCGGGCTATGGCAGTCGTCGCGCTATACGGGCCTGCCCGAAAAGAGCCGCGAGCGCTTCGACAGCGTCGCCCAGCGCGCGCTCGAAGCGGCGCGCACACTGGAGCCGCGCGAGCGGCGCGGCGACACGCTCGCGCGCATGTTCGACCTGCTCGAAGCCGTGATCCGGCGCGGCGCCTATCTCGCGCTGCTCACCGAATATCCGGATGCGCTCAACCGCGTGCTCAAGGTGCTGGGCGCGTCGCGCTGGGCGGCGGGCTATCTGGTGCGCCACCCGCAACTGCTCGACGAGCTGCTCGACGACGAGGCCGTTGCCACGCCGTTCGACTGGCCGGAGTTCTCGCGCCTCCTGCGCGCGCGCCTGGCGGCGGCGTCCGACGTCGAGCAGCAGATGGATCTGCTGCGTCACGCGCACCAGGCCGAAGTCTTCCGCATCCTGCTCAACGATCTGGCGGGCCGGCTTTCGGTCGAGCACGTGAGCGACCGGCTCTCCGAGCTTGCGGACGCGGTGCTCGACGTCACCATCGAAACGGTGTGGCAGCAGTTCGCGAAGCGCCACCGCGAGGTGCCGCGCTTTGCGGCGATCGCCTACGGCAAGCTCGGCGGCAAGGAGCTGGGCTACGCGTCGGACCTCGACCTCATCTTCCTCTACGACGACGAAGACGAGCGCGCCTCCGAGATCTACGCGACGTTCGCGCGCCGCCTCATCACGTGGCTCACGACCTCCACGGGCGCGGGCACGCTCTTCGACGTGGATCTGCGCCTGCGGCCCAACGGCGAATCGGGACTGCTCGTCACCGATCTCGGCTCATTCCGGCGCTATCAATTGCGCGAGGGCGATGCGGCGAATACGGCGTGGGTCTGGGAACATCAGGCGCTCACGCGCGCGCGTTTTTCGGCGGGCGACGCGGCCATCGGCAACGCGTTCGAGGCGATTCGTGTGCAGGTGCTCACGACGCCGCGCGATGCGGCGCCGCTCGCAAAAGAGATCGTCGAGATGCGCCAGCGCGTGGAAGATGGCCACCCGAACCGCACCGGGCTCTTCGATCTGAAGCACGACCGCGGCGGCATGGTCGACATCGAATTCCTCGTGCAGTACTGGGTGCTGCTGCACGCGGCGCAGGACCCGGAGCTGATCCGCAACACGGGCAATATCGCGCTCTTGCGCGAGGTGTCTCGCTTCGGCTTGATGAGCGAAGAGGAGGCCGACACGATCGGCTCGGCGTACCGGCTCTATCGCAAGCTCCAGCACCAGTTGCGGCTCGACGGCATGGAGACGGCGCGCGTCGATCCCGCGCGGGTCGAGCGCGAGCGCGAGGCTGTGCTCGCGCTGTGGAAGCGGGTGTTTGGGGAGCGGGGCTAAGGTCTCAACAGACGCTTTGCCAGGACATCCTTCAAGTCTCTCCGGGTATCGACGACCAGATGGATGCTGATGGTTTGGTCGTTGATCTCATAGATGATCCGGCACATGCCGCTCACGATCTGCCGATAGTTGGGAGCGCCGAGTTCAGCCAGTTCAGGCGGAATCGAGCCTTTGTGCGGAAACGACTCGAGTTGCCCGACCTCACGCTGGATGCGCGCAAGCGCCTCGCGCCAGGCCTGACTGCCGAATCTGGTGATCGGCTTGCGTCTGAGCTCTTGCAGGTCGGTACGAGCGGATTGGAGGAAAACGACCTTCATGCAATGCCGTCGTCTTTGTCCATTTGCTCCAGTTCGGCGAACACCTCGCTCGCCGGGATGACGTGGCCTGCCTCGATTTCCTCGCGGCCCAAAGCAAGAATCTTCAGAAGCGCCAATGTCTGCTGCATGTCTTCGTAGGACTGAGCGTCTTGCACGACCACTTTGGCTTCACCATTCTGGGTGATGAGCATCGGCTCGCCGCTTTCGGCAATCTCGCGAATGATTTCCGCTGCGTGGCTCTTCAAATAGCTGATGGGCTTGACTTGGCTCGGCTTCACTTCTATTCCAGACACGGACTCTATTGGACTAAATATAGCCCTAAATTCGGACTGGATGTCCGTAACATCCGGGGTCGCACCGAATGGGTCAGGCGCAGGTCAAGCCGCCAGCATCTCCTTCGCGTGCCGGCGCGTGGTGGCGGTGATCTCCAGCCCGCCCAGCATCCGCGCGACTTCCTCCACGCGGCCAGGCTTGTCGAGCGGCGTGACGTCCGAGACGGTGCCGCCGTTGCCGTCGCCGGACTTCGAGACCTGGAAGTGGTGATCGCCGCGCGCGGCCACCTGGGGCAGGTGCGTGACGCATAGCACCTGACGCTGGTGGCCGAGCTGATGCAACAGGCGCCCGACCACTTCGGCGACGCCGCCGCCGATGCCGGTGTCCACTTCGTCGAAGATCAATGTGGGCGTGGGGCTCGCGGCGCTCGCGATCACGGCGAGCGCGAGGCTGATACGCGCGAGTTCGCCGCCCGAAGCGATCTTCGCGAGCGGTCGCAGCGGCACGCCCGCGTGGCCCGCCACGCGAAATTCAATTTGCTCGAGGCCGTGCGCGCCGCCGATGGGCTCGCCATTCGCGCTGTTGCCGAGCGGCACCAGCGCGACTTCGAAGCTGCCGCCCGCCATCGACAGCTCCTGCATCCCTTGCGTGACCGCTGCGCCAAGCGCTTTGGCAGCCTTGGCGCGCGCCTTCGAAAGCTGGCGTGCCTCGGTGAGATACGCTTCGTGCGCCTTGTCGGCGGCGGCGCGCAGCACGTCGAGATCGGAGGCGGCGTCGAGCGCGGCGAGCTGGGCGCGCCGCGCAGCATGTTCTTCGGGCAGCGACTCTGCCTGCAGGCGGAACTTGCGCGCCGCCGAGTGCAGCGCGTCGAGCCGGTGTTCGACCTGCGCAAGCCGCTGGGGATCGAGGTCGAGCCGCTGCACATAATGCGAGAGCGAGTACGCCGCTTCCTGCAACTGGATCGCCGCGGGCTCGAGCGCGGCGAGCGCATCGCCGAGCGCGGGATCGACTTCGGCGAGATCGCGCAGCTTCGAGAGAATCGAGTTCAGATGCGAGATCATCGCCTCGTCGGATTCGGAGAGCGCCGCGAGCGCGCCCTGCACGCCTTCGATCAGATTCGCCGAGTTCGAGAGCCGCACGTGCTCGGCATTTACTTCCTCCCACTCGCCCGGTTGCGGCGCGAGCTTGTCGAGTTCGGCGAGCTGCCAGGCAAGGCGCTCGCGCTCGAGTTGCAGCTCTCGATCGCGCGACATCGCGGTTTGCACGGCGAGGCGCGCGTCGCGGGCGGTGCGCCACGTGCGCGTGACGGCGGCGGCCATGTCGATCAGGCCCGCGTGCGTGTCGAACAGCTCGCGCTGGGCGTCGGGGCGCATGAGCAGTTGATGCGCGTGCTGGCCGTGAATGTCGACGAGCCGCTCGCCCACTTCGCGCAACTGCGCGAGCGTGGCCGGCGTGCCGTTGATGAACGCGCGCGAGCGCCCGCCGCTGTCGACCACGCGGCGCAGCATCACGGTGTCTTCGCCGTCGGGCGTGGCGAGCGCCTGCTCGTCGAGCCACTGCGCGATGTGCGGCGGGGTGTCGAACTCGGCGGTGATGTCGGCGCGGCTCTCGCCCGTGCGCACCACGCCAGCGTCGGTGCGCGCGCCGAGCGTGAGCGCGAGGGCATCGATCAGGATCGACTTGCCCGCGCCGGTCTCGCCGGAGAACACGGAAAAGCCGTTGTCGAATTCGAGGTCGAGCGCGGCGACGATCACGAAGTCGCGGATCGAAAGATGGCGGAGCATGGCGGCGTCAGTCTTCCGGGTCGTCTTGCAGCGAGGGATGTTCGTTCCAGTGCAGCTTCTGGCGCAAGGTCCGGAAATAGCTGTAACCGACCGGGTGCAGGAAAGGCACGGTATGACGCGAGCGGCGCACGTCGATCACGTCGTTGAGTTCGAGGGCCGTGAACGACTGCATGTCGAAATTCACGTTGACGTCGCGGCCCGCGACGACCTGGATGCTCACCTTGCAGTCGTCGGGCAGCACGATCGGGCGGTTCGAGAGCGCGTGCGGTGCGATCGGCACGAGCACGATGCCCTGCAGCTGCGGATGCAGCAGCGGCCCCTGCGACGAGAGCGCATAGGCGGTCGAGCCCGTGGGCGTGGCGACGATCAGGCCGTCCGAGCGCTGGTTGTACATGAAGCGGCCGTCCACGTGCACGCGCAGTTCGGCCATGCCCGAAAAGCCGCTGCGGTTCACCACGACGTCGTTGAACGCGAGCGCGTGGTAGATCGGGTCGCCGTCGCGTGTGATGCGCGACTCGAGCAGCGAGCGCTCCTCGCGCTCGAAGCTGCCCGCGAGCAGCTGCGGCACGACCTCCTGCATATCGGAGAACGGGATGTCGGTGATGAAGCCGAGGCGCCCGTGGTTGATGCCGATGAGCGGCGTGCGGTAGGGCGCGAGCTGGCGTCCGATGCCGAGCATCGTGCCGTCGCCGCCTAGCACCACGGCGACGTCCGCACGCGCGCCGATCTCGGCGATCTGCAGCGCCGGATAGCCGGTGGCGCCGATCTCCTGGGCGGTGTGCGCTTCGAACACCACGTCGAAGCCACGCTGCGAAATATTCTGCGCGAGCGCCATCAGCGGCTCGCCGATGCCTTGCGTGTTGCTGCGCCCGACGAGCGCAACAGTCTTGAACTGGCTCTGGATCTTCTGGATCTGCATGCCGGCATTACACCATAGTCGGGTCTCGAAAAGAACCTGGCGCCCCGCGCCCACGGGGCGCGGAAGAGCGTTGCGCATCTTTTTTGCAGGCGGGCGTGACACGGCGATGACGCACCGATGACAGCAGCGCAGATGCTGCCTCCGTTCCAGGGCGCCCTGGCTGTCCCGGCGAGCCCGGCTGGCCCTGCCGGCCCGCGCTCGCCGGCCGCCGGCGCGAGCGCGAGCAGACTCGCCGCCAACCCGGCATTAGGCTAAAATTTTCAGTCATGCTAGATCCTCGCGCACAAACCCTCCTCAAAACGCTGATCGAGCGCTACATCGCCGAAGGTCAGCCGGTCGGCTCGCGCACGCTGTCGCGCTTTTCCGGCCTGGAACTGAGTCCGGCGACGATCCGCAACGTGATGTCGGACCTCGAGGAACTGGGGCTCGTGTCCAGCCCGCATACCTCGGCGGGGCGTGTGCCCACGCCGCGCGGCTACCGCCTGTTCGTCGACACCATGCTCACGGTCGAGCCAGCCGCCGACGAGGACGCGGTTACGCGCGCGGTCAAGACCACGTTGCGCCCCGGCGAGCCGCAGAAGGTGGTGGCGGCGGCGGCCAGCGTGCTCTCGAATCTCTCGCAGTTCGCGGGCGTGGTGCTCACCCCGCGGCGCAGCCACGTGTTCAAGCAAGTCGAGTTCATGCGCCTTTCGGACAAGCGCATCCTGCTCATCATCGTGACGCCCGAAGGCGATGTGCAGAACCGCATCATGGCGACGCAGCGCGACTTCACGCCTTCCGAGCTCATCGAAGCCTCCAATTACATCAACGCGCATTTCGCCGGCCTCTCGTTCGACGAAGTGCGGCGGCGCCTGCGCGAAGAGATCGACGCGCTGCGCGGCGACATGACCACGCTCATGCACGCCGCCGTGACCGCGAGCACCGACGAGACCGACACGGGCGAGACCGTGCTCATCTCCGGCGAGCGCAATCTGCTCGAAGTGGCCGACCTTTCGTCGGACATGGCGCGCCTGCGCAAGCTTTTCGATGTGTTCGACCAAAAAACGAGCCTCCTGCAACTACTCGACGTCTCGAGCCACGCCCAGG
The DNA here is from genome assembly GCA_035277805.1 of Paraburkholderia sp. Taxonomy (GTDB): domain Bacteria; phylum Pseudomonadota; class Gammaproteobacteria; order Burkholderiales; family Burkholderiaceae; genus Paraburkholderia. The sequence goes on along the minus strand of DATEJU010000362.1, from coordinate 4,116 downwards.
GCGTGCAGATCTTCATTGGCGGCGAGTCGAACCTCGTGCCGATCGAGGAAATGAGCGTGGTGACCGCCCCCTACGAAGTGAACGGCAAGATCGTCGGCACGCTCGGGGTGATCGGCCCGACGCGCATGGCCTACAACCGCGTGATTCCGATCGTCGATATCACCGCGCGCCTGCTCTCCCTCACGCTCAGCCAGAACTGAGCGCGCTTTCTTCGCGTTGTCCTCGCGTTTGCCTGCCTGCCCGATGATCATCGCCCGAAGCGGCGCGGCGCACCATCGGCCGAATGGCCAGCGCTGGCGGCGTCACGCTCGAACCTGAAACGAGCGTTGCAGCGATGACCTCGGGGTCGCTTCCGAGCGGGCTCGGCCATCGATGTGCGCCCGCTATAATGCGCACTTGTGCAACCGTTGCCGCGCGTTGACGTGCGGCGTCCCTGATCGCCTATGCGTTTCGACCTGGAGCGGCCCCTGCAGTCCACCGTCGCGCATCGTGTTGCGGTGCTGCTCATCAATCTGGGCACGCCCGACGCGCCCACGCCGCGCGCTGTGCGCCGCTATCTGGCGCAGTTCCTCTCCGATCCGCGCGTGGTCGAGATTCCCGCGCCCATCTGGCAGGTCATCCTGCGCGCGCTGATCCTGCCGTTTCGCGGCCGCTCGTCGGCGAAGAAGTACGCGGCGGTCTGGTCGCCCGAAGGCTCCCCGCTGCGCGTGCACACGCAGAAGCAGGCCGACGGCTTGCGCCATCTGCTGCATCTGAACGATTACACGGTGCTCGTCGACTATGCGATGCGCTACGGCACGCCCGACATCCCGGCGATGCTCAACCAGCTCAAGCTTGCAGGCGCCGAGCGCATCTTGCTCATGCCGATGTACCCGCAATACTCGGCGTCGACCACGGCCACGGCCTTCGATGCCGCATTTGTTGCGCTGCGGCGCATGCGCAACCAGCCGGAAATCCGCACGGTGCGCGCGTATCACGACCATCCGGCCTATATCGCCGCGCTCGCGGCGCAAGTGCACCAGTACTGGCACGCGCATGGCCGCCCCGACTTCGCGGCGGGCGATCGCCTCGTGCTGAGCTTTCACGGCGTGCCGAGCCGCACGCTGGATCTCGGCGACCCGTACCACGATCAATGCCAGCAGACGGCGGCGCTCCTCATGCATGCGCTGGAGCTCACGCCGGTGGAATGCCGCGTCACGTTCCAGTCTCGCTTCGGGCGGGCCCAGTGGTTGCAGCCCTATACCGCGCCGACGCTCAAGGAGCTGGGGCAGGGCGGCGTGCGCCGGGCCGATGTGTTCTGCCCTGGTTTTACGGCGGACTGCCTCGAAACCATCGAGGAAATCGGCATGGAGGTGCGCGACGAGTTTCTGCATGGCGGCGGCAAGGAGTTCCACCGCATTGCGTGCCTGAACGACTCGCGCGCGTGGATCGCGGCGCTGGGCGAAATCGTCGCGCAGAACCTGCAGGGCTGGCCGGTGCAGGCCGCGGCCCCGGCAGGCGCGGCAGCCTGAGCACAGGTGCGTTGCATGGGGCCGGAGTAAGGTCCTAAAGTGCCAACGCGGGCCGACACACCCGCGGCGCTCAATCAGGAAGCATCGTATGAATTACAAGATCTCGACCGAACCCGGCGCGCGCCTGCGCATCGACAAATGGCTTTGGGCTGCGCGCTTCTTCAAGACCCGTTCGCTGGCGTCGGACGCCATCGCCAAAGGCCGCGTGCGCATTGGCGGCGACATCGTGAAGGCGTCGAGAGACGTGCGCGTGGGAGACCTCGTGGAGATCGAGATCGAACACGTGGTTTGGGAGGTGCAGGTGCTGGGTATCTGCGAGATGCGCGGCCCCGCGAGCGTCGCCCAGACGCTTTATGCGGAGACCGAGACCGGTCGCGCGCGACGCGCCGCCGAGCAGGAACGCAGGAAGCTCTTTCGCGAGCCGGCCGCCGTGCTGCATGGCAGGCCGACCAAGCGCGACCGGCGCACTATCGACAAACTTTCGCGTGAGGATTGAAGAGCGCTTCCATCGTGGCGTGGACGCCCCCATATTCCGTCGTGTTCTCGTTCACGACGCCGGACATGCAGATGGTCGTGGTCCCAGCAATGAGTACCAGAGCGACCACCGAGATGGCAAAGGTCAGTTTCACGGTACTCCCCAAGGGATTGGTGCAAAACGCCCAGTACGAGGCCCATTGGTGAATCACTGGCAAACAACAGGGGCCCATTCGGTGCGGTGCCGGACTCAGGGTAAACGCGTCGTGAGCAGCACCTGTTCCTGAGTTTAGGTCAGGGTTGCCCCTTACTCAATTTCATTCTTGCGGCGCTGCAGTAATGGTTGTAACGGGCGATTTCGGCGCTTTGACCGATGCAGAAAAAAGCCGCGGAAAGCCCTTGAAATAAGCGATTCGGCACCCACGTGCTGTCCCAATGTACAAAGCATCTGTCGCGCCGGTGCAACGTTCGCCGGCTTGACGGACGAGCCGGGCAAGGCGGCCCGCGCTTTGTTCCCTTTTTTACTATTCAACGACGTTCAGCGACATGGAAAACACGCAAGAGAAACCGACGAGCCAGAACCCCACGCCCGCGGACGAGGCGTCGCAGGCCGCTGCCGCCGGCGAGCCGCAGCAACAACCGGCTGAAGGTGCCGCACAGGCGCTCGAAGGCGACGCCCAGGCGGCCCTCGCCGAAGCTCAGGCGAAGGTTGCCGAGCTGCAGGACGCGTTCGTGCGCGCCAAGGCCGAAACGGAAAATGTCCGCCGCCGCGGGCAGGAAGACGTCGCCAAGGCACACAAGTTCGCCATCGAGAGCTTTGCCGAGCATCTGCTGCCGGTCATGGACAGCCTCGAAGCCGCGCTTGCTCACGGTTCGGACGACCTCGCCAAGGTCAACGAAGGCGTCGAGCTCACGCTCAAGCAGCTCGCCGGCGCGCTGGAGAAGGGCAAGGTGCTCCAGATCAACCCGGTTGGCGAGAAGTTCGATCCGCATCGCCACCAGGCCATTTCGATGGTGCCCTCGGAGCAGGACGCGAACACGGTCGTCACGGTGCTGCAAAAGGGCTACGTGATCGCCGACCGCGTGCTGCGCCCGGCGCTCGTCACGGTTTCGCAGCCGAAGTAAGCAACCGAAGTAAGAAAAAAGTAAGCAAAACGGCAGGCCAAGCTGCCGGGCGATTGAAAAAAATGATGGAACGCATAGCCCGAAGCTCTTGAAAACGCCGTCTCGGCACTTATTTGGGCAGCAGTTCCGAATTTTTGTGGACGCTAGCCGCGCTAAATGGAAAACGCGGCAATCGGCGTGAAGCGCGAAAGCGGCGTCCGCACAGCGATCAAAATCTGGAGATTTGACAAAAATGGGCAAAATCATTGGTATCGACCTCGGCACCACCAACTCGTGTGTGGCGCTGATGGAAGGCAATCAGGTCAAGGTGATCGAGAACTCGGAAGGCGCCCGTACGACGCCTTCGATCATCGCCTACATGGACGACAACGAAGTGCTGGTCGGCGCGCCGGCCAAGCGCCAGTCGGTCACGAACCCGAAAAACACGCTGTACGCAGTCAAGCGCCTGATCGGCCGCCGCTTCGAAGAGAAGGAAGTGCAGAAGGACATCAACCTGATGCCCTACAAGATCGTCAAGCACGACAACGGCGACGCCTGGGTCGAAGCGCACGGCAACAAGCTCGCGCCGTCGCAGGTTTCGGCCGAAGTGCTGCGCAAGATGAAGAAGACGGCTGAAGACTACCTCGGCGAGCCGGTCACCGAAGCCGTGATCACGGTTCCCGCGTACTTCAACGACAGCCAGCGTCAAGCCACCAAGGACGCCGGTCGCATCGCCGGTCTGGAAGTCAAGCGCATCATCAACGAGCCGACGGCAGCCGCGCTCGCGTTCGGTCTGGACAAGGCCGAAAAGGGCGACCGCAAGATCGCCGTGTTCGACCTGGGCGGCGGCACGTTCGACATCTCGATCATCGAAATCGCGGATGTGGACGGCGAAATGCAGTTCGAAGTGCTCTCGACCAACGGCGACACGTTCCTCGGCGGCGAAGACTTCGACCAGCGCATCATCGATTACATCATCGGCGAGTTCAAGAAGGAGCAGGGCGTCGACCTCTCGAAGGACGTGCTC
>DATEJU010000361.1:0-5670 GCA_035277805.1 Paraburkholderia sp. | reverse complement strand
CGCGCTTGTTCGACGTCACGGCGCCACCCGCGCCACCGCCCACCGCACCGCCGATCACAGCGCCCGTGCTGCCGCCCACCGCGTTGCCAAGCGCCGCGCCCGCCACACCGCCCAGCGCGCCGCCCACGGCGTTATTCATGTCGCCCGCCGTGGCGGAGAGCGACGTCACGGCCAGCGCAGCGGCCACAGCTATCATTCCTGCAATCTTCTTCAGCATTGATTTGTCCTTTTGAGATGTCTGGACAAGTTTAACATTTAACCTGAAAGGATAATGTCAGACATCGTCAAATATGGTGATTGAGATTGCATCCCCATCCAATATCCCGCTTCTCACGCCATCTTGCGCCCATCCGGCCTAAGGCCAGGCCACCTCGAAAACTGGTCGACAGTCGGCGCCACGGAAGGCGCATCATGATGGAAAATCGTGGCGGCAAGCGCCACGATCAAGGAGGGTTTATGCAATCGAAGGAACACTGGAATCGCGTTTATACGACGAAAACGTCAACCAACGTCAGTTGGTTCCAGGAGCACGCCAACCAGTCGGTCGAGCTAATCAGGCAGGCGGGCGTGGAGAAGGACGCCGCCATCATCGACGTGGGCGGAGGCGCGTCCACGCTCGTCGACGACCTGCTGAACGACCACTACAGCAACCTCACCGTACTGGATCTCTCGGATGCTGCGCTCTCGGTCGCGCAGGAGCGGCTCGCCAGCCGCGCGCGCGAGGTCTCGTGGATCGCGGGCGACATCACGCAGGTCGAGCTTCCCGTTCATGCGTACGACGTCTGGCACGACCGCGCCGTGTTTCACTTCCTCACGAGCGAGGCGGATCGCGCAGCCTATGTCCGGGCCGTGATCCGCGCGGTCAAGCCGGGTGGGCTCGTCATCGTCGCGACCTTCGCGGAGGACGGTCCCGACCATTGCAGCGGCCTGCCGGTCATGCGCTACAGTGCCGACGCGTTGCACGCCGAATTCGGCGCGCCGTTCACGCTGCTTCGGCAAGAACGGGAGGAACATCACACGCCCGCGGGCGCGACACAGAAGTTCATCTACTGTCTGTGCCGCAAGGAGCCCGGCTGACGCGGGAGCCGCCCGTTCCTGATTCCATATGACGCGATCGCCCGGATCCCGCACTATTCCCGGTTCAGCGGCGCAATGCGCGTGCGCGCCTTCCTGCGCGCGGGTCGCGCCTTGAGCGCCGCGGCGCGACACAACGTACGCAAGGGCTTCGCGTCGATCTTCTGCGCGGCTTCACGGTGCGCGCCTTGCGCGCACTGATCCGCAGCTTCGTACAGGTGTTTGCGCACGCGACGCTCTGGACGACCGAACTGCACGAGATCCTGCTGATCGGCTCGATGCAGCCCATCGAGCTCGACGCGCCGCGCATTCAGGCACGCTACGCCAATACTTCGGTTTCCGAATCATTACGCGCGGTGGGCATCGCCTCGCCGGCGGCCTTGCTCGCGACCTATGTGACCGACCGGGCCGGCCTCGAATATTACGTGGCCGATGCGCCCCCGGTCACCGACGTCATGGGCGCCGATGCGGCATTGCGCGCCCAGGTCGCGGAGCAGAGCGCCATTCTCCAGACCTTCTACCATGCGGCGCTCCACGCCTATGCCGGCAACCGCGATGGCTGGTCCCGGGCCATCGAGCAGGTTACGCAGGCCGATCCTGACAATCCTTATTACCGCTGGTTTACGGGTGGTTTCGAATGAGGCGGCCAGGGGGCCTCCTCGAGCGATCCTTGATCCCCCCGCAAGAGTGATTTTCCGAATTCGCGCTGGCGCGCGGCCTTGCGTTGACCGAAGATAGGTCACCGCAATTGAGGAGCGTGCCATGAAATTCGTGCAACTCGGATACGCAATCGGCGTTGCCGCTGCGTTATGGAGTACTTGCAGTGTTGCTGCCCCGCCGGATTCGGCCTACCAGACCTCGGTCCAGCTTTCGAGCGGAAAGAACCTGCTTTGCAGCGTGAACGAAGCCCAGCCCGCCGGCGTAAAGGCGACGTTGACACGGCGCGAGCAAATGGAAGCCGATGTGCTGGCGACGCAGCATCTGCGTCTGGTGAGCGGCCCGACCTCGCAGTATCCGTCGGCCTATACCGCGCCGAGCGTGGCGTGCGTGAATGCGGGTTGAAGACTCTCGAGCTGAAGCTCGCACCGCCAATGATGTGAGGAAATCGCCAGGCCAATCTCACGCGTTAGCCTGCCTTCAATTGGCCGATGTTTAATTTGCGCCCGGTCCCGGCATATTTCATGCATTGCCGCCATGACGTGCGCGGGACCGGAGCCTGCCTCGCGGGAAGCGAGGAAAATCAGAAGCGCGTGCGCACGCCCGTGGTCACTTCGACCTGGTTGTTCGCGCCATACGTCGTGCCGACCGTGTAGCCGCCGTGCAGCTTCATGTAGTCGCCCGCCAGATACACTTCGGTGCGCTTCGAGAGGTGATAGAAGACCGAGGCGTAGAGCGTTTCCTTGAAGCCGTTGTGCAAGCCGCTCGTCGGATCGAAGGCGCCCAGGTTGGCGTTCGGAATGTCGCCATCAGCGTTGTACGCGGCATTGTGCGTGCGCATCTGCTGATAGCCGAGCTCGTAGTCGAACGCGCCCTTCGGTGCGAGCTTGAGCGAGACCGTCCACGCATTGTCCTGGCGCTGGCCCAGCGCACCTTGATTGCCCCAGTAGCGGAAATAGCCCGCATTGGCGCGCACGATGCCCATCGTATAGTTGCCGCCAACCGAGAACGACTGGTTCGTGAAGCCGTCGCGGTTCACGTGGTTATAGAAGGTCGAAGCCGCGTACGAAGGGCCGTTGTAGCCGAGCGCGAACTGGTAGGTCGAATTGCTGCCGAAGCTCGTCGAATTGCCGAATGCGTAGCCCGCACTCGCGAAGATGCCGTTGCTGAACAGCTTCTTCCACGCCAAACCGTTGTTGTAGCGGGTGCCGGTCGGGCCCGCGGCGTAGAAGATCATTTGCTTGAAGTTGTTCGAATTGGTCCAGCCGCCCTCCTCCGTCGTCAGCTTCGCGCTGCCGTAGGGGTCGCCGTAGATCGCCGACGCGTCGCGTGCGATCGTATTCTGGAAGCCGGCCGTGAGCTTGCCGAAGCGTTCGTCTTGCACGCCCACCCATGCGTCGCGGTCGAAGATCTGGCCCGGGTCTTCCATCTGGCCGTCGCTTGCGCGATATTCGCTTTCGAGGCGGAAGATCACCTTCGTGCCGCCGCCCATGTCTTCCGCGCCCTTCAAGCCCCAGCGGCTGCCGCTGAACCACGGCTCGCCGCCAATGCCCATCCCGACCACGTGGTCCCCTTTCGCGTCCGCATGCGATTGATAGGTGGGAACGCTCAGGTCGATCAGCCCATAGAGCTGGACGCTCGACTGCGCGTGCGCGCCACTCGCTGCCAGTGCGCCGGCCGCCACGGTGAATGCGAGATGCCTTTTCTTCAAGATTGTCTCCTCAGATAACTGCATTGAAGTTCTGATTGGTCCGTCGCCGACGCTTCGCCTGGTCTTTATCGGTTCTTTTCCGATCATTCCCGGCTTGCATGACAATCAACGGATGAGACGAATCGTAGTGTCCTCAATCCTTCGCGCTCCTTTCGCGAAAGATTCGTATGACTAAGTGTATTCACCAATACTTAAGCTGCCGAAACGGCGCCTTGCTCGCGCGTGGCTACTTCCTTCGCACGCAGGATGTAGCCGAGACCGCGCAAGGTCATGATCTGCGCGCTCGAATCCGCGAGATGCTTGCGCAGCCGGTGGATATAGATGTCGATGGCGTCCGCGCTCGGCTCGTCGTCGAGGCTGTAGACGCGCTCCATGAGCGTGTGCTTCGACACGGTCTTGCCCCGCTGCAGCATGAGCGCTTCGAGAATCGCATGCTCGCGGCGGCGCAGCGCGAGCGGCGCCTCGTTGTGGCGAAACTCGCGTGTATCGGAGAGGTAATGCAGATCGCCGCAGGTGAGCCAGCCGGACTTGTCGCCCACCTGCCGGCGTATCAGCGCCTTGATGCGCGCAACCAGCTCGCGGCTGTCGAAGGGCTTCACCACGTAGTCGTCGGCGCCCGCGCTGAAGCAGGCCACCTTGTCTTCGATCGAGCCGTGCGCGGTGAGCATGAGCACCGGCACGTTGTCGCGCCGGCGTCTCAGGCGATTGAGCACGTCCTTGCCGCTCATGCGCGGCAAGCGCATGTCGAGCAGCACCACGTCGTAACGCTGGGTCATCAGCACCGAATCGGCGGACTCGCCGTCGGTCACGCAATCCACCGTGAAATTCTCGGCGCGTAACAGGTTGACGATCCAGTGCGCCAGCTCGGCGTTGTCTTCCACGAGCATCAGCTTCATTGTCTGTCCTTTTTTACGTCACTGAGTCCTGCCGCGCATTCATGCCGTCGCTTCACGCCATGGCCTCCCGCCATACCGGCAATCGCACGGTCACGACGAGTCCGACACGCGCGGCACCCGGCGCCATGCTCACGGAGCCGCCATGCGAGCGCGCAACCTGATGCACGATGGCGAGCCCGAGCCCTGTTCCTTCGGTGTCCGTTGCAACGCGATAGAAGCGCTCGAACACGTGCTGGCGCGCTTCGGCGGGAATGCCAGGGCCGTTGTCCACCACCTGCAACATGACTTCGTCGCCCTCGCGGCGGCAGATGGCCGTCACGTTGCCGCCCGCCTGGGTGTAGCGGATCGCGTTGTCGACCAGATTGGCGGCAAGCGACGCCAACAGGCCCGCGTTGCCCGCCACCGCGACGCCGTCGGCCAGCTCCGCGCCCAGATCGATCTCGCGTTGCTGCGCCGCCTGGATCAGCTCTTCCAGCACCGAGGACACAACCGCGCCGAGATCCACACAGGTGCCCATGCGCACAGGCGCCATCGATTCGGCCTGCGCGAGCAGCAAGAGCTGGCTTGTCAGCTCCGCCATCTTCTGGCTGGTGCGGCGCACGCCATGCAGCGCGTCGAATAGCGCCGGGTCGCGTGCATCGCACTGGCTCGCGAACTGGATCTGCGTGGCGAGCAGCGTGAGCGGCGTGCGCAGCTGATGGGCTGCGTCGGCGATGAACTGGCGCTGCGTCGACGCGTGCACCTTCAGGCGCGCAATGCACTGATTGATGGCGTCGACAATCGGCCTGAGTTCGGAGGGCAAATGATCTGGACGAATCGGCTCGAGTTGTGTCGGCTCGCGGTCCGCCACGTCATCCTTGAGCTTCATGAGCGGCCGCAGCTCCAGCGTCAGACCGAGTGGCACGAGCATGACGGCCAGCGCAAGCATGAGCCACTGGCGTATCAGCTGCGGTTGCCAGAGGCCGTCTATCATCGCCTGGCGCGACGCCATGGTCTTGCCGACGATCACCGTGACACGCTCGGCGCGGCCCGAGTCGTACAGCATGCGCTCGTACGCGACCGCGCGAATGGGCACGCCATCGTATTGGCTGTCGTAGAACGCGGGCAGCTGCGCGTTCGCGGGCGGCGGTGCGAGATCCGGCGCACCGCCGAGCAGCCGGCCATCGCCCGCGAGCACCTTGTAGAACACCCGATCCTGGTACGGCGATTCGAATATCTCCAGCGCGGCGGGCGGGATGTTCGCGGTGAGCGCGCCGTTGTCCCAATCGACGTCCTCGATGATCGTGCGCGCCGAGGCCAGCAGCGCGTTGTCCTGCAACAGGTCCGCCGTCT
>DATEJU010000360.1:0-2834 GCA_035277805.1 Paraburkholderia sp. | reverse complement strand
CCGATACCCCGCCTTGCCCACCACCACGTTCGACGCGGAAAGATTGACGAGCACCGAAGCGCCCGCGAGCGCCGCGAACGACGACGGCGGAATCGGCACCCAGACGTCTTCGCAGATCTCCACGTGAAAGCGCAGGCCCGGAATTTCCGCCGCATCGAACAGGAGCGAGGCGCCGAACGGCACGTCCTGGCCGGCGAGGCGCACCGTGTCGGTGCTCGCGCAATCGGCGGCGCTGAACTGGCGCGGCTCGTAGAACTCGCCGTAGTTCGGCAGATAGCTCTTCGGCACGACGCCGGCGACGCGCCCGCCCGCAACCACCGCCGCACAGTTGAAGAGCGCATGGCCGACGCGCACCGGCAACCCCACGATCATGGCGAGCGGCAGCGTCGCCGAGGCCGCGACGATCTGCGCCAGCGCGCGCTCGCAGGCATCGAGCAGCGCCTGCTGGTGAAAGAGATCGTCGCAGCTATAGGCGGAGAGGCCGAGCTCGGGAAACGCGATCAGCGCCGCGCCGCCGGCTGCGGCCTCGCGCGCGAGCGCAAGCGTCTGTTCGGCATTGAAGGCCGGATCGGCCACGCGGCAGCGCGGCACGCCTACGGCCACGCGCGCAAAGCCATGCGAGTAGAGATTGAAGAAGCGCTCTTTCATTTGGATAACCGGTTTGGGGGCATCTAGACCTGCTGGTGCTCGGGCCATCCGGACATTCGGGCCCTCACCCGTTCGGATGGTTTGCTTTACCATGACCGTTTGCCGCGGCGCCGCGAACCCGCGCATGCGCCGCCAGGCAAAAGCCACAACGGGCACGCAAGTTGAACAAGGAACATTTCGATTATCGCACGGGCATTCTCGGCTCACCGGCCGAGGTCGACGCCGCGCAATGGAACGCGCTGCTCGCGCGCCAGACGCAGCCGACGCCCTTTTTGCGTCACGAATTCCTCGCCGCGCTCGACGCCGCGCGCTGCGCCACGCCCGACGCGGGCTGGGCGCCGCAGTTCGTCACGCTCACCGACGCGCGCACGGGGCAGCTCGCCGCCGCGGCACCCGTCTACCTGAAGGGCCACTCGTATGGCGAGTACGTGTTCGACTGGGCGTGGGCCGACGCGTACAAGCGCAACGGCCTCGAGTACTACCCGAAGCTGCTGTGCGCGGTGCCCTTCACGCCCGTGCAGGGCACGCGCCTCATCGCCGCCGACGAAACCGCGCGCCGCCATCTGGCCGCCACGCTGATTGCGTTCGCCGAGCAGGCCGACGTCTCGTCGCTGCACGTGCTCTTCCCCACCGCCGAGGACGCAACGATGCTCACCGACCTCGGCATGATGCAGCGCGAAGGCGTGCAGTTTCACTGGCTCAACGACGGCTACCGCGACTTCGACGACTTTCTCTCGACGCTCGAGCAGAAAAAGCGCAAGAACATCCGCGCCGAGCGGCGCAAGGTGCGCGACGCGGGCGTGACGCACCGGCGCATTCGCGGCGAGGACATCCGCGACGAACACTGGCGCTTCTTCAGCCGCTGCTACCGGCAAACGTATCGCGAGCACTTTTCGTCGCCTTATCTGAATCTCGACTTCTTCCGCGCGATCGGCGAGACGATGCCCGAGAACCTCATGCTCGTGATCGCCGAATACGAGGGCAAGCCGATCGCGAGCTCGCTCGTCGTCTACCAGCGCGACACCGACGGCAGCGACGGCACGCTCTACGGCCGCTATTGGGGCGCGCTCGAACACGTGCCCTGCCTGCACTTCGAGACCGCGTACTATCAGCCGCTGGAGTTCTGCATCGAGGAGAAGCTCGCCGTGTTCGAAGGCGGCGCGCAGGGCGAGCACAAGATGGCGCGCGGCTTCATGCCCACCGTCACGCGCTCGGCGCACTGGCTCGCGCATCCCGCGTTCTCCGACGCCGTCGCCCACTTTCTCCAAAGCGAGACGAACCAGATCCATGCCTACGTTCATGAACTGAACGAGCACAATCCGTTTCGCGCCTGAATTCGGCGCCCGGGTTTGGCACCTGAATTCGGCGCTCTTCCCCGCAACCGTTCAAACGATCATCGCGTCTCCAAACATGCCGTGGTTCCTCTACCTGCTCGAATGCGCCGACGGCAGCGTCTACACGGGCATCGCCGTCGACGTCGAAGCACGCTTCGCGCAGCACGCGAACGGCACCGGCGCGCGCTACACGCGCTCGCGCAAGCCGGTGCGGGTGCTCGCGCAATTCGAGCTCGCCGACCGCGCGAGCGCCTTGCGCGCCGAATATCGCGTCAAACAGCTCACCGCGCGGGAAAAGCGCGCGCTCGCGGCGGGCACGCGCACGCTTGAATCGGTGCTGCCCGCGCCGCCCCCGCCGCCCGACAGCACGGAGCCGCACGCCGAAGAGCCCGTTTGAGAAAACGCGGACGAAAAAAAAAGCGCTCCTCACGGAGCGCTTTGCCGGCACCCTCAGGTTTTCGGCGAGCGTGGCTTACTTCTTGAAGTTCGCGACGCCGTCAGTGATTTCCTTGTGAGCGGCATCGATGCCAACCCAGCCTTCGACCTTCACCCATTTGCCCTTTTCGAGCGCCTTGTAGTTCTCGAAGAAGTGCTTGATCTGGTCCATCAGGTACGCAGGCACGTCTTCCAGCGACTTGATGTTGGCCGTCATCGGGCAGACCTTGTCGTGCGGCACGGCGATCAGCTTGGCGTCGACGCCCGACTCGTCGATCATCTGCAGCATGCCGAGCGCGCGCGAGCGCACGACGGAGCCGGCCAGCAGCGGGAACGGCGTGATCACCAGCACGTCGACGGGGTCGCCGTCGCCCGAAAGCGTCTGCGGGATGAAGCCGTAGTTCACCGGATAGCGCA
>DATEJU010000359.1:0-21813 GCA_035277805.1 Paraburkholderia sp. | reverse complement strand
CACGACGCGCAGCACCACGCACCGGCTCGTCTCGAGCCTCGTGCAGGCGCGCTACCTGCGCCAGGTGCAGGGCGGCTATTTGCTCGGCCCGAAGCTCATCGAGCTCGGCACGATCGCGCTCGAGCAGATGCCGCTCACGGCCGTTGCGCGCACGCATCTCGAAGCGCTCGCCGAGGCGACGCTCGACACGATCCACCTGGGCGTGCGCGACGGCGACGACGTGCTTTACATCGACAAGATTCCCGGCCAGCGCGGCCTCGAAATGCGCTCGCGCGTGGGGCATCGCATGCCGCTCGCATCCACGGGCATCGGCAAGGCGATGATGCTCGACCTCGCGCCGCAGTCCTGGCGCGACTTGTTCGAGGCATCGCGGCGCGCGCTCGCGGGCGTGAGCTTCCGCCCCGATCACAATCTCGATCCCGACACCTTTCTCAAGCGCATGGCGACGTACTCGGCCGGCGGCTATACGTTCGATCTCGAGGAGAACGAAATTTCGATCCGCTGTGTGGCCGCGCCGGTGCGCGACGCGTCGGGGGCGATCGTGGCGGCGCTTTCAGTGGCGAGCACGATTCCGTACATGTCGCTCGAACGCATGGACGAGCTGATTCCGGTCGTGCAGCGCGAGGCGCGCGCGATCTCGCAGGAACTCGGCTGGCGTGTGCCGCAGCCCGCAACGCGCAGGATTCGCCGATGACCGCACACACAACAGCGCGCACGACGGCGGCACACGGCGAGCGGAGCAAGCCGGACGCAGCGAGCGCGAAGCGCGCCGCGCTCATCGCGCTCGACTGGGGCACGACTTCGCTGCGCGCGTATTTGTTCGATGCGACGGGCCAAGTGCTCGACACGCGCATCTCGACGGCCGGGATCATGAATTTGCCGGTGCCGGCCGAGGAGGGCGGCTTCGACGCCGCATTCGACGAAGCCTGCGGCGTGTGGCTCGCGCAGGCGAGCACGCTGCCGGTGCTCGCAGCGGGCATGGTGGGCAGCGCACAGGGCTGGGTGCAGGCGCCGTATGTGGAAACGCCCGCGGGCGAAGACGCGCTCGTGGCCGGCATCGTCAAGGTGCGCGCGGCGTGTGGCGTGGAGCTGGCCGTCGTGCCGGGCGTGCTGGAGCCGGGCGCGTTGCCCAACGTCATGCGCGGCGAGGAAACGCAGATCTTCGGTGCGCTTGGTGCGCGGGGCAGTACGGACGCGGCGTCCGCGAGTGAAGCGGCGGTGCTTGCAGCGAACCAGACGGCGCTGATCGGCTTGCCCGGCACGCACGCGAAATGGGTGGTGGTGGAGGGCGCGAGCATTGCGCGCTTCTACACCTTCATGACGGGCGAGGTCTACGCGGCGCTCACGGCGCACACGATCCTCGGCCGCACGATGAAGCGGCCCGTCGCGCCGGATACGGCGGCGTTCCTGCGCGGCGTGACGGTGGCGCGCGAACATGGCAGCGCGGGTGTGCTCGCGACCGCGTTCAGCACGCGCACGCTCGGCCTCACCGACCAGTTGGCCGCCGACGAGCAGCCCGACTATCTCTCGGGCCTCCTGATCGGTCACGAGCTGGCCGGGCTCGAAGCGGTGCTCTCGCGTCGCGACGTGGAGCTCGCCGGATGCGCGCCGCGGCTGATTGGCGCTGATGCGCTGTGCGAGCGCTATCGCCTTGCGCTCGCGCAATTCGGCTGTGGCGGCGCGCAGATCGTGCACCGTGCGACCGAGCGCGGCTTGTGGCGCATTGCGGTGCGCGCAGGCCTCGTCGTCGGCGCGGACCAAACGGTGTGACCAAACGGCGTGACCAAGCGGCGTGACCGGTGCAAAGCATGCAGCACGCGCAGAACGCAAACCACAGGATTAGCACGATGGAAGCCGAATTGAATATGCCCGCCCCGTACACGCCTCATAAGGGCTTCATGGCCGCGTTCGGCGCGTGCCGGATGATCGCGATCGTGCGCGGCATCAAGCCCGCCGAGGCCGCCGATCATGGCCGCGCGCTCTACGAGGCGGGCTTCAGGGTCATCGAGGTGCCGCTCAATTCGCCGTCGCCGTTCGAGAGCATCGCGGCACTGCGCGCGGCGCTGCCCGCCGACGCCATGATCGGCGCGGGCACGGTGCTCACGACAGAGCGCGTGCGCGACGTGAAGGCCGCGGGCGGCGAGCTGATCGTGATGCCGCACGCGGACACCGACGTGATTCTCGCGGCCAGGCTGCAAGGTCTCGCGTGCGTGCCGGGTGTGGCGACGCCGACCGAAGCGTTCGCGGCGCTCAAATGCGGCGCCGACGCGCTCAAGATGTTCCCCGCCGAGCAACTGGGCCCGCAGGTCACGAAGGCGTGGCGCGCGGTGATTCCCGGCATCGTGCCGCTCCTGCCCGTGGGCGGCGTGAAGCCGGACAACATGGGGCCGCAATTGGCGGCGGGTGCGAGCGGGTTCGGTCTCGGCTCGGCGCTGTACAAGCCAGGCCAGGACGTGGCCGCGACGCGCGCGAACGCGCTCGCGTTCATTGCGGGCTGGAGCGCGACACAAAGCGCGCAGGGGGCAAAGGCATGAACCGGCTGGCGGGCAAGGTTGCACTCGTGACCGGCGCGGGACGCGGCATTGGCGCCGCGATCGCGCGCGCGTTCGCGGCCGAAGGCGCGGCGGTGGTGCTCGCCGAGCTCGATGGCGCGAGCGCCGAGGCAAGCGCGCGAGAGATCGCGGAAAAGCAGGCGGGCGCACGCACGCTCGCCGTGCCCACCGACGTCACGCAAGCCGCTTCGGTGCGCACCGCCGTGGCCGAGGCCGAGCGCGCGTTCGGCCCCGTCGACGTACTCGTGAACAACGCGGGCATCAACGTGTTCGCCGACCCGCTCACGATGACCGACGACGACTGGCGCCGCTGCTTCGCCGTCGATCTGGACGGCGTCTGGAACGGTTGCCGCGCCGTGCTGCCGGGCATGGTCGAGCGCCGCGCGGGCAGCATCGTAAATATCGCCTCGACGCACGCATTCCAGATCATTCCGGGCTGCTTCCCATACCCGGTCGCCAAGCACGGCGTGATCGGCCTCACGCGCGCGCTCGGTATCGAGTACGCGCCGAAGAACGTGCGCGTGAACGCGATTGCGCCTGGCTACATCGAGACGCAACTCACGCACGACTGGTGGAATGCGCAGCCCGATCCCGAGGCGGCGCGCCGCGCGACGCTCGAATTGCCGCCGATGAAGCGCATCGGCCGCCCGGAGGAGGTCGCGATGACGGCCGTGTTCCTCGCATCGGACGAAGCGCCGTTCATCAACGCGAGCTGTATCACGATCGATGGCGGGCGCACGGCGCTGCATCACGAATGAGACGGATCCAGTAGCACTGCAGAAGAATCGAAAAGAACCAGAGCAGCAACGAAAAGAGCAGCACCGAGCAGCACGAAGGCAAGAATACGCAGCACTTTCGCCGCAGCGCTGGCCGCGCGCGGGCGGATGAAGAAAAAGCGGCCGCTACCTTCCCGTGACTGAAGAAGACAGGAGACTGACACCATGCAACGCAGGATTTTCCTCACGCTGTTGGCCGCCACGACGGCCGCCGTGCTCGCACAGGCGCCCGTCGCGCAGGCCGCCGACCAGGTCAAGATCGGCTTTCTCGTGAAGCAGCCCGAAGAGCCGTGGTTCCAGGACGAATGGAAGTTCGCCGAGATGGCCGCCAAGAAAGACGGCTTCACGCTCGTGAAGATCGGCGCGCCTTCGGGCGAGAAGGTCATGAGCGCGATCGACAATCTCGCCGCGCAGAAGGCTCAGGGCTTCATCATCTGCACGCCTGATGTGAAGCTCGGGCCGGGCATCGTCGCCAAGGCCAAGGCCGACAAGCTCAAGATGATGACCGTGGACGACCGCCTCGTCGACGGCGCCGGCAAGCCGATCGCGTCGGTGCCGCACATGGGCATCTCCGCCTACAACATCGGCAAGCAAGTGGGCGACGGCATTGCCGCCGAAATCAAGAAGCGCGGCTGGGATATGAAGGACGTGGGCGCCATCGACGTGACCTACGAGCAGTTGCCGACCGCGCATGACCGCACGACGGGCGCGACCGACGCGCTCCTCGCCGCGGGCTTCCCGAAGGCGAACATCATTGCCGCGCCGCAGGCCAAGACCGACACGGAAAATGCCTTCAACGCCGCCAACATCGCGCTCACCAAGAACCCGCAGTTCAAGCACTGGGTGGCGTACGGCCTGAACGACGAAGCCGTGCTGGGCGCCGTGCGCGCCGCCGAAGGTCGCGGCTTCAAGGCCGACAACATGATCGGTATCGGCATCGGCGGCTCGGACTCGGCGTTGAACGAGTTCAAGAAGCCGGAGCCGACGGGCTTCTACGGCACCGTCATCATCAGCCCGAAGCGCCATGGCGAGGAAACGTCGGATCTCATGTACGCGTGGATCACGCAAGGCAAGGAGCCGCCGATGCTCACGCTCACGACCGGCATGCTGGCCACGCGCGAGAACGTGGAGAGCGTGCGTCAGCAGATGGGTCTCGCTTCGAAGTAAGCGCTTGATAGAAGTGATTTGAGGTGTTTCCCGCTGCGGGGCGGCCGCAAGGCCGAGGGTCTTGAAGGCCGCACCCGCAGCGTATCGAACGAGAGGAAACCGAAGTGTCAGCGACACTGCGTTTTGACAATATCGGCAAGGTGTTCCCAGGCGTGCGCGCGCTCGACGGCGTGTCGTTCGACGTGCATGCGGGCCAAGTGCATGGCCTCATGGGCGAGAACGGCGCGGGCAAATCGACGCTGCTGAAGATACTCGGCGGCGAGTACCAGCCGGACTCCGGCCGCATCCTGATGGACGGCAACGAGGTGCGTTTCGCCGATGCGGCGGCGTCGATCGGCGCGGGTATCGCCGTGATTCACCAGGAGCTGCAATACGTGCCCGACCTCACGGTCGCGGAGAATCTGCTGCTAGGCGCGCTGCCCAACGCGCTCGGCTGGGTGAGACGCACTCAGGCGCGCAAATTCGTGCGCGAGCGTCTTGCCGCCATGGGCGTGGATCTCGATCCCGCCGCGAAGCTGCGCAAGCTCTCCATCGCGCAGCGCCAGATGGTGGAAATCTGCAAGGCTCTGCTGCGCAACGCGCGCGTGATCGCGCTCGACGAGCCCACGAGCTCGCTCTCGCACCGCGAGACCGAAGTGCTCTTCAAGCTCGTGCGCGAACTGCGCGCCGACAACCGCGCGCTCATCTACATCTCGCACCGCATGGACGAGATCTACGAGCTCTGCAACGCCTGCACGATCTTCCGCGATGGCCGCAAGATCGCCTCGCACGAGAAGCTCGAAGAGGTCAAGCGCGCGACGCTCGTGGCCGAAATGGTCGGGCGCGAGATCAGCGACATCTATAACTACTCGCCGCGCGAGCACGGCAACGTGCGCTTCGCGGTGCGGGGCGTGGAAGGGCATCCGCTCACGCAGGCGGCGAGCTTCGAGGTGAAGGCGGGAGAGATCGTCGGCTTTTTCGGGCTTGTGGGCGCGGGCCGCAGCGAGCTCATGCAATTGATCTACGGCACGCACAAGCGGCGCGCCGGCGAGATCGAGCTCGACGGCAAGCCGATCCGCGTGAAAAGCGCCAGCGACGCGATTCGCAAGGGCATCGTGCTGTGTCCGGAAGACCGCAAGGAGCAGGGCATCGTTGCGATGGCAACGGTATCGGAGAACATCAACATCAGCTGCCGCCGCCACTTCCTGCGCGCGGGCATGTTTCTCGATCGCAAGAAAGAGGCCGAAACCGCGGACCGTTTCATCAAGCTCCTGAAGATCAAGACGCCGAGCCGCCGCCAGAAGATCCGCTTTCTTTCGGGCGGCAACCAGCAGAAGGCGATTCTTTCGCGCTGGCTCGCGGAGCCCGATCTGAAGGTGGTGATTCTTGACGAGCCCACGCGCGGCATCGACGTCGGCGCGAAGCACGAAATCTATAACGTGATCTACCAGCTCGCCGCGCGCGGCTGCGCGATCGTGATGGTGTCATCGGAATTGCCGGAGGTACTGGGCGTGTCTGACCGCATCGTGGTCATGCGCGAGGGGCGCATTTCCGGAGAGTTGCCGCGCAGCGCGGCGAGCGAACACGCGGTGCTGGACCTCGCGCTGCCGCAAGGCGCGCAGGCGAGAGCCGCATGAGTGGACGGGGAGGAGTGACTGAAATGCAAGCGAGAGAGAACCTGGCGGCCGATGCCGCCGATGCAGCGAAGAGCGTGGCGCACAGCGCCGCCGAAGCGCTGATTCCCAAGACCAGCGACAAGCAGAAGTGGTGGCAGCAGATCACCGAGTACAGCCTGATCGTGATCTTCGCGATCATGTTCCTCGTGATGTCGCTGACCGTCGATCATTTCTTCTCGATCGAGAACATGCTGGGGCTCGCCCTGTCGGTTTCGCAGATCGGCATGGTCGCCTGCACGATGATGTTCTGTCTCGCCTCGCGCGACTTCGATCTTTCCGTGGGCTCGATCGTCGCGTTTGCGGGCGTGCTCTGTGCGATGGTGCTCAACGCCACGAACAACACGTTCATTGCGATCGTCGCCGCCGTGGCCGCGGGCGCCGCGATCGGCTTCGTGAACGGCGCGGTGATCGCGTATCTGCGCATCAATGCGCTGATCACCACGCTCGCCACCATGGAGATCGTGCGCGGGCTTGGCTTCATCGCCTCGCACGGCCAGGCCGTGGGTGTGTCCTCGGATACCTTCATCGCCATGGGCACGGCATCGTTCTTCGGCGTGCAATTGCCGATCTGGGTCACGCTCATCTGCTTCATCGTGTTCGGCGTGATGCTCAATCAGACCGTGTACGGGCGCAATACGCTTGCCATCGGCGGCAATCCTGAGGCTTCGCGGCTCGCCGGTATCAAGGTCGAGCGCACGCGCGTGTGGATCTTCCTGATCCAGGGCGCGGTGACGGCGCTCGCGGGCGTGATCCTCGCCTCGCGCATTACCTCGGGGCAGCCGAACGCGGCAGAGGGCTTCGAGCTGAACGTGATTTCCGCGTGCGTGCTGGGTGGCGTGTCGCTGCTGGGCGGACGCGCGACGATCTCGGGCGTGGTGATCGGCGTGCTCATCATGGGCACGGTCGAGAACGTGATGAACCTGCTCAACATCGACGCGTTCTATCAGTACCTCGTGCGCGGCGCGATCCTGCTCGCGGCGGTGCTGCTCGATCAGTTGAAGAACCGTGGCACGCGCGATTGATACTTGAGGAATTCGTACGATGTCGTCATTTACCAATGCACCCGCAGATGCGAAGGCCCGTCACTCGCATGAAAGTTACGCGCGCTACCCGAGCCTTGTTGACCGCGTGGTGCTGATCACGGGCGGCGCGACCGGCATCGGCGCGTCGTTCGTCGAGCACTTCGCGGCGCAGGGCGCACGCGTGGGCTTTCTCGACATCGACGCGAGCGCAGGTCAGGCGCTCGCCGACGAGCTCGGTGATTCGCGCCACAAGCCGCTCTTTCTCGCCTGCGATCTCACCGACATTGCCGCGCTGCGCGCTGCCATCGCCGACGTGAAGAGCGCGCTCGGCCCCATCGAGGTGCTCGTGAACAACGCCGCGAACGACCGCCGCCATACGCTTGCGGAAGTCACGCCCGAGTCGTTCGACGCGGGCGTTGCCGTGAACTTGCGGCATCAGCTGTTCGCGGCGCAGGCAGTGGCGGAGGACATGAAGTCCGCGCGCGCGGGCTCGATCATTAATCTGGGCTCGATCAGCTGGATGCTCAAGCAAGCCGACTTGCCGGTCTACACGATGTGCAAATCGGCGGTGCAGGGGCTCACGCGCGGGCTCGCGAAAGACCTCGGGCGATACGGCATCCGCGTGAATGCGCTCGTGCCGGGCTGGGTGATGACCGAGAAGCAGCGGCGCCTGTGGCTCACCGACGAAGGGCGCGAGGCCATCAAGCGCGGCCAGTGCATCGACGCCGAACTGCTGCCCGAAGACCTCGCGCGCATGGCGCTTTTCCTCGCGGCTGATGACAGCCGCATGATTACGTCGCAGGACATCGTCGTCGATGGAGGCTGGGCATGAGCGCGGGTGCAGACACCAAAGCGGGGGAAGAGAACGTGGCCGAGCTGCTGGTACACGCGAAATGCGAGCTGGGCGAAGGCGCGACCTGGTGCGCGCGCAGCGGCCGGCTCTACTGGGTCGACATCGAAGGCAAGCGTCTGTCTCGTTACGACGCGCGCGACGGCAAGCACGTGACGTGGGAAATGCCGGAGCGTCTCGCTTGCTTTGCGCTCTGCGAGGACGAGCGCACGCTGCTGCTCGGCCTCGAATCGCGGCTTGCATTCTTCGACCTCGCGACGGGGGCTATCGACACCATCGTCGAAGTCGAGCCCGGGGTGCCGACGCGGCTGAACGACGGACGCTGCGACCGCCAGGGCCGCTTCGTGTTCGGCACAAAGTACGAAGGCACGCCGATGCAGGCGATTGGCGGCTTCTATCGGCTGAATCACGATCTCACTCTGGAGCGCCTGCCGCTGCCCGCGCCTGCGATCTCGAACAGTATCGCGTTCAGCCCGGACGGATCGACCATGTACTACTGCGATTCGCCCACGCGTGAGATTCGCGCGTGCGATTACAACGCGGGCGGCGCGGACGGAACGATTGCAAACGAACGCACGTTCGTGACGCTCACCGACGAGACCGGCGTGCCGGACGGCTCGACCGTGGATGCCGAAGGCGGCCTCTGGAATGCGCAGTGGGGCGGAGAGCGCGTGGTGCGTTATGGCGCCGATGGTCAGGAGACCGAGCGTGTAAAGATTCCCACATCGCAACCTAGCTGCGTTACCCTCGGCGGAGCACTGCTGGACACGCTTTACGTGACGAGCGCGCGAGCGGAAATGGACGAAGCGATGCTCGCGAGCGAACCTCATGCGGGCGGCATATTCGTGGCGCCAATCGGCCGCACGGGCCTTGCGGAGCCGCTGTTTCAAGGGCGTCGGCGCGTTTGATGGCATGTGTTAAGCGTTTTCTAAAAATTTTTGAATCGTTTCGAAAGGCGCTTTGCGCGCACGCCTTCGAAAAACGTGCATGTCGTAGCATCCAGCGCGCGTCACCAACAGATGGACAGACGTTGCAGTTCAGCAACAGATGCAGTCGATCGGTAGTGAGCAGTCGATCTTGCCAGTACGGTCAGAAAAAGAGCGAACAGAAGAAGCGGCCGCAGGCCCGTGAGTCGGAAGACAGCGCGCGTACGCAACGCGCGGGCACGGCGCAGGCGGGCCAACGGTGAGCCGCCTTTTGTGGCGGCAATCGAACATGCCTCTCCAGGAGCATCTTATGAGCGTCGCGAATTCCGCTGTGCGTCGACCCACCCGTTCCACCTTGAACCCAGGCGCGAATGCTGCAAACGTCGCGCCTGCTACCCAGCCTGTATCACCCGCCGCCGCGCGCCGCGCGCGGCTCGAAGCCGCCGCGCACCCCGTCATGCCGGGGCCGAGCACCTCGGCAGTCGCGATCGGCGCGGCAGGAACGAGCGACGTGGCCTGTGTGACGCTCGCGAACGCGTATCTGAGGCTCGACGTCGCCCCCCAACTGGGCGGCGGAATTACGCGCTTCGACTGGCGCAGCGAAGGCGCGCTCGAACCCGTGTTTCGCCGCTGCGAGCGCGTGAGCGCGCGCATGGACCCGAACGAGCTCGCGTGCTACCCGCTGTTGCCGTATTCGAATCGAATCGGCGAGGGGCGTTTTCATTTTGGCGGACGCGCTGTCGAAGTGCCGCGCAATCGCGCGAGCGAGCCGCTGCCAATCCATGGCGACGGGTGGCTCGCAAACTGGAGCGTTGAAGTGGCCGAGCGCGAGCGCGTGCGCCTCGTGCTCGACCGCAGCAGCGGCGAGCCCTATGCGTATCGCGCCGTGCTGACCTATGCGCTCGACGGTGCGACGCTCGCGATAACGCTCGAAGTGGAGAACACGGGCCGCGAGGCGCTGCCGTTCGGCTTGGGCGTGCATCCGTTCCTTGCGCGCGACGCCAGCACCGAGCTTTCAGCGCCCGCGAGCGGCTTGTGGCTCTCGGACGCGGATTGGTTGCCAGTGCGCCACGTGCCCGCGCCTCCCGCCTGGCAGTTCGGCGTGGCGTACCCGCTGCCCGAGCAGCTCGTGAATCACGCCTTCAGCGGCTGGAGCGGGCGCGCCGCCGTAGTCTGGGAGCGCCGCCGGCTCTCGCTCTCGATTTGCGCGAACACCGACTATTACGTGCTCTATACGCCGCCGGGCGAGCGCTTCTTCTGCTTCGAGCCCGTCGATCATCCGATCAACGCGGTCAATCTCGAAGGCGGTGGCGGGGCGCACGGCATGACCGTGCTCGCGCGCGGCGAGCGGCTCGCGCGCACGTTCGGCTTCACGGTCGAGCGCATGGATATGCGCGAGGCGGCGAGCCCGCATCGGCAGGGCGCGCGAGGGCGGGCCGGCGCCCGGGGCGCGAAGAGTCTGCGTGGGCGGCGTCAGGCGGGCTGAGGTTCGCCGTAACGTATTGTTGAATGGCGGGCGGTTCGTCCGGATTCCGCCCGGATTGCCCGCGCAGCGCTTCATGATGATGGGATTCGGCGGCCCCGGCGCGAGCGCGGGGCCCCTCCGCCCAAGGCGGGTAAAATACGCGCCGTTTTCCCCACATCGGCTCGCCGCGAGTCTCCATCATGATCTCCTTCACCCAGACCCTGGCTGCCGCCTGGCAGCGCACCGGCTCGCTGCTGTGCGTCGGCCTTGACCCCGAGCCCACGAAATTCCCCGCTGCACTCGCGGGCCGCAGTGATGCAATCTTCGAATTCTGTCGCGATATCGTCGACGCCACCGCACCCTACGCGTGCTCGTTCAAGCCGCAGATCGCCTACTTCGCCGCGCATCGCGCCGAAGACCAGCTAGAAGCGCTGATCGCGCACATCCACGAAAAACATCCGGGCCTGCCCGTGATTCTCGACGCCAAGCGCGGCGACATCGGCAGCACTGCCGAGCAATACGCGCGCGAGGTGTTCGAGCGCTTCAAGGCGGATGCGGTGACGGTCAATCCCTATATGGGGTACGACTCGATCGAGCCGTGGCTTGCGCACAATGGCAAGGGCGTGATCGTGCTGTGCCGCACCTCGAACCCCGGCGGCTCGGACCTTCAATTCTTGACCACCGACGGCAAGCCGCTTTATCAGGTCGTCGCTGAGCTAGCCGCGAACAAATGGAACGCGAGCGGCGAACTGGGCCTCGTGGTGGGCGCCACCTTCCCGAAGGAAATTGAGACGGTGCGCGAGATCGTCGGCGACATGCCGCTGCTGATTCCCGGCATTGGCGCGCAGGGCGGCGATGTGGAGGCGACCGTAAAGGCCGGCCGCACTGCCAACGGCACGGGCATGCTCATCAACTCGTCGCGCGCGATCATCTATGCGAGCAAGGGCGAGGATTTCGCGCAGGCGGCTGCGACGGCTGCCATGGCAACGCGCGACAAGATCAACGCCTACCGTTGATCCATGCGACGTCCGGTGCTCGGCCCGCATCGGACGTGTGTAGATTCTTCTGCTGACAAATATAAAAACTTAAGAAAACGTCAGATTCCGGATAGAAAAATAAGAACTATCTGATTCGTTCGGCCGTTCCCTCTCCCTAACATTGCGCCGTCATAGTGAATTTGGCGATGTGCGCAGGCATTCCGGCAACAAGTGCCGCGTGTTCTTCCGCGGCGACGTTTTGCGCGGGCGACAACTAGGCCATCGCGGCTCGACTCCTCCATTGTGCTGGCGACGCGCTGGCGCAGGTCGTGGATTCAATGAATGGATATCCACGCCGAACTTGAATGTGATGCGGAATTTGCATTTGTGGCAGCCGGGAAAACGTGGTTTTCGAACAGTACCTACGGCGGCGAAAGTGCCCTGGCACTCGGTGCGAACTGGTACGTGGGCGACCGCGTGCTCCTGAACGCACACGTTGCACGCTCGACGGGTAGCGGCGCCGGCACCGGCGCGTCGGTTGGCGCGACGATCGGCTTCTGATCGACCGTGACCCCAGCCCGCCACGGCAAACCCTGGCGGGCACGGAGAATCTCATGAAAAAAACTTGATATGCGGCGCATTGTTCGCCGCGCTGGCGAGCGCCCACGCATTCGCCAGCGTGAGCAGTGATGCCGAGGCACTGATGCCGGCAGCACAAAAGGTTGCCGATCCGTATCAGCGCGGTCTGGCCGAAGGCTGGCTCGAAATCGCCCAGCGCCAGGACAGCCATGTGCTGGTGTCGAGCGTCTCCAACGACGCTGCCGCACGTGCGCTGAACAACGGTCGTCATTTCATCGACGGCAGCACGCAGTTCCAGCCGATCTATGCGCAGAAGGACTGACCGTCGGTTGAAACGCGCGAGAAGTGGGTGAAGGCACTGCGGGAAATCGATCGCGTGAACCAGCGCGCTTCGCAGTCGCCGTGCCGCGGCGAGGATGCGGGACGTCTTTCGGCCCTGAGCGATGAAGCCTGGAAGGAACAGGCGGAAACGCATGGCACGCGCTGGGTGCACGGCTGGGACAGCATCGAGCGCGCGCAGCAGCTCGCGCAGAAGGTCGACAAGCAACTCGACCAATGCGTGTCGCCGCTTCCGCCGCCAGTGGTGGCACCTGTGGCCGCACCGCTTGCGAAGCCGGTTTCGCTCTCGGCCGACGCGCTGTTCGATTTCGACAGCGCGGTCCTCAAGCCGGAGGGGCAACGCGAAGTGGCGCTGCTCGCCCAGCAGGTGCGCGATTCCGGCGTGAAGCTGAACGTGCTGAAGGTCGCGGGCTACGCGGACCGCTTCGGTTCGAAAGCGCACAACGACAAGCTCTCGCTGCAACGTGCGGTGGCCGTGACCAAGGCGCTTCAGGCGCAGGGCGTGACCGCGGCTCGCTTCGAGGTCGACGGTCTCGGTTCGGCGAACCCAGTGAAGACTTGCACGGGCAAGAAGGCAACGCCGGCTGTGGTGGCGTGCCTTGCGCCCAATCGAAGGGTGGAGATCGTCGCGAAGTAAGCGACAACACAACGGAACACGCTGTAGGGAGCGTGTTGCGGACAGCCAGCGGGAGGCTGTCTGCAATTGGCAGGGCTTTGCGGCGCATCTTCGGAAGCGCCGTTTTTTTATGTGCTGCCGCTCAATCCCTTCTGGTGACCGCCACGGCAGCCGGCTTGCCGAACAATTCAATAATCGGCCGATGCAGCGGGTACTTTGCGGCGAGCGCATTCACATCCGCAATCTCGAACTCGCTGAACTCGAACCCTGGCGCTACCGTGCAGCCCACGAGCGCATAGGTGGACGGATCGCAGCAGCGCGCCGCGAACCAGTGCCCCGCAGGCACCATCGCCTGGAAAACCGTGCCTGAGTGGTCGAGCGCATGACCGAGCTTGCGCGTGGAAAGCACGCCGCGCTCATCGATGGAATGAATCTCGATGGGCGAGCCCGCATAGAAATGCCAGAGTTCGTCGGAGCGGATCCGGTGCCACGCCGAATAGGCGCCGTACGCGAGCAGAAAGTAGATCGCGGTCGAGGCCGCGCGCGTGCCGTCGGTGGGCGGTGCGCCGTCGCGGCGGACCAGCTTGTCCGAGCGGTAAGTTTCGCTGTAGAAGCCGCCTTCCGGATGGGGCTCGAGCCCGAAGCGGCGGATCAGTTCGTCGACGGCGCTGTTCGTGTTTGCCGCCTCGGTCGATTTCGCGATTGTCATTGATACGGCCTCCTTTCGATCCCGTTTCGATCCCGTTTCGATCCCGGTCGGGTAGGGCAATTCCCCGCGTCCGGCGTTTGAGGCGGCCGGACGCTTTAGCGTTCCTTTTCGTCGATGAGTGCAAGCAGCCCGCGCAGCGCGTGCGCGGCGGCCTGCACGCGGATCTGCTCCCGATCGCCCTTGAAGACGAGCGTCTCGACGCTCGTGTGCAGCCGGTTGCTCCAGCCGAACGACACCATGCCGACCGGTTTTTCAGGTGTCCCGCCGCCAGGACCGGCCACGCCCGTGATGGCGAGCGAAACTTGTGCCCGGCTGTTGCGCAGTGCGCCTTCGGCCATTGCGCGCGCGACCGGCTCGCTCACCGCGCCGTGCTTTTCGATGAGTTCGGCAGGCACGCCGATCATCTCCGTCTTCGCCTGGTTCGAATAGGTGACGAAGCCGCGGTCGAACCAGCCGCTGCTGCCGGAAATGTCGGTGATGGCGGTAGCCACCATGCCGCCGGTGCACGACTCGGCGGTGGCGAGCATGAGCCGGGCGTCGCGCAGCTTGTTGCCGGCGCGGATGGCGAGTTGGTGAACGACGGAATCGGTGGGCATGAAAGAGTGTCCGTGGCGGTGTGCTGGTTGTGTTCTCTTTGGGGTGTGACGGTGACGGCGTGCGCGCCGCTCAGACCGACATGCGCCAGAGCGCGATCACGAGCAGCGTGAAGAACGCGGCAACGAGGTCGTCGAGCATGATGCCGAAGCCGCCCTTGAAGCGCCGCTCGAAATAGCGGATGGGTGGCGGCTTTACCGTGTCGAAGCAGCGAAAGACAATGAACGCCCAGAGTTTGCCCATGAAGCCGATGGGCGTGATCATCAGCAGCACGAGCCAGAACGCGACGATCTCGTCCCAGACGATGGCCGAGGGGTCTTCGGTGCGCAGCATCTTCGCGGTGAAACCGGTGATGCCGATGCCGGCAAGATAGCCCACGACGATCAGGAGGCCCCAGTCGAGTACCGTGATGTAGCGGTTGAGCACTTCGAAGGCCGCCCAGGCGAAGAGGGTGCCCGCTGTGCCCGGCGCGAGCCGCGAGAGTCCGGAGCCGAAGCCGAGCGAGATGATATGCAGCGGGTGCGTGAGCATGAACGGCGCGTCGGCGCGGCGCGGGCCCTTGGGCGCGGCATTCGCGGCGTTCGCGTTGTGCGCGCCTGCCGTGCCCGCACAGGCTGGCTGGCCGGCCGTCGCGAGTTTGTCGGCGGGCGAGGGCGTAGGGTCAGTCTGCATGAAAGTGATCGAAGCCTTGCAACGTCAGGTTGAGCGGAGCACCGGATGCGTCGCGCCACGCGATGGCGGGCCACGCCTGCGCTTTGCGTTTTGCGTGCGCGCTGTCGTCGGCCGCTTCGGCGGTGCCCGGCGTCTCAGGTGATGCGGCCGTATCGGGAGAAGTTATTGTACCGATGCGCGTCACCCGCACGCCTGCCTGTTGCGCCGCAGCGTCGACGGCCCCGCGCTGTGCTTGCGCCGCCGTGAAACAGAGTTCGTAGTCGTCGCCGCCCGCGAGCGCGCATTGCAGTTGCAGCGCGCGCGGCAGGCGCGTGAGCGCCTCGGAGAGCGGTAGCGCGTCCACGTCGATCTCGGCATTCACGTGCGAGCGTTCGAGGATGTGCAGCAGGTCGCCGGCGAGTCCGTCTGAGACGTCGAGCGCCGCGCGTGCAATGCCGGCTAGTGCGAGACCGAGCGCGACGCGCGGTTCGGGATATTCGAGCGCGCGGCGGAAATGGGCGGCGTCGGCGCGCTCGAGCCGCACTTGCGGCCACTCGCCGCGCAGCGCGGCCAGACCCGCACGCGCGTCGCCCGGCGTGCCCGACACCCAGACGTCGTCGCCGGGCTGGGCCGCGTCGCGCCGCAGTGCTGCATCCTGACGCACCGAGCCGAACACGGTGATGCACAGATTGAGCGGCCCGGCCGTGGTGTCGCCGCCGATCAGCTCGCAGCCGTATCGGTCGGCCAGTTCGAAAAGCCCGCTGCTGAACGCCTCGAGCCAGTCCTCGCGTGGCTTGGGCAGCGCGAACGCGAGCGTGAAGCCAAGCGGCGCGGCGCCCATCGCGGCGAGATCGGAGAGATTCACGGCGAGCGCCTTGTGGCCGAGCGCATGAGGGTCGACGTCGGGAAGAAAGTGGCGGCCCTCCACGAGCATGTCCGTGGAGACGGCCAGCATCTCGCCGGCGGCGGGCGCGATGAGCGCGCAGTCGTCGCCGATGCCGAGTGCGGCGCGGCGCGTGTTCGTGCGTGCGCGTCGCGCGAAATAACGGTCGATCAGGGAGAACTCGGAAAGCATGACGAAAGGTCTATGACGAAAGGCTCGGGTGGCCCGGCGCGAGCGGCGCCGGCGGGGCGTTTGCCTCATTCAGGTCGCGGCAGCTGCGCCCGGACTGTAAGGAATGTGCCCAAGGATTGGCGCTACAATGCGTTCGATCCAGATTTTGCCATTCTAGTCCGCACTCAGGTCCCGCCCGCCATGTCGAATTCCGCCAAGAACAAGCTCCGCGAAGCCGCCCTCGACTATCACGAGTTTCCGACGCCCGGAAAGATCGCGATCGCGCCGACCAAGCAGATGATCAACCAGCGCGACCTCTCGCTCGCGTACTCGCCGGGCGTCGCGTTCGCGTGCGAGGCGATCGTCGAGAATCCGTTGAACGCCGCACGCTTCACGGCGCGCAGCAACCTTGTGGGCGTCGTGTCGAACGGCACGGCCGTGCTCGGCCTCGGCAACATCGGACCGCTCGCCTCGAAGCCGGTCATGGAAGGCAAGGCGGTGCTGTTCAAGAAGTTCGCGGGCATCGACGTGTTCGACATCGAGCTGAACGAGTCGGACCCGCACAAGCTCGTGGACGTGATCGCCGCGCTCGAACCCACGTTCGGCGGCATCAATCTCGAAGACATCAAGGCGCCGGAATGCTTCATCGTCGAACGTGAAGCCCGCAAGCGCATGAAGATTCCGGTCTTCCACGACGACCAGCACGGCACGGCCATCGTCGTGGCGGCGGCGTTCACCAACGGCCTGAAGGTCGTGGGCAAGGACATCAAGCAGGTGAAGCTCGTGGCCTCGGGCGCGGGGGCGGCGGCGCTGGCGTGCCTCGACCTGCTCGTCGATCTTGGCCTGCCGCTCGAGAACATCTACGTGACCGACCTCGCGGGCGTGGTCTACAAGGGCCGCACCGAGCTGATGGACCCGGACAAGGGGCGCTTCGCACGCGAAATCGAAGCGCGCACGCTCGCTGAGGTGATCGAAGGCGCCGACATCTTCCTCGGCCTTTCCGCAGGCGGTGTGCTCAAGCAGGACATGGTCAAGCAGATGGCCGCGAAGCCGCTCATCCTCGCGCTCGCCAATCCCACGCCGGAAATCCTGCCGGAACTCGCGCTCGAAGTGCGTCCGGACGCCGTGCTTGCCACGGGCCGCACGGACTATCCGAACCAGGTCAACAACGTCCTGTGCTTCCCGTTTATCTTCCGCGGTGCACTGGACGTGGGCGCGACCACCATCACGCGCGAGATGGAGATCGCCGCCGTGAATGCGATCGCGGAACTGGCGCGCCAGGAGCAAAGCGACGTCGTGGCCACGGCCTATGGCATCCAGGATCTGCAATTCGGGCCCGAATACCTGATTCCGAAGCCCTTCGATCCACGCCTCATCGTGAAGATCGCGCCGGCCGTTGCCAAAGCGGCGATGGACTCGGGCGTTGCGACCCGTCCGATCGAGGACATGGACGCCTACGTGCAGCATCTGCAGCAGTTCGTCTATCACAGCGGCACGACCATGAAGCCGATCTTCCAGATCGCGCGTGCCGTGGAGGCGGAGAAGAAGCGCATCGTGTTCGCCGAGGGCGAAGAGGAGCGCATCCTGCGCGCGGTGCAGATCGTGGTCGACGAAAAGCTCGCGAAGCCTATCCTGATCGGCCGTCCGGCGGTGATCGAGCAGCGCATCGCGCGCTACGGCCTGCGTCTCGTCGCGGGCCACGACTACACGGTCGTCAATACCGATCATGACGAGCGCTATCGCGATTTCTGGCAGACCTACGCGAAGCTCATGGCGCGCAAGGGCATCACGCAGCAAATGGCGAAGCTCGAAATGCGCCGCCGCACCACGCTGATCGGCTCGATGCTCGTGGAGAAGGGCGAGGCGGACGGCATGATCTGCGGCACGGTCAGCACGACGCACCGCCATTTGCACTTCATCGACCAGGTGATCGGCAAGAAGGAAGGCTGTAACGTCTACGCGGCCATGAACGCGCTGGTGCTGCCGAACCGCCAGATCTTCGTGGTCGACACGCACGTGAACGTCGACCCGACGCCGGAGCAGCTTGCCGAAATCACCATCATGGCGGCGGAGGAGGTGCGCCGCTTCGGCATCGAGCCGAAGGTCGCGCTGTGCTCGCACTCGAACTTCGGCTCAAGCCTCGCGCCTTCGGCGCAGAAGATGCGCGATCTGCTGGAGATCCTCAAGGAGCGCGCGCCGGACCTCCAGGTGGACGGCGAGATGCACGGCGATGTCGCGCTCGACGCGAACCTGCGCCGCGAGATCCTGCCGGAGTCGACGCTCGAAGGTGAGGCGAACCTGCTCGTCATGCCGAACATCGACGCGGCGAATATCTCTTACAACCTGCTGAAGACGGCGGCGGGCAACAATATCGCCATCGGACCGATGCTGCTTGGCGCGGCCAAGCCGGTGCACGTGCTGACGGCTTCGGCCACCGTGCGCCGGATCGTCAACATGGCCGCGCTGCTCGTCGCGGATGTGAACGCAACGCGTTAAGTCGCTCGCATCAAGCTATCCTCCAGCCGCATCCCCGCGGCTTCATACCTCGCACCGGCGGCGTCACCTGCCGCCGGTCTCCCGCCATCCTCCAGGGGCAATGCCCGGCAACGTCCCGACACCATTTTTTGTGTTTGTAAAATTTACCGGTTTGCTGGTTGTGCGCGGTCAAGCCTCGTGTGCCGTTGCCGGGGCAAGATTGCTTCCGGGGACCATTAGCGATACCCTTACACCTTTCATGGTCGTCGAACGCGTGATCCGAGAGGCGGGAATCCGTAGATGGTACGTATAGGACTGCCTGACGAAATCGCTGCGGAAATCACCGCCCGAGACGGTGGCGCATTGGCCGGGTCGGCAGATGCAAGCCATTGTTTTAGTGGAAATTCTGGCAAGTGTTCGAGCGCTATCCGTCGTTTGGCGCTGGCTGCGTCAGGCGTTTTTCTGGCGGCAGCGCTCGCGTGTTCGCAAGGCGTCGCGGCGCGCACCCAGGCGGCAGACGATGCCGGAGCGTCGGTTGGCACCGTAAGCGTGGGCGAGTTGCCGCGCGAGGCGGTCAATACGCTCAGTCTGATTGGCGAGGGCGGGCCTTATCCGTACGAGAAGGACGGCTCCGTGTTCGGCAATTACGAGCGGGCGTTGCCGAAGCATCGGCGCGGCTACTACCACGAATACACCGTTCCGACGCCCCGTGCGCGCAACCGCGGCGCGCGGCGCATCATCTGCGGCGGTCCGCTGCGGCGCACGGACAACTGCTATTACACCGACGACCACTACGCCAGTTTTAAGCGAATTGTTGAATGACACCGGGAAAAGCGGCATGAGCGATAACACTTACGCACACGACCCGCTGGTCGCGAGCGATCTGTTCGCGTCCGGCGAGGGCAACCTGTTCCAGCGCGTCATGCAGATGCATCATGACGACCAGCAGCGCGACGCAGCGCGCAAAGGCGAGGCGAATTCATTGAACGAGGAGGCCATGAGCCTGTTTTCGACCGTCAGGCCGAATATCGTCCAGTCGATCCGCGCGTTCCGCGTGCAGGATCTCGCCGACGAGGCGCAGCGGCTGCAGCAGCATTTCCTCTATGCGTTTTGCGCCAACGCGCAGACCAAGCAGGAAGTGCTCGAAACCATTGCCACATCGTTTCTGTTTCCGAAGCATTTCGGCAAGAACTACGATGGTTTGTACGACTGCCTGACCGATCTGGTGCAAAAGGCCGGCGAGCAGCCTGGCTTCGTGATCGTGCTGGAGGGCCTGCCGATCGCGCAGAAGTTCGACAAGGACGGGCGCGAGACGCTGCTCGACGTGTTCCGCGAAGCTTCGGAGTACTGGGCCGAGCGCAAGGTGCCGTTCCGCGTCTTTTATTCGTTCGCCTGAGCGATACGGTGCGCGGCACCTCCAGGGTGCCGGCCGCCGTCGTTGGCCATTCGGGTGCCGTCGCATTCTTGCGACAAAAAAACGCAGGCCCGCCGCATGATGACATGCGGCGGGCCTTGTCATTTTTACCTGCGCTTGGCCGGACCGGTCCTTTACCAGCCGCCCCAGCGCGCGGCGAGTGCCGCGAGCACGGCGATACCCGCCGTCTCGGTGCGCAGGATGCGCGGCCCGAGCCCCACGGCAATGAAGCCGTGATCGAGCGCCGCGGCTTCCTCTGGCGATGAAAAGCCGCCTTCCGGGCCTACGAGCACGGTGATCTCGCCTTGCGGCGGGTTGTGCGGCAGGGTGGCGAACGAAACGTTCGCGCGCGGCGAAAGCAGCACGCGCAACTCGCCTTCGGCAGGGGTTTTGGGCAGGGAGCCGAGCCAGGTGCCGATCTCGCGCGTAGAGGCGACTTCGGGCATGCGGTTGCGTCCGCACTGCTCGCACGATGCCTGCACGATGCGCTGCCAGTGAGTCTGGCGACGCACGGCGCGTTCGCCCACGAGGCGCACGACACTTCGCGAGGTCGTGAGCGGCACGAAGTTCGTCGCGCCCAGCTCGACCGCCTTTTCGATCAGCCAGTCCATCTTGTCGCTGCCGGCAATGCCTTGCGCGAGCGTGAGCCGGTACGGCGGCTCGGTTTCGATGTCGCGGAACGGGCCGACGCGTACCTGCGTGTCGCGGCGCTCCATGGCGATGATTTCGGCGCTGAATTCTCCACCCACGCCGTTGAACAGCACGATCGTGTCGCCGGGCTGCAGGCGCAGCACCTGAACGTGCCGTGTCACTTCGTCGGGGAGAGTGAAGACGTCGCCGGATTGCAAGGAATTTCCGACGAAAAAACGGGGCATAAGACAAGTTCTCATTGCTTCATGACAGATGGCGAGCAAGCGCCCAGCGGTAGCCGTCGAGGTCTTCGACCTGCGCAAAACGGTCACCCCAGAACTGGTCCTGCGGCTCGCTCAACGATTTCGCGCCAGCGTCCAGCGCTCGCGCATACACCGCGTCGACATTGTCGACGTAAAGATAAAAGGATTGGGGGGCGATCGCGTCCGAGCTCTTCGGCGTGCGTGCCGTCGAACCGAATGCGCGCTCCGGCGCGAACATTACGATCAACTGATCGTGATAGGTCATTTCCACATGCATCACCGCGCCGTCGTCCTCCACGCAATCGCGCACCGCGAATCCGAAAGCCGCCTGAAAAAACTCGATTGCGACGCGCGCGTTGCGCACCGTCAGGTACGGCGTCAGCCACGGCACGCCTGCGGGGCGGGGTGGGGTCATCGGATCTCTCCAGGTTCGGGATCGGGGCGAGGCGTTGTTGGAGACTGGCTGAGTCGGCTGGCACGCAAAAAAATGTAACGAACCCAGCGATTCTCCAACGATGCGCCTCCTAAAGCTGCAGGAATTGGCCTAGTTTATCTCGGGCCAACTGAGAACCCCGCCAGGAGTGACGCACGCAGGCGCGCATCGTACAGGCTCTACCCCTCCAGTTGTGGAGCTTGTGTGCATGGGCCAGAACAGACGCACAGCATGCAGGCGGTGCGGCGATTAAAAATCGGGGTCCGATACACATCGGATTTGGGCGCTGCACTGGTCCTGGACAGGTCCTACAGCCAGGGAAAGTCCTCACGATCTGTTAGAATATCGCCCTTTGCAGCCCTGTCCGTTTGCTCTGGCCGTTTGCGTCTTCCTGGCGCCGCATCGCGCGCCGCAGCGAACATTTCTGCCGAGCCTCCGGAACCGTACGCTGCTGCGCGAGCGCTGTTGAACACAGCCGCCCAAGCCGCTTTTTGCACTCGTTCCCCCGGACTCGACATGACGACTTCGTCCTCCCCCGCTACCACCCAGTTGATGGCCAACGCGATCCGCGCGCTGTCCATGGACGCCGTTCAGCAAGCGAACTCCGGTCACCCCGGCATGCCCATGGGCATGGCCGAGATCGCCGTCGCGCTGTGGTCGCGCCAT